>SLNR01000146.1 GCA_007132905.1 Candidatus Sumerlaeota bacterium | reverse complement strand
GCGGCGATATGAGCATACAGCTGACCTTTATTATCTGCGCTGCCTCTTGCGTAAATACGTCCGTCCCTTATTTCCGGCTGAAACGGATCCGATTCCCATTCTTTAAGCGGCTCCGGAGGCTGAACATCGTAATGACCGTACACCAAAAGCGTATAGGGCGATGCACCCTCAATCTGACCGAAAACAACTGGATGCCCTTTGGTCTGCATCACCTCTGTCTTTATCCCCGCCTCTTCCATTAAATGCTTTAACAATATTGTGCAGTCTTTTATACCCACTTTCTGTGTGGAGATACTAGGCTGCGCCAAAAAAGGCATCAGCTCCTCAAGAAAGGTTTCTTTGTTTTGGTCAATATATTCATAAACCTTCTCCATGTTTTCCCCTCCAGCAAAATTCTATTTACCTCTATTTAAAACCTATACTCCATCCTTTTCTTTGAAGACAGCCTTTCTTTGAAAAGAGTAAGCACCCGTAATTTTTCTACCGGTTTTCACTTTTTTCTCCACACAACAGCAGCGAAAACGCCAGCATTTTACAACGCGGCACCATGGTATCCCATTGCAAATACTCTTGATCGCTGTGGCCGAGTCCGCCCACAGGCCCCATGGCATCTGCCACGGGCGTCCCCAAAGCGGCAATGAAATTCCCGTCGGACCCCCCGCCGGTGGTGGTGTCTTTAACATCAAAGCCTGCCTGACGAGCAGCATCCATTACCGTTTCGACTAATTCTTTCGTGTTTTCCTCTTTTGTCATGGGCGGCCGGCTCAACCCGCCGATAACGCGGGTATTCGTTCCGGACACATGAGCCTTTTGTGCTATGTTCTCAATCGCTTTTTGCATTCTTCCTTCTTCTTGTTTGGTGGGAACCCTAAGATCAACCTTGGCGTAGGCCGATTCTGCCACCACATTGGATCTGGTTCCGCCTTTGATGACTCCCACATTCACCGTTGTTCCTGTTTGCAGGTCCGTCAGATCATGGAGAGCGAGAATTTTATGAGCTAACTCTTCAATAGCGCTTGCCCCCTTCTCCGGCTCCACCCCGGCATGGGCTGCCTTTCCGGAGATGACCATATCAAAGCTGCCCACCCCTTTTCGAGCGGAAACAATGGAACCGTCAGCACGCCCGGGCTCCAGTACAAAAGCCATATCCGCCTCTTTCCCTTCCTTTTCAATCAATTCCTCAGAAGTGGGCGAGCCGATTTCTTCATCACTGTTGGCAATAACACAAATCTCGCCAAATTGGTCCCAACTTTCTTTCTCAAGAGATTCAAGGGCATACACCATAGTAATAAGCCCTGCTTTCATATCGGCCACTCCCGGGCCGTAGGCTCTGCTCCCCTCTATACGAAACGGACGTTTTTTGGCGGTCCCTTCCTCAAACACGGTGTCCATATGCCCGACCAAAAAGATTTTCTTCCCGCCATTTCCCTTCTTCCTGGCCACCACATGCGGCCCTAGATTTTCCTGGTAGAGGACCTGTACATCAAACCCGATGGCTTTGAGTCTTTTTGCCATGATACTTGCAATCCGTTCTACCCCTTTCTTATCGTAGGAGCCGCTGTCGATGTTCACCATCTCTTCTAAGCTGTTGATCATCTCTTGTTCCTTTCCTTCAATATATTTGCCTATGTTTTCTTTCATTTCCCTTCCCTCCTGCATGCTCTTTTTTTGGCTATTCATTGTGCCTTTGCCACAACCGATTCAGCTCTTCTCTGGCCGTCTGGGCATAATAAGTGTACTCTGCAAAATCCCTTATATCATCGGGATCATTTTTCTCTGCCGCTTCATAAGCTTTTAAAAGCGCCTTTCCCGCCCGCAGATACTCATCGCGACAGTTCACCAGTTCGCTTTCGATAAACTCTGTCTCCTCTAGCTCCCTGACTAATTCGCTGACTCGAGTCGCTAACTCCCGGTAAATTTTCTGCCTGCCGGCAGATTCCTTTCCCAGGTATTTAGTACGCCGGTATTTTTCTGATATCCAGATTTCTTTGATCTGTGCATCGTATTTCATCATCTTATGGTCAAATTTTCTCAACCGTTGTTCCTCCAAGCTAATCCCTCCAAGCAGTGTGTTCTCTTTCCTTTCCATGACCATAAAGAAATCTCCTTCCGTTTGAATCACGAAGGCATCCTATTAGCCTTTTTTTTGGCCTTATAGGAGTTTCTATTTTTTTCGAGAATAGTTTATATAGAAAAAAATAGGGGGAATGACTTTATGAATAAACAAGAAAGAGTAAGAGCAGCTCTTCAGGGAGAAAAAATTGACCGTCTCCCGTTTAGTCTCTGGTACCATTTTGGCAATCAACATGAATTAGGCGAAGAAATCGCCAAAACCCATCTGTCTTTCTATGAAAGGTATGATCTTGATTTTCTCAAAGTCATGAGCGATTATCCCTATCCTTTTCCCGAAGGCAAAGACCGGATCTCAAACATTGAAGACTGGAAAAGATTAAGTGTGGCACCCATTGACTACAAATGGTTTCAAGAACAGCTAAAAGCACTGGAATTAATCGCCAAAAGGCTGGAAGGAAAAGCCTTTTTCGTTGAAACCATTTTCAATCCCATTGGTGTTGCCCGCCGAACCGCAAAAGATGTGATGTTTACTTTCATGCGGGAACACCCTGACGAATTCAAAGCCGGACTCGAAGCCATCACCGAAAGCTTTCTACATTATGGAAAGGCTGCCTTAAGAGCGGGCGCTGCCGGTATTTTCTTCTCGGTGAACGGGGCAACCGACGATTTCATGACGCAAGAAGAATTCATGGAGTTTGTCAAGCCTTATGACTTAAAACTACTCAAAGCTTTCAGAGAAAAAGGATTTATGAACATTGCCCACATACATGGACAAAACCTGCGCATGAAAGATGTTTTGGATTATCCCGTCCATGCATTCAACTGGTCTCACCTGCATTCGGCTCCCTCTTTGAGTGAAGCCAGGAAATTGACCGATGCCTGCCTTATCGGTGGTATTGACGAAATGAAAACCAGCTATTTCCACGCTGATGAATTGGAAGCTCAAATAAAAAAAGCCGCAGAAGAAGCCGGAACGGAGAAATTCATGGTTGGTCCCGGCTGCGCCATACCATCTGATATCTCCCCGCACTCACTGGATGTCATCAAAAAAGCGGTTCATAATATAAAGTTGGAGGGATAATCCTGGCCGCGTCAACCTAAAACCTTTCTTAAAAAAGCACCGGGAAAAGACTTTCCCTGATGTTTTTTTACTGCCAGACTTCTTCTAGAAGTATAATTTTGATTTCATCTCTAGCAAAATGAGCCTTTTCTTCTAGAGCCACAATACAACGAATTATTTCAAGAACATAAAGTTTAGAAACTTTCTACGAGAAACACCTTCTTTTTTTAGAGTAAAAATGCCAGACCTATTTTCTTGACAGTTCTTTTCGTTTTTGCTACCATTGACTGTGAAACTAAATCCGTTTAGCGGGGGAGCTCGTTCGGCCGGGCTGAGATAAAGACGCCAAGTCTTTTACCCTTAGAACCTGATGAAAGCAGCGGTTTTCGTTGTCTGGGTAATGCCAGCGTAGGGAGAGCAATCATCGTGTCAACTTGACACCACAGCTGCCTACGCTAGCTGTGGTGTTTTTCTATCTTCCATCAGAAAACGGATGAAAACATTGCAAAGGAGGATTGACGAATGAGGCTAAAAAACATGACTCTTATGGCCATGCTGATTGCGGTAGGAACCATCACAGCGCACCTTATCTCCATCCCGACATTGGGCGCCCGTGTCTTTCCCATGCAGCACGCCATCAATGTCATAGCTGGAATCATGCTGGGTCCTGTCAATGCCGGCATAGTTGCTTTCCTTATAGCCGTACTCAGAAACATCTTGGGAATCGGAACCTTGCTGGCTTTCCCCGGGGGGATTGTTGGGGCCGTTTTAGCCGGTTACTGCTACCGGTGGACAAGAAAGGAACACTTCGCACTAGCAGGAGAAGTCGTCGGAACCGGCTTGTTCGGTGCTTTGCTGGCCTATCCAGTTGCTAGAATTCTCTTGGGCCAAGCCGTCTTAGCGTATGCCTACATCATCCCCTTTAGTCTCAGCAGCATTGCCGGAGCCATAATCGGATGGGCGGCTGTCAAAGCGCTCTCCTCGGTTTTAAAAGTCGAAAGAGAGCCTCAGCTGTAAACAACCTTTTATTCAGCAGTAGCTCTGCCGCTTTACAGCGGCAGAGCTGCTTTTTTATTCAATTAAGACAAATATTATTCAAACCCTAAGTATACGAACAGAACATTTTAAAACATACTCAAAAAAGATTCATCTAGTACAAGACTCCTTTTCTTGGAATATGTAATGATATACAAGGAGAAGCGATGTAAGAATCCTTCTGGAAAGATTTCGGCCATGAAGAAAAAAGATCTTTCTCTTCGAACACTTCCGGGCAAATCTTCTTAGAGAATACTGTTTTCCCCCACTAAGAAAACTCCTTCCTTTTCATAAGACAGGCACATCTTTAGGTATCACTCTGTTCACCTTCTTCGATAATTGGTATGAAAGGTCATTCTTTGGAGATATCCTTTGCTGCTTGTTGTTTGAACCTTCTCTTTTTTGTTCATGCTTCATCCTGAGCCTGACCTCTTTCCCTCGGAATATACTT
>SLNR01000137.1 GCA_007132905.1 Candidatus Sumerlaeota bacterium | reverse complement strand
GGAGACAACATCACCATGGGCATAGAATTAATTACGCCGATCGCCATTGAGGAAGGGCTTAGGTTTGCGATTCGAGAAGGCGGCCGTACGGTAGGCGCCGGCGTGGTTGCTACGGTTGAAGAAGGATAAAACCGAAGGAGCGGTCACTGGCAGCCTCAAACATTCAGGCTTTTCTTGACTTTTAAAATGGAGTATGGTAGATTAATGTGGCGGTAGTTTGCAATATATGTTGCTGCGTTCAGGGAGGTGGCTGGGATGCGGGTTAGGATAACACTAGCTTGTGAGGAATGTAAAAGAAGAAATTATATTACCAAAAAGAACAAAAAGAATGATGCAAACCGATTAGAGATGAAAAAGTATTGTAGTTACTGCAGGGGCCATAAAGTTCACAAGGAAACAAAATAATGTTGCTATGGTCTAGAGAGACTGATTTACTTTCTAAATATAGATAATTAGTGAGGTTTAGCAGGCTCGCGGTTCCTATAGGGAGAATGGCTCCGGATTGGGGATTTGGAGCCGCTGCGGGTCTTTGCTTTGTTTAATTGAACATAGAGGGATGTGGAACCATGGGTTTTTTAAAGAAAATATTTGAAAAGACAAGACGTTTCTCTAGAGATTTACGTTCTGAATTGCGTAAAGTAATTTGGCCGACCCGGCAAGAGACAAAGCAGTTTACGACAGTGGTGGTTATTTCTGTTACTGTCGTAGCGCTTTTCATCTGGTTAGTCGATTCAGTGTTTAGTGGTTTATTACGGCTAATAATTTAAGCAAGTAGGGGGGTGGGGGCTGCAGAAAAAAAGGTCCCTTGTATTATGGAAAAAAGCTGGTATGTTGTACATACTTATTCTGGTTATGAAAATAAAGTAAAAACGAATTTGGAAAAGCGTGTAGAGTCAATGAACATGCAGGATAAGATCTTTCGGGTGCTTGTTCCCATGGAAGATGAGGTAGAAATAAAAAATGGGAAGAAAAAAACAACGAAGAAGAAAGTTTTTCCGGGCTATGTTTTGGTTGAAATGATTGTAACTGATGACTCGTGGTATGTTGTTCGTAATACACCCGGAGTTACAGGTTTTGTCGGATCCGGATCCAAGCCGGTATCGCTTCAAGAATCAGAAGTGAAGGCCATCATGAGACAGATGGGTCTGGAAGAAGCCAGACCGAAAGTTGCCTTTGAGATTAACGAAACGGTAAAGGTGATTTCAGGTCCTTTCGATGGGTTCGTTGGCACCATTGATGACATTAATGCAGAAAGAGGGAAACTCAAGGTACGTGTGTCTATGTTTGGCCGGGAAACTCCTTTGGAATTAGATTTTTCCCAAGTGCAGAAGTTGTAGGATTTCTGCGGTTCCGGCAGCACAAAAGCCGGGGCTTTTCTTTCTTCAAGTTTTTTCATAAATACAGTTAACTAGCGAAGGAGGTGATTTATCATGGCAAAAAAGGTGATTGGTATGGTAAAGTTACAGATTCCAGCTGGAAAAGCAAACCCGGCACCCCCGGTTGGTCCTGCTTTGGGGCAGCATGGAGTAAATATCATGGGTTTTTGCAAAGAGTTTAACGAAAGAACAGCTCAACAGTCAGGGTTAATCATTCCCGTGGAAATTACCGTATACGCCGACCGCTCTTTTTCCTTTATCTGCAAAACTCCGCCGGCTGCAGTACTGCTTAAAAAAGCGGCGGGTATTGAAACTGCTTCAGGAGAACCTAATAAAGTGAAAGTTGCCACGGTTTCTCGTGATAAGGTAAAAGAAATTGCAGAGACGAAGATGGAGGATCTTAACGCAGGTTCGATTGAAGCTGCAATGAGAATGGTCGAAGGCACAGCGAGAAGTATGGGAATTGAAATTGAATAACTAATAAGCATATTGTGGGAGGAAATAGTCCGTAAAACCACAAGGAGGAATACGCATGTCGAAAAGAGGAAAGACTTATAACGAATCCATTCAAAAGATAGATCGTGAGAAGTTGTATGAATCTCAAGAAGCAATCGAGATTGTGAAGGAAATTGCACAAGCAAAGTTTGATGAAACTGTCGAGGTGTCTGTTCGACTAGGGGTTAATCCTAGGCACGCGGATCAAATGGTACGGGGAACTGTGATACTTCCTCATGGTACTGGCAAAACAAAAAAAGTTTTGGTTTTTGCCAAAGGCGAAAAGGCCCAAGAAGCCGAAGATGCCGGGGCCGATTATGTTGGAGACGAAGATATGGCCGCTAAAGTTGAGGAGGGCTGGTCTGATTTTGATGTTGCGATCGCAACACCGGACATGATGGGTGTTGTTGGAAAACTAGGCAGGATTTTAGGTCCGAAAGGACTTATGCCGAATCCTAAAACCGGTACAGTTACCTTTGATATCAAACAGGCCGTCGAAGAAACAAAGGCTGGAAAGATTGAGTATCGGGTGGAGAAGGCAGGGATCGTTCACGCGCCTGTTGGAAAGGTTTCCTTTACTGCCGAGCAGCTTGAGGAGAATCTTGGGACACTCATGGATGCTCTTGCTAAAGCAAGGCCTGCAAGTGCTAAGGGAAGTTACATGCGCACGGTCACATTATCATCAACAATGAGTCCCGGAGTTAAAATCAATCCTCAAAATTACCAGCGAGTTAGATAGCATGAAAAATCTTTGACTTTCGTTGGGCCTTTATGATATAATTCCCGTTGTAAAAGTGAAAAACGATAGAAAGCCGTAGACAGTAGGTGCAGATGTTTAATGGCAGGGATGCCGCCTACCGAGGTGTGGAGAAGTTGCTTATAACTCATTTGATGAGATTAATGCTCCTCTGCGCGTCTGCGTGGAGGGGTTATTATTTTATTTTGTTGATTAATTTGAAGGAGGTGGATGGAGTGAGTGTTCGGGCAGAAAAAGAAGCTTTGGTTGAAGAAGTGAAAGACAAAATGGAGAGAGCAAAGTCGGCTGTTTTGACAGATTACCGTGGTTTAAATGTTTCTGAGTCTACAGAACTGAGAAGAAAGCTTCGTGATGAACAGGTAGAATACCGAGTGATAAAAAACACTATGGCGCGTTTTGCCGTTCGAGATTTAGGCTTAGACGAAATGATTGAGTATCTAGAGGGACCGACCGCCATTGCTTTTAGTTATGAGGATCCAGCTGCGGCACCTAAAGTACTGTCGGAGTATGCTAAGAAAAATAAGAAATTAAAAATAAAGGCAGGCTTGCTTGCAGGAGTATTAATTGACGCTGAAGGAATCCAATCATTGGCGAATCTTCCATCAAGAGAGGTCTTATTGTCCAAAGTAGCAATGGCTATGCAGTCTCCGGTTTCAAGTTTTGTAAGCGTGCTGCACGCTCCGATTCGGGATTTCGTATATGTCTTGGATAGTGTAAGACAACAGAAAGAAGCATAACACATCTTAATTTCGGTGGTTTTATAGATGCGAAAGTTTGTGGAGGAGGTGAAAAAGAATGGCAAAATTAACGAAAGAAGAGATTCTTGAAGCTGTAGAATCCATGACTGTCATTGAACTGAATGAATTGGTAGAAGCCTTTGAAGAAAAATTCGGTGTGACTGCCGCTGCACCGGCTGCTGCAGCCGCTGCCCCCGCTGAAGGAGCAGCAGCTGAAGAAGAGGAAGAGAAAACAGAATTTGATGTAGTTTTGACTGATATTGGGGACAAGAAAATCCAAGTGATTAAAGCAGTAAGAGAATTGACAGATCTTGGTCTAAAAGAGGCTAAAGAGCTTGTGGATAATGCACCTAAACCTGTGAAAGAAAATGTTAGCAAAGAAGATGCTGACGCAGCAAAAGAGAAATTGGAAGAAGCAGGCGCTACGATTGAACTTAAATAAGAGATATCATATCAGATAGTTTGGCGCGCGCATTAAAAAAGGCACTCTGTTTTGGGGGTGCCTTTTTAGTCATGATGATACTAATTTTGTGTTTGAATAGTCTGAGAAAGCGTCATCTCACAGCATGGCAAGAGAAAGGCAACAAGACCTTGGGAGTGCTGTTTTTAAGGTTTTGACCTCACCGGAAGGTAGGTGCCTGTTGGAAAAGACTCAAAACAGGAGAGAACAGCCTGGGCTGCTGTCAGGGTAAACGCTGTGGGCAAAACCAGCTCGCCTGGACAGTTATATCCAAAAGCTGCCTATGGAAACCAGGCTCGAATCGAACTGAACAAATAGACCAGCATGGAATGAATCTTCGCCTCTCTTTCAAAGACATAAGAATTAGGTGTTTTTAGCTTAATCTGATGCCGGGGATGACCCGAAGAAGGTGTGTCGAAGCTCTTCTTTTTGATGTTAAAGTGGCGTCTGGTTGATGTTTTTTCGGTTATTTTGACAAAACTGTTTGATGAATTTTCCTTGTTGCGCACAATACACGCCTTCTAAAGACTGAGCGATTACGGTCACCTCGGCTGTGGATAGGCGTCAACGGGACGGTTTTTTGACATAGTTGGTAGTAAGCCCCCGGCAGGAAAACCCCTCATCAACCAGCGTTCGGGTATTTATGTACAAAGAACTGTCCGAAGATGGCCATTTTCTTTAAGGGTCGAAAAGCCGCACGGGATGTTTCGCAGACATAGGCAGCCTTCCATTGAAATAGTCAAGGGCGTCGCTAAGAAGGCTTGGCCTGCTCAGGCGAGGTAAGGCCGTGAAGTTTAGATATGATAGGCTGTCGGCTCTGCCGGGTATTTTGGAGCTGTTCAATGCTGCCCCTGGTCTTGAGTTGATCGGGCGGTGATCATTTGAATCGCCAACTCCTACAAGGCTCGGTTAAATTGTGTCAGAGGTACTTGCCTCCCTTTCAGCTGTTCCTCTAGGGACATTTTTTATCCCTGGGGCAGGAAAAGAGGGTGCGGCGGCCTTAGTAAAGTTTCACGGGACGGCCTTTTTTGAGCGGCATTTGTTCTGTCATCCAAAAATACCCGGCAGACACTCATCTTTCGTCAGGCGTAATCCGAGGATGGCTCCATGCAAAGCGAGGTTTTTTGGACCGGGAATCCACTATAAGGGCTAAATCAGTCTGTGCCAACATACCCGCTTGGATTGCCGTTTTTGCCGGTGATGCGCTTTCTTTTTACGATGTGTCTGCAAGTCACTTTACTACATAATTGCCGGTTCATCCGTTGACATATAGCAGATGTTGTGATATTATAATTTATTGCTATGATGGGTTATTGTGCGGTACAAAAAGTCGTGAGCACTTTTATTGCTTGAAAGAAAATCATACTATTTTGATACAGCAGGAAGTGGGCATAATAAAGATGGAAGAGATGTGTTTTCATTTGTATTTAGGATGTAAAGCTTATAGGGAATAATAATATTCTTATAAGCTTAATTTATTTTTTAACGGGATAAGAGATGCATGAATAGGGGGAAACGATTTCATGGCAGATCATCTAGAGGCTGTTTTGGAAGAAACAAGACGTAGTTTTGGTAGGATAGAAGAAGTCTTGCCAATGCCGGATCTCATTGAGATCCAAAAGAATTCTTACGAGTGGTTTTTAGAGGAGGGCTTGCGAGAGACTTTCAGGGATATTTCTCCAATTCAAGATTTCACGGGAAATCTTGTTCTAGAGTTTATTGACTATGCTCTGGGGGAGACGAAGTATGAGGTGGATGAATGCAAAGAAAGAGATGTAAACTATGCAGCGCCGCTTCGTGTTCGAACACGTCTGATTAATAAAGAAACAGGCGAAGTGAAAGAACAGGAAGTCTTTATGGGTGATTTCCCGCTTATGACCGAAAGTGGTACTTTTATTATCAACGGAGCCGAACGGGTTATCGTAAGTCAGCTCGTACGTTCACCGGGTGTATATTTTAATGAGACAGTTCACTCTTCAGGAAAGCACCTTTTTACTTCTACCATGATTCCAAATCGCGGGGCATGGCTTGAGTTTGAAACGGACGCCAACGATATCGTGTATGTCCATATCGACAGAACGAGAAAGCTGCCCGCGACTGTTTTATTAAGAGCTCTTGGATACGGTAGTGATGCGGATCTCGAAGAGCTTTTTGGCGACGAGGAAGTTATGCGAAACACCATTGACAAGGATAATACAGAGACAGAAGAAGAAGCACTTCTTGAGATTTATAAACGTTTAAGACCGGGAGAGCCCCCTACTGTGGAAAGCGCGAGTTCGCTTCTGCAGACGTTGTTCTTCGATCCTAAAAGATATGACCTGGCTAGTGTTGGTCGTTATAAAATTAATAAAAAATTAAAGTTGAGGCGCCGGATTTTAAACCAGTATCTGTCAGAGCCGCTTGTGGATCAGGAAACAGGAGAGATTCTTGAAGAAGAAGGCACCTTTATTGACAAAAAACTGGCTGATAAGATTGAAGAAATGGGTATTCAAAGCCTACATGTGAAGAATAGAGATGGAGAAACAGCTAAGGTTATAGCAAATAAAGAACTGCCCGACAGTGAAAAAACGATTAAAGTGGAAGATGTCGTCGCTGGCATCTGTTACTTGCTTAACCTGCGAAATGGCTTAGGTAATACCGATGACATAGATCATTTGGGCAATCGACGTCTACGCTCTGTGGGAGAACTGCTGCAAAATCAATTTAGGATCGGGCTTTCCAGGATGGAAAGAGTTGTCAGGGAAAGGATGACAATCCAGGATGTGGATGTAATTACGCCTCAGGCACTTATCAACATTCGACCCGTCGTGGCCTCCATTAAGGAGTTTTTCGGAAGCAGTCAGCTTTCGCAGTTTATGGATCAGACCAATCCCCTTGCGGAACTTACCCACAAAAGAAGGCTTAGTGCTTTAGGCCCTGGTGGTTTAAGCAGGGAAAGGGCAGGTTTTGAGGTCAGGGATGTTCACCATTCTCACTACGGAAGGATCTGCCCCATTGAAACACCTGAAGGACCCAATATCGGTTTAATAGGATCTTTAAGTACATATGGCAGGGTAAACAAATATGGTTTCATTGAAACTCCTTATCGGCGTGCGGACAAAGAGAAGGGATATGTCACAGAAGAAATTGATTATCTGACAGCGGATGAGGAAGATGAATGCGTTATTGCTCAGGCGAACGTTCTGCTCGATGAAGAAGGACGTTTTCAAGAAACATTGGTCACTACTCGCTATCAGAATAAGATACTAGTGGTGCCGCCGGGTGAGGTGGACTATATGGATGTATCGCCAAAACAAGTAGTCAGTATTGCTACAGCATTAATTCCTTTTTTGGAAAATGATGATGCCAACCGTGCCCTGATGGGATCGAACATGCAGCGGCAGGCGGTGCCCCTGCTTCAAAGTGCTTCTCCGTTTATAGGAACAGGCATGGAATCAAAAGCGGCCAATGATTCAGGTGTTCTTGTTCATGCCAAGAACGCTGGGTTAGTGGTCAATGTTAGTGGTAGTGAAATAGTGGTGCGCAATGATGAAGGTCTTACGGACCGTTATCCCTTAATTAAGTTTCGCCGTTCAAACCAGGGAACATGCGTGAACCAGACACCGATTGTCCGAAAAGGCGACCAAGTTGTAGTCGGACAGGTTATCGCTGATGGTCCCTCCACAGAAAGCGGCGAGCTTGCCTTAGGGAAAAATATTCTTGTGGCTTTCATGCCGTGGGAAGGTTATAATTATGAAGATGCGATTTTAATCAGTGAAAAGTTGGTCAAAGAAGATGTGTTCACATCGATCCATATTGAAGAGTATGAAGCTGATGCCCGAGATACCAAACTCGGTCCTGAAGAAATCACAAGAGATATCCCAAATGTCGGAGAGGACATTCTAAAGGATCTGGATCCCCGAGGAATTATTCGGATTGGCGCGGAAGTCAGGCCGGGTGATATTTTGGTAGGCAAAGTAACCCCAAAAGGGGAAACTGAACTGACGGCGGAGGAAAGATTGCTGAGAGCAATTTTTGGCGAAAAAGCAAGGGAGGTAAGAGATACTTCGCTAAGAGTGCCTCATGGTGAAAGCGGGATTGTCGTCGATGTAAAAATCTTTAATCGGGACAATGGAGACGAGCTGTCACCAGGCATTAATCAATTGGTGAGAGTATACATCGCGCAGAAAAGGAAAATTTCAGAGGGTGATAAAATCGCCGGACGCCATGGGAACAAAGGTGTTATTGCACGAATACTCCCTGAGCAGGACATGCCTTTCATGCCGGACGGCACCCCGGTTGAAATTGTTCTAAACCCATTGGGGGTTCCTTCGCGAATGAATATCGGTCAAATTCTTGAGACACACCTTGGTTGGGCAGCGCAGGTAACAGGCATGAAGATGGCAGCACCTGTATTTGACGGGCCAACAGAAATAGAAGTTTTAGATGAATTAAAGAAGGCGGGTCTTCCCGAGGATGGAAAAATCGAACTTTTTGACGGAAGAACGGGAGAACCGTTTGATAATAATGTTACCGTCGGCTATGTGTACATGTTGAAGTTAGCCCATCTTGTGGATGATAAAATTCATGCTCGCTCAACCGGCCCTTATTCGTTGGTTACACAACAGCCGCTTGGCGGAAAGGCACAGTTTGGCGGACAGCGTTTTGGGGAAATGGAAGTATGGGCTTTAGAAGCTTATGGTGCTAGTTATACACTTCAAGAATTACTCACCGTAAAATCCGATGATGTTGTCGGAAGAGTAAAAACGTATGAAGCAATTGTAAAAGGAGAGAATGTTCCGGAGCCTGGTGTTCCCGAGTCGTTTAAGGTTTTGATCAAAGAGCTGCAGAGCTTGTCTTTGGATGTAAGAATTCTCAGTGAAGATGCCAAAGAGATCGAAATCAAAGAAAGCGATGATGATCCGGCAAGCTCGTCACAAAGCCTGGGATTGAATATCGATGGCAATGAGACCGGGAAGGACGAAGAAGAAACCGGGTCAAAAAAAGATAAAACCGCTTCTTTGAGTTCACCAGAGCAAAAAGAAGGGCAGCCTGAAAAAAAGGTGAGGCAAGATGAAAAAGTCTCCGAAGGAGAATCCGAGAAAAAGAAGCTAGAAGCAAGCAGCCAAACATCTGGTGAGGATTCAAAGGAAGATAAGGAAGAGTCAAATCAAGATGGAAGAGAAACAACAACAGGACAGGAAAGAAAAGTTTTGGACATTGGAGATTATGAAAGCAGGCGCAAAGAAAAGAGCTCGAGCGAGAAAAATGAATCCGCCGAAGGCGAGACTGACAATGGTGAAAAAGATTAGGCTGGAAGAAAAAGCGAATTTTCAAGGCGGGAAATTTCCCGCCCTGGCTAAACGGCGTATAAGGCTTCAGCAGATCAAAGTGATAAGGGGGATAAGCCTTTGCTGGAACTGAACAATTTCGATTCAATCATGATTGGTTTAGCATCACCAGAGCAAATTAGAGAATGGTCGAAAGGTGAAGTAAAAAAACCGGAAACCATTAATTACCGGACACTGAAACCAGAAAGAGAAGGTCTTTTTTGTGAAAAAATATTTGGTCCTACTCGCGATTGGGAATGCCATTGTGGAAAATACAAAAGGGTTCGGTATAAAGGGATTATTTGCGATCGATGCGGGGTGGAGGTAACAAGATCTAAAGTTCGGCGAGAACGCTTAGGGCATATCGAGCTTGCAGCGCCGGTGTCCCATATTTGGTATTTCAAGGGAATTCCTAGCAGAATTGGGCTTTTGCTTGATATGTCGCCGCGATCTTTGGAAAGAGCTTTGTATTTTGCCGCTTATATTGTTACTGACCCTGGCGAAGAAACCTCTTTAGTTAAAAAACAGCTGCTTTCCGAGACGGAATACAGGGAGGCTCGTGACCAATATGGAGACGCTTTTCAAGCCGGAATGGGGGCAGAGGCGGTTCACATATTATTGGAAGAGATTGATTTAGAAAAACTAGCGTCTGATCTTCGTCAAGAACTGCAGGAGGTCAAAGGGCAAAGAAAAATTAGAGCGATTAGGCGTTTGGAAGTAGTGGAAGCTTTTAGAAAATCAAAAACAAGACCTGATTGGATGATACTTGATGTAATTCCAGTTATTCCTCCTGAATTACGTCCTATGGTGCAGTTAGATGGAGGTCGGTTTGCAACTTCTGACCTAAACGATCTTTACCGTAGGGTAATTAACAGAAACAACCGACTGAAAAGACTTCTTGATCTGGGAGCTCCGGGGATCATTGTTCGAAATGAGAAGCGAATGCTTCAAGAAGCAGTAGATGCTCTGGTCGACAATGGAAGAAGAGGAAGACCGGTAACCGGACCTGGGAACCGACCGCTTAAATCCTTAAGTGATATGCTGAAAGGGAAACAAGGGCGGTTTCGTCAGAATTTGCTTGGTAAAAGAGTGGACTATTCAGGGCGGTCTGTTATAGTAATCGGGCCAAAACTACGGCTACATCAATGCGGCCTTCCCAAAGAGATGGCCTTAGAACTTTTCAAGCCTTTTGTGATGAAAGAACTTGTTAAAGAGAATTTAGCTCATAATATTAAAAGTGCAAAGCGTATGGTTGAGCGTGTTAAGCCTGAAGTATGGGATGTGCTGGAAGATGTAATTAAAGAGCACCCTGTTTTGTTAAACAGGGCCCCCACACTTCACCGATTAGGAATCCAATCATTTGAGCCGGTTTTAGTTGAAGGACGGGCAATTCAAATTCACCCTCTCGTGTGTACTGCCTATAATGCCGACTTTGACGGAGACCAGATGGCAGTTCATGTTCCTTTATCGGCGGAGGCGCAGGCCGAAGCCAGAATTTTAATGTTATCCACACATAACATTTTGAATCCAAAGGATGGGAAACCGGTTACCACACCAACACAGGATATGGTTATTGGTTGTTACTATTTAACCCTTGATAAAGAAGATGATTCTGATAAGAAGAAAATTTATTCGAGTCCTCATGAAACATTAATGGCCTATGAAAAAGGATATATAAGCCTGCATCAGGTAATAAATGTGAAGAATTTAACAAATGATGGCTCACTTCTTGAAACAACCGTAGGGAGAATTATATTCAACGATATTCTTCCGGAAGATCTCAGATATGTTAATGAGACTCTGCAAAAAAAACAGCTTGGAAATATTATTTCTGACTGTTACAGAAAACACGGCAGTGTTGTGACCGAGAAGGTGCTTGATGGGATCAAAGACCTAGGATTTAAATATGCTACCAAAGCGGGTATCACTATTGCGGTAACGGATATCAAAGTTCCTCCAGAGAAGGCTGATATATTGAAATCGGCTGAAGATGAAGTTGAAAATATCGAACTGCAGCATCGCCGGGGACTGATCAGTGAAGATGAACGATATCAACAGGTAGTAGATAGATGGACGGATGCGACCGATAAAGTAACGGAAGCATTAGAGGGCAATTTCGATAAGTTTAATCCTGTATATATGATGGCTTCTTCGGGAGCGAGAGGAAATATCCAGCAGATTCGGCAGTTGGCAGGGATGCGGGGCTTAATGGCTGATCCTTCCGGTAGAATTATTGATGTACCGATAAAAGCTAATTTTAGAGAAGGACTTACTGTGCTGGAATACTTCACTTCTACCCACGGTGCTAGAAAAGGGCTGGCGGACACAGCTTTGAGGACGGCAGATTCGGGTTATCTTACTAGGAGACTGGTGGACGTTGCTCAAGATGTGATTGTCAGGGAAGAAGACTGCGGTACAACAAATGGAATTAAAGTATCAAAGATCAGGGAAGGAACCGAAATTATAGAGTCACTTTACGACAGAATTGTGGGAAGAAATGCCCTTAAAGAAGTGGCTGTAGAAGCACCTGTGGATAAGATCGAAGATTGCAAAGCCAAAGAAGATTTTCACCATGAAGAGACAGGAGAAGTTATTGTAGCCGCAGGTGAATCCATCGGGAAACCAGAACTGCAAAAAATGATCACGGCCGGAGTTAAAAATGCAAAAGTCGTTATTGTCGGGCCCAATGAGGAAATCACAGAAGAAAAGGCTGAGTTGATTACGGAGCTTGGCATAGAAGAGGTAGATATAAGGACGGTGCTGACCTGCCGATCCCGGCATGGAATATGTATTCGATGCTATGGAAGAAATTTAGCCACGGGCAATATTGTTGAAATCGGAGAAGCGGTGGGCATCGTGGCCGCACAATCGATTGGAGAACCAGGAACCCAGCTGACAATGAGGACTTTCCACACGGGGGGAGTAGCCGGGGATGACATTACTCAAGGTCTTCCTAGGGTCGAAGAGTTGTTTGAAGCTAGAAAGCCTAAAGGCCAGGCAATTATTTCCGAAGTGGACGGCATCATTAAAAAAGGAGAAAGCAAAGGTAGGCTTCAACTTGAAGTGATCCCGGAAGACGGAGAATCTCCCAAGAGCTATCTCATCCCCTATGGAGCGCGTTTAGCCGAAGAGGTCGAAGAGGGAGCAACCATTCATGCCGGACAAGAGCTAACAGAGGGCTCGATCAATCCTCATGATAAATTGAAGATTGAAGGGCTTCGAGGTGTGCAGATGTACCTCCTGAATGAGGTGCAGAAAGTGTATCGACTGCAGGGAGTGGACATCAACGATAAGCACATTGAAGTGATGGTCCGCCAGATGCTGCGAAAAGTGAAAGTGGAAGACTCAGGGGATACGGATTTGCTTCCGGGCGGATTAGTTGATATATTTAATTTCGAAGATGAAAATGCAAGAGTGATTGCCAACGATGAACTTCCGGCTTCTGCCAAGCCGATTCTATTAGGGATTACCAAAGCTTCCTTGGCGACAGATTCATTTTTGTCAGCCGCTTCATTCCAGGAAACAACAAGGGTGCTTACCGAAGCGGCCATAAAAGGGAAAAAGGATCCCCTGTTGGGATTGAAGGAAAATGTAATCATTGGGAAATTGATCCCGGCCGGGACAGGTATGGGCCGGTATAGAAACATTCGGGTTTCTTCTCAAATTCCCGAAAAAAGCGAGCCATTAGAAGCGGAAGATCATGATTGACAGTGAATTTGAATGATGTTATAATAGCTGAGTGTCTTGATATAGGTATGTGTTTATTTGGCAACTTTCTCGAGGAGGAGATCCTATGCCGGAGAGATTAAAAAAAGCTAAAAAGAAGGTTGTCGGAACAAAACAAACACTGAAAAATATTGAGAACAAGAAGGTGAAAGTTGTTTATATTGCAGAAAACGCAGACGAGCGTGTGGTTTCACCTATAATTAAATTATGCGAGAATCAAGAAGTAGAAATAGTATATGTAGAGACGAAGGAGCAGCTGGGCCTCCTATGCGGAATCCAAGTGGGCGCTGCCGCGGCTGCGTTTACAGATGGAAAGTGATAAATGGATCAGATCGGTTTTGCTTTTTCCCTCTTAGGTCGGGCAAAACCCTAATCTGGTATCAGTCTGTGATAAATGATTACAAAGTATTTTTGAAAGGAGGTGGATCGTGTGCCGACTATCAACCAATTAATTCGAGAAGGACGACAGACCATTAAAAAGAAATCCGATGCACCTGCTTTGAGGAACAATCCCCAAAAGCGGGGAGTCTGCACTAGGGTATACACATCAACCCCGAAAAAGCCGAACTCTGCGCTGAGAAAAGTAGCCAGGGTCAGGCTGACTAATTCCATTGAGGTGACCGCGTACATTCCGGGAGTAGGCCATAATTTACAAGAACACTCAGTAGTCCTTGTGCGAGGCGGGAGAATAAAGGATTTGCCTGGAGTTCGCTATCACATTGTAAGAGGAACTTTGGATTCATCGGGAGTTCAAGATCGCGGGCAAGGGCGTTCCAAATACGGGACGAAACGTCCGCGGAAGAGTTAACTATTCTTGATTGTTTGTGAAAGTGTTGGATAAGGAGGGATGATAAATGGCAAGAAGAGGAGCTGCTCCAAAACGGTCTTCGTATTCCGATCCTGTTTATGGTAGCGAAATAGTTACAAAGTTTATAAATAAGATTATGAAGGATGGGAAAAGAAGTACAGCCGAAAAAATCTTTTATAACGCAATGGATTTGGTTGAAGAGAATACCGGAAAAGATTCTATGGAAGTATTTGATCAAGCGATTAAGAACGTAATGCCTGTCCTGGAAGTAAAGGCTCGACGGGTTGGCGGTGCAACCTACCAAGTGCCGGCAGAGGTAAGGCCCGAACGAAAGCTAGCTTTGGCGATCCGCTGGATGGCTGATTACAGTAGGGCAAGAGGAGAAAAGACAATGGTAGAGAGATTAGCAAATGAGATAATGGATGCTGCTAATGGGACAGGCGCTTCAGTAAAACGTCGGGAAGATGCTCATAAAATGGCAGAAGCCAACAAGGCGTTTGCACACTACCGCTGGTAGTTTCGATGCATGAATTGTATCGGTGAGGAGAACAACCGATGGCAGATAGTTCTGTTCTTAAGAGGTGTACAGATTGTCAAAAGCGTCTGTCCAAGGCAGAAGCAGTTCTCTTATATGAGGAGGATAAGACATGGCTAGGAAGTTCTCATTAGAAAAAACGAGAAATATTGGAATTATTGCTCATATTGATGCGGGGAAAACCACCACAACAGAACGTATCTTATATTATACCGGTCGGGTTCACAAGCTGGGTGAAGTTCATGATGGTGCAGCTACTATGGATTGGATGGTCCAGGAACAAGAGCGAGGCATAACGATCACATCGGCCGCAACTACTTGTGAGTGGCGTGATCATCGAATAAATATTATCGACACGCCCGGACACGTGGACTTTACCGTGGAAGTGGAGCGTTCTCTCCGGGTCTTGGATGGCGCGGTTATTGTATTTTGTGCAAAGGGCGGCGTTGAACCTCAATCCGAAACAGTTTGGAGACAAGCCGACCGTTATCGGGTACCGCGAATGGCGTATATCAACAAAATGGATATCACAGGGGCTGATTTTTCTAAAGTCGTTGAGTCTATGCGTACAAAGCTTGGTGCCAATCCGATCCCGATACAGGTCCCCATTGGAGCGGAAGATTCTTTCCAGGGGGCAGTAAATCTTATTAGCATGAAAGCTGTTGTTTATACAGATAATCTGGGAACAAGGGCTGAGGAAACAGACATACCGGAGGATCTTGTTGATATGTGTCAAGAGTACCGGCAAAATATGATTGAAGCGATATCCGAGTATGATGAAACATTAATGGAGAAATATTTAAACGAAGAAGAGCTTACAGAGGCTGAGATTCACGACGGGCTGCGAAAGGCAACCATTGGTTTGCATATTATTCCTGTTTTATGCGGTTCTTCTTATAAAAATAAGGGCGTGCAGCCGCTTTTAAATGCGGTAGTGGATTATCTACCAGCGCCTATTGATACTCCTCCCATTAAAGGGGTTAATCCTGAGACAGAAGCAGATGAATATCGTGAGACAGACGATAATGCACCTTTTTCTGCCTTAGCTTTTAAAGTTATGACGGATTCTTATGTAGGCAAACTGGTTTTTTTTAGAGTGTACTCAGGTATCTTAGAATCAGGTTCCTATGTTTACAATGTCACTAAACAAAAAAGGGAAAGAGTAGGGCGGCTATTGCAGCTGCATGCTAACCACAGAGAAGAAATTCCGGCTGTACATGCAGGAGATATTGCCGCCGGGGTAGGCCTAAAAGAAACGGGAACAGGAGATACTTTAAGTTTAGAAAAAGACCCTATCATTCTAGAACCGATGAATTTTTCAGAGCCGGTGATTGACATTGCCATCGAGCCGAAGACGAAGGCCGATTTCGATAAAATGTCAGAGTCTTTGGTGAAGATGGGCGAGGAAGATCCTACTTTTCGCATGAAGACCGACGAAGAAACGGGACAGACGATCATTTCCGGTATGGGCGAACTGCACTTAGAGATCATTGTGGACAGGCTGCTTAGGGAATTTAAAGTAGATGGTAATATTGGAAAGCCTCAGGTAGCTTATCGAGAATCCATCGAGTCAAGCACGAAGGTAGAAGGGAAGTTTGTTCGCCAGTCCGGCGGAAGAGGACAGTACGGTCATGTATTGCTTGAGATTGAACCATTGGAAAGAGGACAAGGGTTTGTGTTTAACAACAAAATTGTCGGCGGAGCTATCCCTCGGGAATACATCTCTTCGGTTGAGACCGGGGTTAAAGAGGCAATGTCAAACGGTGTGCTGGCAGGATACCCGGTTGTTGATGTAGAGGTTACATTGTACGACGGTTCTTATCATGAAGTGGACTCGTCTGAGATGGCTTTTAAAGTGGCGGCATCTATTGGATTTAAAAACGGTATCTTAAAGGCAAACCCCATTTTAGTGGAACCAGTGATGAAGGTGGAAGTGATTGTACCCGAAGAGTACCTTGGAGATGTGATGGGAGATTTAAACGGCCGACGTGGAGATATCATTGGTACGGATATCGAGGCTGCAACTCACATTGTGAAGGCGAATATTCCTCTGTCCGAGATGTTTGGCTATTCGACTGTGCTGAGGTCCCGTACTCAAGGACGTGGAACTTATTCAATGGAGTTTTCTCACTATAATACAGTTCCCAAGAGCATAGCAGAGAGCATCATCTCCAAGAACAGAGGGTATTGATCTTCTAATATACATATCATAATAATGTTTAAGGGAGGAAGAAAAAGATGGCAAAGAAGAAATTTGAAAGGACAAAGCCCCATGTGAACATTGGGACCATTGGTCATGTAGACCACGGGAAGACAACTTTAACGGCAGCGATTACCCTGT
>SLNR01000071.1 GCA_007132905.1 Candidatus Sumerlaeota bacterium | reverse complement strand
TTGCGGATATGCGCCTCATGCAGTATCTAAAACCGGGTGATTTGGTCATTACAGACGATTTTGGATTGGCTGCTTTAGCCTTGGTTAAGAAAGCACATGCTCTTTCTTTTCGGGGAAAGATTTTTCTGGCCGATGAAATGGATCGACTTTTGCTGGAGAGGCATCTAAAAGCCAAAGCTCGCCGGATTGGCCAATATACAGGCGGGCCGTCCAAAATGATTCCTGCAAAAAAGACACATTTTCTTCGTCAACTGACGGCCTGGAGCCAAGGACAGCTTAGTTCCTTTCCTGCTGATAAAGAAAGCGAGCCTGCCGATTGAGTTTTTTTGAGCCTGCGGAAAAAAAAGGGAAATGACAGGAAATCGCGAAATGAGTGTAAAGGCAAAGATGCGGTGTCGGAACGGGCCCGTACTTAAAACCGGCAGAAAAAGAAGCAGGTGATGGTTATGAAAAAGCCCTTTTCCGATGGACTGATCGAGGAAATCCGCACCCGGGCGGACATCGTTTCTTTAATATCGGAAGATTTGATTTTGAAAAAGAAAGGAAAAAACTATGTTGGCCTCTGCCCTTTTCATGGTGAAAAAACCCCTTCGTTTACCGTTTCGCCCGAGAAGCAGATTTTTTACTGTTTTGGATGCGGTGCGGGAGGAGATGTTTTTTCTTACTTAATGAAACAAAAGAACATGGGTTTTGCCGACTCAGTAAAGACACTAGCGCAAAGAAGCGGTGTTTCCCTTCCAGAAGAGATAGAATCTCCTGAAGAAAAAAGGAAGTTCAAAGAGAAAGAAAGAATTTTCCATATTAATCAAATGGCAGCCAAATACTACCGGAAGTTGTTCGAGCAATCAGAAGCGGGGCGGCAAGCGGCAGAGTATCTGAGCGCCCGGGGCATTGCTAAAGAAACAATGGAGCTGTTTTTTTTGGGAACGGCCCCTCCTCAGTGGGACGGCTTGCTCAAGGCCATGGGCAAAGAAGGAGTCGCCCCGGAAGAACTGGAGAAAGCCGGGTTGGTTCTAGCCCGCAAAGACAAGTCCGGGCATTACGACCGTTTTCGCCACCGTTTGATGTTTCCCATCGTGGATCTCAGCAAAAGAGTGACCGGTTTTGGAGGACGCGTGTTAGATGACAGTGAACCCAAATACCTAAACTCGCCGGAGACACCTGTCTTTGATAAATCAAAAAATATGTACGGCATCACCCTTGCTCAGCAGGCCATCCGGGAAAAAGATCAAGTGCTGTTGGTGGAAGGATACATGGATGTCATAGCTCTTCATCAAGCAGGAGTAAAAAACACAGTCGCCACGTTAGGCACGGCCCTTGGGCCGTCTCACGGGAAAATACTCAGCCGTTTCGGGGCGGATCTGGTGATTTGTTACGACGGAGACAGCTCCGGGCAGGCAGCAGCCGTAAGAGGAGCTGAGCAGCTAACGAAGGTGGGTTGTTCGGTGAGAATCGCCCGTTTGCCCGGCGAAGAAGACCCGGACAGCTACATCAGAAAGACGGGGAAAGAGGCATTTTTAAAGCGGGTGGAGCAGGCGCAGTCGCTGACTGCCTTTCAAATACAAGAGGTCTTATCGCAAATGGACCAAGACAGTGCTCAGGGACAAGCAGACATCATCAAGCGGGTTATTCCCATATTAGCCAAAATCGACAGCGTCAGTGAAAGGGAGGCCCATCTGGGGGCGTTGGCTAAGAAAGTCGGGATAAGAGAAACGGCGATTCGAACCGATGTGCTGAAGTATAAGCGGGAAAGAAAAAGTAATCAAGACGGGTCAACGGCATCGGCTTCAGCGGTAACGGCCGCCCAAAAAGCACCTGATAAGCAGTTGCTGCCCGCGCACATACGGGCGGAGCAGGACATTCTACGGTTGATGGTTAAAAGTTCTGAAGCCTGGCTGGAAGTAAAAGAAGGACTAAGTCCGGATGATTTCAGTCAAAGCGCCTATCAAAGCACGGCCCGGGCCTGCTGGGATCTTGATGAAAAAGGAAAGAAGCTGACCACAGCAAGCGTGCTGGATTGGTTGAAAAGAAACGACGAGAAAGCATTTGAAGTGGCGGCCGGCCTTTTTGTGAAAGAGGATGATCAAGACGGACAGCCTTCTGTAATCGTACAAGATTATATGAAAGCGATCAAGCGACGCCGCCGCAAAGAACAGCTGCGTGTCCTGCATGAACAGATCGTCGAATGGGAAGCCAAGAAAGAGCCGTCCAAAGTAGAAAAACTTTTGTTGGCCTACCAGCAGATGTTACAGGATGGACACAAAAGATAGCAGTCATTGCAAGGACGGCCGGGCTCGAGCGAGCAGCTCGATGTCCAAAGGGAGGTAAGAAGAAGTGGAAAAGAAGCTGCAAGCATTGGAAGCGCTCAAAGAACTCATTGTGAAAGGGAAGGACAAAGGAAACTTGACCTACGGGGAAATCATGGATTCTCTCCAGGAGATCCCTATGTCTCCGGAGCAGATTGATGAGATCTATGAGACGCTGTCCAATATGGGCATTAGTATTGTGGAAGCTGTCGAAGAGGCCGAAGAAGAGGAAGTAGAAGAGGAAGAAGAAATTTCGGTCCCGGAGGGCGTCAGTATTGATGACCCGGTTCGCATGTATTTAAAGGAAATCGGACGAATAAAGCTGCTCACCGCCGAAGAGGAAGTGGATCTGGCCAAACGCATGGAAGAGGGAGAAGAAGAAGCCAAGCGCCGGTTAGTGGAAGCAAACCTCAGGCTGGTCGTCAGCATTGCCAAGCGATATGTAGGGCGGGGTATGTTGTTTTTGGATCTGATCCAGGAAGGGAATATGGGGTTGATCAAAGCGGTAGAGAAATTTGACTACCATAAAGGGTATAAATTCAGCACCTATGCTACCTGGTGGATCCGCCAGGCGATTACCCGCGCGATCGCAGACCAGGCCCGCACCATCAGAATTCCCGTGCATATGGTGGAGACTATCAACAAACTGATTCGCGTCAGCCGCCAGCTTCTGCAGGATCTGGGGCGGGATCCCACCCCGGAGGAGATTGCCGCAGAAATGGAGGTTCCCGAAGAACGGGTTCGGGAGATCATGAAGATAGCGCAGGAACCCGTCTCATTGGAAACACCCATCGGGGAAGAAGAAGACAGTCATCTAGGCGACTTCATCGAAGACGAGGATGCCCAGGCGCCGGCTGATGCCGCCTCTTTTACGCTGCTTAAAGAGCAGTTAGAAGATGTGTTGGAGACGCTTACCCCCCGGGAGAAAAAAGTGCTGCGATTAAGATTTGGGCTTGATGACGGCCGGGCCCGAACCCTTGAAGAGGTGGGGCATGAGTTCGGGGTGACCCGGGAAAGAATCCGTCAAATCGAGGCCAAAGCTTTGAGAAAATTAAGGCATCCAAGCCGAAGCAAAAAACTGAAAGATTATTTGGATTGAGTTGTTTTATGTCTATGTCTATTGACTCTCTTGCGAACTTATCGTATAATTAGCTTTGCATCAAAGGTGGGCGTTCCTCGATAGCTCAACGGTAGAGCACTCGGCTGTTAACCGAGTTGTTGTTGGTTCGAATCCAACTCGGGGAGCCAATTGGGCCCATAGCTCAGTCGGTAGAGCTCCCGGCTCATAACCGGTTGGTCCCAGGTTCGAGTCCTGGTGGGCCCACCAATACATTTATTTTGGCCCCATGGTCAAGCGGTTTAAGACACCGCCCTTTCACGGCGGTAACCCGGGTTCGAATCCCGGTGGGGTCACCATGATTTATAAAACAATACTCAGTATGAGAACAAACAGGTCGAAAGAGACGGCCTTTTTTTTCTGCCCGAAAGAGGCCTGCTGCGGGTCCGCTGGTAAAAAGACGAGCGTGATTTGGCTGACTAGATACTCAAAAAAGAAAGAAAGGTAGCGGCTAACAGTAGTTAAACGGGAAACAGGCCGTGTTTGTCAAAGATACGCCCGTGTCGACAGGGGCAGGGAATGTCTGCCAGACAAAATAACGAACAGCATGTCCCTTTGTTAAAAGAAGCTAAAGGCGATATGTATTTACAAAAACGAACCGAGAGGGTAAGGGAAAAAAAGCGCGGCGGTCAAGGCTCTTTACAGGCGCTGAAAGAAAAAAGCCTAAAACAAGCTTGCTACCCGGTGTATGCAGGCAGCGGCGCAGAAGATGAAAGAGACCATCGCTTTGCCGGTCAATAAATTTAAAACCGTGTAAAGTTTTCAAACAACCTTTGTCCTATCGGCACAATCAATGTACTTGAAGGAATTTAGACAAAAGAGAGGCTGCTTGCCGAGGGCAGACGGAAACAACCAGGTAGTCTAAAGAAAGAAAAACTCCTTGTCCAAGCAAAGAAAGTTTTTTATGAGGCTGAAGAAGTTTTAGAATGATGGAAAATGAAACGGACAAGGTTCATTCCGAAACTTTACAAAAGAGTAAATGTTGCTTTTAGCCCTGCTTAAATCTGCCGCCAATGCTTATGAAGTGATGACTGACATCCGGTCTTATCAAAGGCAGGAAAAAAGAAGAAGTAAGGCGGGAGTTTACGCGCTGTTTAGGGACTCAATATGATGTAATGTTAGTGAAAGTGTGCTTGAGAGAACTTATTAAAAGAAAATTGCGGCCAAGAAAAAGGCTTAAAAATGAGCATATGAGTGGAACAATAAGCTTAGTGCGGCAGCAAAACACTAGGCCGCACCAGC
>SLNR01000099.1 GCA_007132905.1 Candidatus Sumerlaeota bacterium | reverse complement strand
TTTTCACCCAACCAGGCAGATACAACTTCTTGGTCCTCGGGCATCTTTGAAATCAAGATTTCCTTGGGAATTTGCAAAGCATTTATATAATACTGTTTAAGAAAAGCAGACAATATGTATTGATCATCCATTCCTTGTGTCTTTGCAAGAAAGTATTGATCCCTCCCCATGAGTTTACCGTCTCTCACATAAAACACCTGGACACAGCTTTTGCCGTTATTTCTTGATAAGGCGATGACATCTCTATCCTCTTCTGAATCCGCTGACAGTTTCTGGCGGGCAACAATCTTCTCTACAGCCTCGATTCGATCACGAAGTTTGGCTGCTTTTTCATACTGCAGATTATCAGAAGCATTTTTCATTTCCTTTTTCATAGACCGTATTAAATCATTTTGCCTGCCCTCCAGAAACAACAGCACTTCGCGAATGATCGCCTGGTATTCTTCTATTGCTATCCGCCCTTGACATGGGGCCAGGCATTTTTTTATATAATAATTGAGACAAGGCCTTTTTGGCCTATTCTTGGTGAGATCTTTTCTACAGTCTCGAACCGGGAATATTCCTCTTATCAAATCTAAGGTTTCTGACACGGCACCTCCATCCGCAAAAGGACCGAAATATCGGCTCCCGTCCTTTTTTACCTTCCGTGCTTTTACGATTCTCGGGAAGTCTTCATTTACGGTCACCTGTATATAGGGGTAGTGCTTATCATCTTTGAGATTTATATTGTATTTAGGTCGGTGTTTTTTGATTAAATTGCTTTCTAATATAAGCGCTTCTACTTCGGTGTCTGTAACGATATAGTCAACCTTGTCTATTTGTCCCGTCATGATTTTCGTTTTAGGCGACATATTCTTTCCATTTTGAGCATACGCGCGCACACGATTTTTTAACGAAATCGCTTTACCAATATAGATATAGTCTCCTTCTTCGCTTTTCATAAGATAGACACCCGGACGGTCGGGAATCAAATTCAACTGTTCTTGCCAGTCCATAGTTTTTCCTCCATCACCTTGCTGCCTCATTAGAAGAGTGAAGCATTTTTCTCAAATACTGGCCAGTATAGGAATTTTTGTTCTCTGCTATTTCTTCAGGAGTGCCAAAAGCGATTACTTCCCCTCCTTGGTCTCCTCCTTCGGGTCCTAGGTCAATGATATGGTCGGCCGTCTTAATGACATCCAAATTGTGTTCGATGACCAATACGGTATCACCTGCATCGCTCAAGCGCCCTAAAACATCCAGCAGTTTTTGAATATCGGCCATATGAAGGCCTGTTGTTGGTTCATCTAGCATGTATAATGTCTTGCCGTTGCTCTTTTTGCTTAATTCAGTCGAGAGTTTCACTCTTTGTGCTTCTCCCCCTGATAAAGTAGTCGCCGGCTGTCCTAATCTTATATAGCCAAGACCGACATCCTGAATTGTCTGAAGCTTTCTTTTGATTTTAGGAATATTGGAGAAAAAATCCAAAGCTTCATCCACAATCATATCAAGCACATCTGCTATTGTTTTGCCTTTGAAGCGGACCGCTAGTGTCTCCCGGTTGTATCGTTTCCCTTTACAAACTTCACAAGGGACATAAACATCCGGCAAAAAATGCATCTCAATCTTGATAATCCCATCCCCCCGGCAAGCATCACAGCGGCCTCCTTTTACATTAAAGCTAAACCTCCCTGGTTTATATCCTCTTAATTTTGCTTCTTGTGTCTGGGAGAAAACTTCTCTGATACCATCGAATACACCAGTATAGGTGGCTGGATTGGAGCGCGGAGTTCTGCCGATGGGAGATTGATCGATGTTAATTACCTTGTCTATGTTTTCCACACCCAAAATATCTTTAAAAGCGCCCGGTTTTGTTTTTGCTTTATGCAGTCTCGAAGCCAAAAACTTGTGCATAATGTCATTGACCAAAGTGGATTTTCCCGACCCGGATACACCCGTTACACAGACAAAAACACCCAAAGGAATATCAACATTGATTTCCTTTAAATTGTTTTCTGCCGCCCCTTTGATAGAAAGCCAAGAGCCGTTTGATTCCCTTCTTTTTTCCGGAACCGGAATCATTCTTTTCCCGCAAAGGTACTGACCGGTGATCGATTTTTTTTCTTTGATGATATCGTTTAGGGAGCCGGAAGCCACAATGTCCCCTCCGTGTACACCTGCACCCGGGCCAATATCTACGATATGGTCAGCGGCTCTTATGGTTTCTTCGTCATGCTCCACCACAATCAAAGTATTTCCTAAATCTCTAAGCTTTTTCAAAGTCTCGATTAACCGTAAATTATCTCGCTGATGAAGTCCGATGCTCGGCTCATCTAGTATATAGAGCACACCGATCAAACTTGAACCTATTTGGGTCGCCAGTCTGATTCGTTGAGATTCCCCTCCGGAAAGCGATCCCGCTGATCGATTCAGTGTCAAATAATCTAGCCCGACATTAATAAGAAACTGCAGTCTTTCTTCTATTTCTTTCAAAAGCTGCCGCGCAATCATATAGTCCCTATCCTCAAGAGCCAAGGAATGAAAATATTGATAGATCTCCCCCACCGGCAGCTCTGTTAAATCAGCAATATTGATTCCGTTAATCGTGACAGACAGGCTTTCTTTCTTCAACCTTTTCCCTTTGCAGTCAGGACAAGCGTGACTGCTCATATAAGATTCTATTTCCTCTCGGGCAGCATCCGTCTGCGCTTCTTTATACCGCCTCTCTAAATTAGGGATTACTCCTTCAAATTTTGTCTGATACACCCTGACTCGTCCGAAAGGATTCTTGTATCGAAAACGAATTTTTTCTTTCTTTCGGCCGTACAGAAGAAGTTCGATTTCTTCTTCTGTAAGCTTGTTCACCGGAGTATCAACATCAATGCTGAAATGCTCGGCTGCCGCTTTTAACATTTGCGGATAGTAGGTACTGCTGCCGCGGTGCCAGGGAGCAAAAGCCCCTTCTTCAATAGATTGCGAGCGATCAGTCAGTACTAAAGCAGGATCGACTTTCATGTCAACACCAAGTCCGTTGCATTGGGGACATGCCCCATACGGGTTGTTAAACGAAAACATCCTAGGTGTGATTTCTTCAAGGCTAATTTTGCAGTCAACACAGGCAAAATTCTGACTTAGAATAATTTCTTCCCCATCCACCACATCGATGATGATCAAACCCTCGCTTAAGTTAAGTGCTGTTTCGATGGAATCAGCCAATCTTTTTTCCGCTTCCGGCTTCACTACAATACGGTCCACAACCACCTCGATGGAATGTTTTTTGGTTTTGGCCAATTTGATTTCCTCTGACAAATCTTTCGTTTCTCCATCAACTCGTACACGCGCATAGCCATCTTTACGAATCTCATCAAACACTTTTTGGTATTCTCCCTTTCTCCCCCTCACCAGAGGAGATAAAATCTGTATCCTGGCACCTTCCGGCATCGACAAAACAGCATCCACCATCTGTTCGACCGTCTGCTGCTTAATCCTTTTCCCGCAACGCGGACAATGAGGTTTACCGACCCGGGCAAAAAGAACCCTTAAGTAGTCGTAGATTTCCGTCACGGTTCCCACCGTGGACCGCGGGTTCTTACTCGTTGTTTTCTGATCAATGGATATGGCCGGAGATAACCCTTCTATATATTCCACATCCGGCTTGTCCATTTGACCTAAAAACTGGCGGGCATAGGCTGACAGAGATTCCACATATCTTCTTTGCCCTTCAGCATAAATAGTATCAAAAGCAAGCGATGATTTACCCGACCCACTCAAACCGGTGAACACAACCAATTTATCTCTGGGTATTTCCAGATTCACATTCTTTAAATTATGTTGTTTGGCGCCTTGTATGACAATCTCTTCCTTGCTCATTCTAAACCTCCTGACATCCACCAACTAAGATTCCTCTTTAAGTCGTCCGCTTTCTAAACCTTCGATTTCGAAAATAAGATCACGAATCTGCGCTGCTTTTTCAAAATCAAGCGACTTGGCCGCCACCTTCATATCCTTGTCCAATGTATCTAGCAGCTTTTTTCTTTCTTTCTTTGTAAGCTTTTCCAATGGTTTATCGGGAAGAGCCACATCTGTTTCCTCAATCACCTGTTTAGTTGCTTCCAGCACATCCCGAACAGCTTTTTTAATACTTTGCGGCTCTATCCCGTGTTCTTGATTGAAATCAATTTGTTTTTGCCTTCTCCGATCAGTTTCATCCATCGCCATCTGCATTGAATGAGTTATCCGGTCCGCATACATTATAACTTTTCCATTTATATGTCTAGCTGCTCTGCCTATAGTCTGAACCAATGATGTTTCTGAGCGAAGAAAGCCCTCTTTGTCAGCATCTAAAATTGCCACCAGTGATACCTCCGGCAGATCGAGTCCCTCGCGCAAAAGGTTAATGCCCACTAAGACATCAAACTCCCCCAGACGAAGTTCTCTGATAATCTGCATTCTTTCTAAAGTATGCACTTCAGAGTGAAGATAGTCGACCCTGATGCCTGCTTCTTTAAGATAATCTGTCAAATCTTCGGCCATCCTTTTTGTTAAAGTTGTTACCAGGACCCGTTCATTTTTCGCGGCTCGTTCTTGAATCTCTGTGACTAAATCATCAATTTGACCCTTCACCGGCTTTACGGCCACTTCAGGATCAATCAAACCGGTCGGTCGAATAATCTGCTCTATAATGCGGTGACTTTTTTCCCTTTCGTAAGGGCCCGGTGTGGCCGTCACAAAAACCACATTGCTCATGTGCTCTTCAAATTCTTCAAAAAACAAAGGCCGGTTGTCATAAGCTGAAGGAAGTCTAAAGCCGTGTTCGACCAATGCATCTTTTCTCGACTTGTCCCCGTGATACATTCCTCTTACTTGAGGCAAAGTTACATGAGATTCATCTATAAACAGCAAATAATCATCAGGGAAATAATCTAATAGGGTATTGGGTGTCTCACCGGGTTCTCTTTGGGTTAGATGTCTTGAGTAGTTTTCAATACCAGGACAATATCCCATCTCTTGAAGCATTTCGATATCATAGTTTGTTCTCTGTTCTAATCTTTGAGCTTCCAATAATTTGTCTTCTTTTTTTAGTACTTCTAAACGCATGGCAAGTTCTTCCTGGATACTGTCCACCGCTGTGTTCATTTTTTCCGGGGTTGTAATAAAATGAGAAGCAGGATAAATGGCAATATGTTCTCTTTCTCCTAAAATTTCACCTGTCAGCACATCAATTTCTGTGATCTTTTCAATTTCGTCTCCGAAAAACTCTACCCGTACTGCTTTTTCTGTATAGGACACCGGAAAAACCTCAACCACATCTCCCCGAACCCTGAAATTCCCCCTGACAAAATCATAATCATTTCGTTCATATTGTATATCAACAAGCCTTCTCAACACTTGATCTCGATCTTTCTCCATGCCTTTGCGTAAAGAAACAACCATGTTCTTATAATCAATGGGCGATCCCAGACTATAAATGCAAGAAACACTAGAAACAATAATGACATCTCTTCTCTCAAAGAGTGCGCAGGTGGCAGAATGACGCAGCTTGTCGATTTCGTCATTAATGGACGCATCTTTTTCAATGTACATATCCGTAGAGGGTATATAAGCCTCAGGTTGATAATAATCATAATAGCTGACAAAGTACTCTACCGCATTGTCGGGGAAAAAAGCTTTAAACTCACTGCACAGCTGCGCTGCTAAAGTTTTGTTGTGCGCCAATACCAAAGCAGGGCGCTTTGTATTTTCTATAACGTGGGCCATGGTAAATGTTTTGCCTGAACCTGTCACCCCAAGTAATGTTTGTGGTGATAGTCCCTGCTCAATTCCATGAGCAATTTTACTGATGGCTTTTGGCTGATCTCCTTTGGGAGAATAGTCCGACTGAATTCTAAAGTCACTCATTTTATCACCTCTTTTTTTACCGCTCCATCATTATACCACAACTCATGAAGTACTAAAATATTCTGTTTTCACAGCAAAAAACCAGGTTTTCACCTGGTTTAGGATGTTAAAATCTCGTTCGTTGTCAATTCTCATCGGCTCAAAAGCTCTATCCCTTTCTTTAAAACCAGGTCTTCCATTTCCTTTTCAGGGAAACGTTCTCTATAATTATTAGCAATCAAGAGAGCATGAAACCTTGTTCCCACCTGTTCATCGTATTCAATCTCCTCTTGGATGAGAAAGTCATACAACGCGTCTCGGGTTTTTTCGTCGTAATCCCCATGGACAAAGCCTTTATAATAATCCATGTCATAGAGCATTGCCTGAAGCTGTTTAATGTCTTCACCAAAATCACCAACAGCATAACTCCGATCACCAAGATCATATACATGATAATGAGGATCTATCCCTTGTCCTTGTATTAACGTACCCTTAGGTGTTAAATAACGATCCGTGGTCATCTTAAACCCGCCTCCGTAGCTCAGCCCAAAAATACCCTGTACAGAAGCTTTCCCGAAAGAGGTTGACCCCACAAGTACCCCGGCTTCTCGATCCTTGACAGCCCCGGCAATAATTTCAGAAGCACTAGCGCTTCCTTCGTTGATTAATACCACTAAAGGAACTTCGATCCCTTTGGTGCGAGATGATTTTGTTTCCACCATCTCATGTCGTGATACAATTTGCACAATCTCTCCCGGCGGAACTAAGTGTCCGGCAATTTCTATGCTCTCCGTCAATATACCTCCCGGATTATTCCTAAGGTCTAAAACCAATCCCTGCATATCTTCTTTTTTCAATTCATTAAGCGCTTGCAGGACATCATTCTTTGTGTTTTTATTAAACTCCGATATGCTCAAATACCCCACTTGGTTCTCCAGCACAGCAGAGGTGACCGTTTCAATGGAAATGATCGCTCTTCTGATCGAATATACTCTCAAAGAAGTTTCTCCTTCTCTTTTAATAGTGACCTCTACGATCTCACCTACTTCTCCCCTCATCATATCCACTACTTCATCAAGGACCATCCCGGTCACGTCCACCCCATCTACCGCCACGATCTCATCTCCCCTCATCAATCCTGATTCGGCTCCGGGAGTTCCTTCGATCGGTGCAATGATAGTAATCTTTTCTTCGCGTATCCCTACATACAGGCCGACCCCGCCAAAAGAACCCGCTGACTGCTGCAAAATTCTTTCGTATTGTTCTTCGGTAAGATACGCAGTGTAAGGATCATTGAGCGCATCGAGAAGACCCGAAATAGCCCCTTCCATCATCTTCCCCGAATCAACCTCGTCAACAAATTCTTCTTTCGCATACCGGTAAACACGAAAGAAATCCTCCAAATAGACTATTTCTTCTCTTTCCGCTTCAAACAAATTTTGATAGCGAAGCATCGTAAAAGAATAGGTGAGATAGCTTGCCACCACAGCTGTGATAAGGATCAAAAGTACATATCTTCTTTTGCAAAACACTAGCATCACCTTCTTGTCTAATCATTCTTGCAAATAAAAAAGCCAGGATTTCCTGGCTTTTCTCTGTTATTTGCTAGGGCAGCCAATTCACCGGGTTTTTTGGAGTTCCGTTCACTCTCACTTCAAAGTGAAGATGCGGCCCCGTACTCAAGCCAGTACTGCCCACACGAGCGATGGTATCTCCTCTTTGCACCTGCTCTCCCCGGCTGACCAACAAGGAAGAGTGGTGAGCGTAAAGTGTTGAAATTCCTCCGCCGTGATCAATAATTACCGTATAGCCATATCCGCCGTGCCAGCCGCTCAATATAACTACGCCTCTGTCGGCTGCCACCACCGGCGTCCCCGTGGAGCCGGCAATATCAATTCCTGTATGAAGCCTTGATGTACCGTATATAGGGTGAACTCTCATCCCAAACGGCGATGTAATCCTGCCCCGCAGGGGCCAGACAAGCCCGTCTTCACTAGGAGCCGGACTCGTATTTCTTGACTGCAGGTCGCGTATTATACTTTCTAACTTCTTGGAAGTTTCTTCTAACTCATCTAAAGCCTTTTCGTAGCTTTCTTTGTCTCCTTGTATCTTTTCTAATAACTGTTTCCGGCTTGATGCCCTTGCCTGAACAGTACGTCTTTCGTTTTCTACTGCCTCGGAAAGACCAACCAGCTCGGCTCGTTTTTCCTCAAGCTTTCTTTTCGCCTCTTCAATCCTTGCCCTTTCTTCACGTACTTGCTCCAGGATTTCAGCGTCGGACCGAATGATTTGCTGAATTAATTCATAACGGCTGACAAAGTCAGAAAATGAGGTGGCACTAAAAAGGACTTCTAAGTAAGTGACCGTGCCTTTTTCGTGAATGGCCCGTATTCTTTTGGCCAGCAGCTCATTGCGTACAGTTACATTCTCTTCGGCTTCTGCAAGCTCGTTTTGCACAACCACGATATCAGAACGGACATGCTGCAGCTGCCTCTCCAGGCCGGCCAATTTATTTTCTGCCTCTTTAAGCTCCTCCTCAATCACTCGGAGCTCTTCTGTGACAGATTTTTCCTGCTGCTTGGCTTGCGCCAGTCTTTCTTCGGTTTGTTTTTGATCTTTCTGTATGCGTTCCAATTCGTCCATCTTTTCATCGAGCTCATTAGACGAGCCAAATGCAGTAAAAGAACTAAAAACCATGGCTATAACGATAAACAGAACTATGGCTCTTCTATAACCCTTGTACAATCGTATCACCCGCCTGTCATATTGTCATTAATGCTGCGTAGAATCATACCTGAAGATATCTTCGAATTGATATGAAGCTGCCTAATGCGCCGATTACTACTCCCGCGCCCAAGAGAACGCGACAAATCTCTTCAACAAACCCGTCGCCCTCAACAAGAGGCAGAAACGGCAGTGTCTGTGTCAAACTCCTCACAAGAGCCGGATAACCAAAATAGATAATCAAAATGCTTATCAAAGCCCCGCCCAGTCCTAAAATCATTCCTTCCAGCACAAACGGTCCGCGAATGAACCAATCACCTGCGCCTACAAGCTTCATGATCCCAATTTCCCGGCGACGTGCAAATACCGTCAGCTTTATCGTGTTGGAAATCATAAATACTGTCAGAAAAACTAAAAACAAAGCTACAGCCATTCCAAAGGTACGAATCATCCGTGTAAAACCCAGCAGACGCTCTACAACCTCGCTTTTGTATTGTACTTCAGCAATTCCATCAATATTCTTAATCTCCTGCGCGGTCTCCTCAATTTTTTCTTGATTTACTAACTTTATCTGCATGCTGTGCCGAAGGGGATTCGCTCCCTCGACAGCTTCCAGTAAATCACTATCTTCCCCAAACTGTTCATGAAGCATAACCAACGCTTCCTCTTGGCAAATAAACATGACTTCCCCGACATTGTCGGTTTCTGCTGCCAGAACAGTCCCTTCTGTGACCTGCAAATCAGAAGCCTCCTCATCAAAATAGGCAGTAATTTCAACCTGACCCTCTAAATCTTTGACCATGTGGTCCACATTCCCAGCAAAAACCATAAAACTTCCTAATACCAGCAAGGCGACAGCTACAGTCCCAACAGAAGCTAAACTCATTACTCTGTTTCGCTTGAGACTAGATATCGTCTCTATCCAAAGACGTCTAAAGCTCCGCAGCTTCATATTGGTATTCCCCTCTCTCGTCATCCCTTACTATCCGTCCGTCGTCAATGGTAATGACTCGCTTGTGCAAAACATCGACAATTTCTTTTGCATGTGTCCCCACGACAACTGTTGTCCCTCGCTGGTTGATTTCTTCTAAAAGCCTAATAATTTCCCATGAATTATCCGGGTCAAGATTGCCGGTGGGCTCATCTGCTACCACAATCGCTGGATTGTTTACGATGGCCCGAGCAAGCGACACTCTTTGCTGCTCGCCGCCGGATAACTGAGCAGGAAGCGATTTGGCCTTATGTTTGAGTCCTACCAACTCCAGCACCGCCGGTACTCTTTTTTTTATTTCCTTATCACTCGCTTCCACAACTTCCATGGCAAAAGCGATGTTTTCGTAAGCTGTCTTGTTTGCAAGCAGACGAAAGTCCTGAAAAACGACCCCAATACTCCGCCGTATTAAAGGAATTTGGGATCCTCTCATGCGATTGACATTTTTACTACCGATAATCACCATCCCGCTCGATGGAATCTCTTCTCGGTAGATCAATTTAATGAAAGTGGACTTTCCGGCCCCGCTTGAACCCACCACAAAAACAAACTCACCTTTACGGATGCGCGTTGTTATGTCTTCCAATGCAATTGTTCCATTGCTGTATGTTTTTGATACATTCCACATCTGTATCACTTATTGCTCACCCCCCAATAATACAAAATAGAGATGAATGATTTTTCAATCAAACCGCAATTCGACATTGGAAGAAAAAATCCTTTCTGAGTCTATCGTCATTTTTACTTAACAACATGAGCAAGGTCTGCTTTTCTTTTTCATGGCAGTTTTCGCCGCCTCCGCGAGATTATGCGGTTTTAGACCATATTTCTCTATTAAAGCATCGGGTGTTCCCGATTCCCCAAACCGGTCTTTTATTCCTACTCTCATCATGGGTGCAGGACATTCCTCACTCGTTACTTCACAAACGGCACTTCCCAAACCGCCTATGATTGAATGTTCTTCCGCTGTAACGAAACAGCCTGTTTTGGAAACAGATCGAATAATCGACTCCTTGTCGATGGGCTTTATGGTATGTATATGGACCACTTCAGCATCGATCCCTTCATCAGACAGCATCTCGGCTGCTCTTAGGGCTTTCTCGGTCATTAAACCCGTGGCAAACAAAGTGACATCCTTCCCCGTTTTCATGGTAACTGCTTCACCGGGAATAAATTTGTATTCCTTATCAAAAATCATGGGGACAGCCGGTCTGCCTAATCGCAAATAAACAGGTCCCTCTATATCCACCGCGGCCCTCACCGCTTGCTCTGTTTCAAAGCCATCTGCCGGAACAATAACTGTTAAATTCGGCAGTGTCCGCATAAGTGAAATATCTTCGATAGCTTGATGGGAAGCTCCATCTTCGCCAACAGTAATTCCGGCGTGGGTTGCGGCAATCTTAACATTTAAAGCCGGATAGGCAACGGTATTGCGTACCTGTTCAAAAGCACGTCCCGTTGCAAAAATAGCAAAAGTACTCGCAAAAGGAATCTTTCCGCAAGTAGAAAGTCCGGCAGCCGTACCGATGAGGTTTTGTTCTGCAATACCCATATTAAAGAAACGTTGAGGAAACTCCTTAGCAAACATATTTGTTTTCGTAGAAGAAGACAAATCGGCATCGAGAGCCACGATGTTTTCGTTTTCACCGCCCAAAGCCAACAGGGTTTTCCCGTAAGCATCACGTGTCGCCATTTTTTCAGTCATCTTATTCCCTCCAATTCAGCCAACGCTTCTTTGAGCTGCTCTTCATTCGGTGCTTTTCCATGCCAACCCACTTGGTTTTCCATATAAGAAACTCCTTTGCCTTTGACCGTGTGAGCAATGATAATAGTCGGTTTTCTCTTTACTTTTGAAGCTTCCCCTAAAGAAGTAAGTATCTCATCATAGTTGTGCCCATCGATCTCCATTACTTCCCAACCAAAAGCTTCCCATTTTTCCTTTACGGGAGAAGAACACATAATATCCTTACAAAAACCGTCAATTTGCAGACCATTATAATCAAGTATCGCCGTGAGATTGTCAAGCTTATAGTGGGCGGCCGCCATGGCCGCTTCCCAAATCTGACCTTCTCCTAATTCTCCGTCTCCTAACAGGGCAAACACTCGATACTCTTTTTTATCAAGTCTTCCAGCCAAAGCCATACCATTGGCAATGGAAAGGCCTTGTCCTAAAGATCCCGTGGAAGCATCGACACCTCGAGTCTTTTCCATATCCGGATGCCCTTGAAGCCGGCTGTCGATTTTTCTAAATGTCTTTAAATCTTCTTTCGGAAAGAATCCCTTTTCTGCCAGCACAGCATATAAAAGAGGAGACGCATGTCCCTTACTTAAAACCAATCGATCTCTATCAGCCCATTTCGGGCGCGAAGAGTCCACTTTCATAACCGAAAAATAAAGCGCTGTTACAATATCCGCGGCAGACAAAGATCCTCCGGGGTGGCCTGATTTTGCTTCCGCCACCATCTTCAGTACATCCATCCGGATATTCCGCGCCTTTTCTGCAAGCTCACTTTTATCCAATGTCTTTTTTCCCCCCGTGTTTAGTTGTACTCATACCCCATATCTTCAGTACGAACAGCGGCAGAGCCGCCATTCTTTTTATCCTTTTAGGCTCTTTTATCAGTCGGAAAAACCATTCCATACCTATCTTTTGCATCCAAATTGGCGCCCTCATGCTTTTATCACTGATCACATCAAAGCTTCCCCCCACACCCATAACCAGCGGGACATGAAGCTTGCTCTGATTCATAGCGATCCACTTTTCCTGTCTAGGAGCTCCCATTCCCACAAATAAAATATCAGGAGCCGCCGCATGAATGCTTTCAACGACTTTTTCACTGTCCTCAAAAGAAAAATACCCATGATGGAATCCACTGATTACCAAACCGGGCCATTTTTCTTCTGCTTTCTTTTTTGCTTCTCGAACAACCTTCTCTTTTGCCCCGAGAAAATAGACGGTATAGCCTCTTTGAGCTGCTTCACCCAGAAGAGAGCTCATAAGATCAATGCCGGCCACTCTTTCCGGAAAAGATTTTCCCAAACGTTTTGAAGCCCAGACCAAACCGCTCCCGTCGGGGATCAGTAAATCGGCACTTAAAAGGGCTTCTTTTAATTCCTTATCTTTTTGGGCTATCATAACAATCTCTGCATTGGGCGTCATAATAGTGCGGGTCTTATTCTCGCTGTTGATGCTAAATTTTAGCGCACAATCCACTGTCTCTTTCATAGTAAGCGAAGCTACGGGAATATCAAGTATACGAATAGTTCTTTGCAAATATTCACCACCTCAAGCTCTTTCAAAAAAGAGGAAGGCCGTTTCGCAGTAGCCCCACGGCCCAGAATTTTTGTCATTTTTTATTCGACCCTGTACTTTCCCTTAACCAATACAACCGTTTGGGTGCCTTCGATTGAAAAACCCCTGCCGTCCGACCGCGAAATGAGGATGTGGTGGTTTTGTTTAATATCATCGCCTTGAAGATAAGTATTGCCATTTGTTAGATCCGCAAGTCCGCCTCCGGGCCCCTCGATAGCTTTTGCGCTCCCGGCGCGAAGCACAAACTCGGTCCCTTCATAACCTATCAGTCTGCTCCCTTTTGGTATCTCTCCGTTATAATCTACTACTTGAAAACTTGCCATCTGGTCCACATAACTCTGGGCTGCAATCGGGTCTCCGGCCGTTCCCGGTTCTGATGTCCCGGCCCCAGCCGAAGAGCGGACAAAAAAACCAAGACCAAACGACATTACCACGATAAGGACCGTGATCACCCATTTTCTCTTTTCCAGGGCCTTGTTCATTGCTACGCCTCCTTTTAAAACTTATGGATACTAATCTATAAGACTCATTTTCCCACAGTCTTTCGTCATTGAAAGGAATTTTCCTGCCCTTAAATCAATTCAACAAATCAATGATTAATGCTTTTTTCAAAACGGACAGCCATTTTCCCTTCCGCAAGTTCTATCCTAGACATCATCAAGCCCATCATCTGCTTGCCTTTGCCTTCTTCAGTTTCATTGGCAAAATTGATTTGAAATCCTTCTGCAATTTTTCTGGCGCCTTCAGGAAGTTCCCAGTCGCCAAAAGAAGCCCGATCTACTCTCAACACAATATTGCCTTCTTCTGTAATCACCGGATGCCCTTTCAAGGTAAAAGGGATCAAAATAATCCCGATATCCCACATCCCTGTATAGATCAATTGTTCTTTTCCAATCTTGATTTGGGGCTCTAGCCAATCAGGGCTTCTGTCCTTTAGATAAGTATTTAGTGTTTCTTCAGTAATCCACACTGTCCCCCGCCCATCTTCGAAATTTAGCTTCGAGTACCCTTCGTGATTATTTCTCATATCTACGCCCTCAAAAACGAATTCCCAATGATCGGCTTGAAAAGTTCCCGTAGACATAGAATCGCCTTCAATACTAAGTTTATCCATCCTGCCCAATAAAAGACGGGTGAAAGGGAACGCTTTTACTTGAACCTCAATGGAGTTGGCTAGATCCCAGTCTTTTTCAATTTCTGTTTTTATTCTTTGGGAATAAAAAAAAGGTAAAAAAAGCTGCATCACCACAGCGATGGCTACCAGGAAACATATCGTAACAAAAAATATTTTTTTGCTATTCTTGGCCATTGGAACGCACTCTCCATCTTAGATATGCGTAAATAAACTCATCCAAGTCCCCGTCCATCACACTATTGACGTTTCCAATTTCAATATTTGTCCGATGATCCTTAATCATACTATAAGGATGAAAAACATACGATCGTATCTGGCTTCCCCAGGCAATTTCTCGCTGCTCTCCCCGGACATCATCAAGTTCCTTTTCTTTTTCCTGACGTTTTAGTTCGAAAAGTTTAGCCCGGAGAACTTTCATGGCCGTTTCTTTGTTGCTGTGTTGAGACCGTTCGCTTTGGCATTCAGATACTGTTCCTGTGGGAACATGGGTAATGCGAATAGCAGAATCGGTTTTGTTCACATGCTGGCCTCCTGCCCCGCTTGCTCGAAAAGTGTCCACCCGAAGATCGGAAGGATCAATATTGATCTCAGTGTTATCTTCAATTTCAGGCATGACATCCACCGAGGCAAAGGAAGTATGTCTTCTGCTTGAAGAATCGAAGGGAGAAATCCTGACCAATCTATGGACACCCTTTTCTGCCTTTAAGAAACCGTACGCATTATCTCCCTGTACCATAAACGTAGCACTTTTAACGCCCGCTTCCTCTCCCGGTTGCACATCGGCCACTTTTACCTGAAAACCCCAGCGTTCTGCCCATCTTGTATACATTCTCATCATCATCTGTACCCAATCCTGGGATTCTGTTCCCCCTGCCCCAGCGTGGAGGGAGACGATCGCATTACTTGCATCGTATTTTCCCCCAAGAAGAACCAATATCTCAAATCGGTCCAGCTCTTTGTCCAAAGACTTAAGGCCTGATGCAATTTCTTCCGTAAAAGAAGCATCTTCTTCTTCGGAAGCCAAATCAAGCAATACTTCAAAGTCTGAAACTTTCTGCTTGATTTTTTTTACATGGTTGAGCTGACTTCTAAGTCTGTTTAGCTCTGAAATGACCCGCTGGGCTTTCTCCTGCTCGTCCCAAAAATCTGGCTTTGATGACATCTCTTCTAATTCCTTGGTTCTTTTTGCTTTATGGTCAACGTCAAAGTGAGTCCCGAAGACTTAAAAACCGAGTCTCCAGTTCCTCCCATTCTCTTTTCATCTCTTCATACATAATGATCAACCTTTCCCGCAGCACTTTTTATATTTTTTGCCGCTTCCACATGGACATGGATCGTTTCTGCCTATCTTCTTGTCTTTTCTAACAGGCTCTCTGGAAGCTGATTCACCAGAGCGCTGTTCAACCATTTTTCTTTCTTTAGGCTGCCTGACCACCGAAACATGGTATATATTTCTGACAATATCCCCTTGGATAGCCTCAATCATCTGCTGAAAAGCATCATACGCTTCAAATTTGTATTCGGTTAGAGGATCTCTTTGTCCGTAAGCACGCAGACCGATCCCTTCTCTCAGATCATCCATACTGTCTAAGTGATCGATCCATTTGCTGTCCACCACCCGAATCATGACCACTCTTTCCAATTCCCGCATAGTCTCTGCGCCTAGTTCATCCTCTTTTTCTTCGTATAGGGCGACAGCTTTTTTTAAAATTGCCTCTTTTAATTCTTCTCGCTCCAATAATGCCAATTGCTCTTTATCCAGCGACCCAGAAGGAAGAAAATAAGCTTCCAAGTACTCTAGCAAGCCATCTATATCCCATTCTTCAGCGTAGATTTCTGACGATGCATAAAGTTCCATGGCCCTCTCAACACAGTTTTCAATCATCCCCGCGATCTGATCCTTTAGGCCTTGGCCTTCAAGTATCTGTCTTCGCTGTTCATAGATAACCTCTCTTTGCTTGTTGATAACATCATCGTATTCCAGCACATGTTTTCGAGCTTCAAAATTCCTTGACTCCACCTTCTTTTGAGCGTTTTCGATAGATCTAGTGACAATGGGGTGTTCGATCGGCTGATCTTCCTCAAGGCCTAACTTTTCCATGATAGAGGAAATATTTTCCCCGCCGAACAGACGCATTAAATCATCCTCAAGTGATATATAAAACCTTGACGAGCCAGGATCGCCCTGTCTTCCTGCCCGCCCTCTTAACTGATTGTCGATACGTCGGCTTTCATGCCTTTCGGTTCCAATAATGTGGAGACCGCCTGATTCCACAACCTTCTTGCCTTCCGCCTGCGTGTGAACTTTGCATTCCTGCAGGCACTGCTCATACAGCTGATCTCTTTTCTCTTCGGATAAAGGCTCCTTATCTTTTTGTGCAAGGGCTTCCTCCTGATTTTGAACTTTTTCCATGGCCATATATTCAGGGTTGCCGCCTAACATGATATCAGTACCCCGACCTGCCATGTTGGTCGCTATGGTAACTGACTTCAGCTGGCCTGCCTGGGCAACTATCTGTGCTTCTTTCTCGTGAAATTTAGCATTAAGTACCTGATGATTAATCTTTTTTTT
>SLNR01000029.1 GCA_007132905.1 Candidatus Sumerlaeota bacterium | reverse complement strand
GCACGCCGCCAGCGTTCGTCCTGAGCCAGGATCAAACTCTCCCATATTTCTATCGGATGCCTGATCGGCTCCTTACTTTTCTTCTTCTTCCCTCTTCGTACTGTTTAGTTGTCAAGGACCGAGTCGAAAAAAGCTAAAGGAGACGAAACGCAAAAACATCCTTTTAACTTCCGGACTAAAATGATACTATACAAAACCTCATTTGTCAAACAATAGTCGAAAGATTCAAACCCAAAACCCAAAACCAACCACACTCTTTGAAGCCTATTTACCAAATTGCATATAGAATCTACCATAAGACAAGACCAGCTGTCAACCAGAACATCACAAGGCTTTTCATAATTACTAATAAATTTACTTCGCATCTCAGCAGGCTTAAAAGCATTTTTATCTTTTTAATTAAGGAAATTTGTTAAAAAAATATTGAATAATCAAGTCTTTATTAGTGAGAAATTTCTACAGAAACATCATATTCTATCGAAAAAAGCACAAACACAAGCGTGATATGCCGCGAAGCTTCTCAATTTTATACGACGAATAGAAAGCTGATGCGCCCTGTATCACTGGGCCGGGGTGCTTTTTCCACGGTAAAAAGAGATGTCTTTGAAGCCTTAAACTAGGCCGGCAGAGGCTCGCTGTCTAAAGGACCGTAAACAAAAGGTAAGAGTAGCTGTTTTGGAGTTTTTTTAATCATGTTGCTGCCTTGTTTGGTAGCACGGATCCATCTCAAAGTAGTTTCGGCCGGCTGACAATTTCCGCTCTGTTTTATCAGCAGGGCACCTTGCAGGCGAAGGGCCGATGCTTCGTTGGAAAAGAGGTAAATCACTCTTTTGCGATGCCGGATTCCCGATTGAGTCGTTTTACCCCATGAATTGTGCGCAGCCTTTTTCGATACTTCAGTGACAGCATCACTAGGCCAGTAAGTCATCAAAGCCATCTTTGAAATTCTGCTGCTTTAGGCCCTTTGCTTTCATATTCGGCCTGAAGCCGGTAGCGCCTCGCTCCGGCCTTTTTCAATGGCCTCAAAGAATTGCCAGAGTTTTTTTGAAAGCCTGGATGCAGGATCTTTACAGTCTTATCTACCCGGTGACGTGGTAATGGATCTGCCATCGACGACAGATAATCGATTGAAACTCTTTTCCAAGAACTTTTTTGTTCTTTGATGATGATCGGAGGTACCATGTGCCTCTCTTTCGTCTTGGGCCTTCAAGGATAGAAAGAGCTCGGGTCGCTGTTTTCTGATTCACTGGTGGTGAACTGAAAGCCAGTGATTTCTCCTGCCTTATTCGACGAGGTCTACCGCCAACAAAAGACCACGAGACAGAACTCGGTGATCAATCTTTACTTTCAGCTACACGGCGTCTTTGATTAGCATTGGCTAATAGCTTTTCAAAAGACGCTGCTGGAAGACTTTCACCACGGAATTCAATTTTTCACAAAAGGGCGAAAAGGCGGATTGGGAAAATTTATTGCCGCACAGTATTTCGGTTGTTTTTGGGTTTTTCGAGCAGGAAATTGTTGAAACCTTTATCATAGCCGGCACCAGTGCCTGTTCGCTGCCGAAATCATCGCTTCGATGGCGGGAAACGCATAAGGTCAGCTGCCGATCCTGAAACCCGTTCTGGCAGGTGGTGTTTTCGTACTCCTTTCATAAAGACCGGTTCCAATTTATTCTCTGGGGTGGGCTGAGAGCAATTGTTAAAGATTTCTTCCATTACTATTGCCGCGGCCTGCTCTCACCCGTTAGCGAAAAAAGTTCGTGCAGTATTTCTTCGGTTAAAATAATATCAAACTGAACTATGATTCATTCTCTACGATTTGGTAATTGCTTGACACCTATATTTTTACCGGGGATGAACTTTTGTCTCATCTTCTTTCTACATCATTATAAGGTCTTTAACAACTTATTTAACACCTGGTCTTTTTTGTGGTATAATGCCTGTGTTATAATAATAAAGGATGAAGAAAACTTTATCAGATCAATTCATTAAGCAAACAAAGGAGGATTCACTACATGACCAAAAGTAATAAAGGTCGGGGATCCAAAAAAGCACTTACAATAAATAAGACTAGACTTGCAATCATTATTTTGGCTGCGCTTGTAGTAATTGGGACCTTGTCCGGCGTTGGCCTTATTGTCCATGCTTCGCAAGATCTCCCGGAAGTCGTTGATCTAAAAGAAAGACTTACCAGCACTTCTTTTATTTACAATGAAGATGGTACGGAACAGATAGCAGCCCTCCATGATGTAGAGAACAGGATTATTGTTGACTTTGAAAAAATGCCTGAACATCTCAAAGAGGCCTTCATTGCTACTGAAGATGAACGTTTTTATACTCATTTTGGTGTCGATATGAGAGCTTTTGGCCGAGCCGTTTATGCCAATGTAACGGATCAGTCTTTTGCACAAGGCGGCAGTACGATCACTCAGCAATTGGCGCGGAACACTTATCTAAGCAGGGAAAAGATCATTACCAGGAAAATTCAAGAATGGGTTCTAGCCGTTCAATTGGAACGCTCTTATACAAAAGACGATATTCTTGAAATGTACCTAAACCAGGTTTTTTTAGGATACAATGCTTACGGCGTTGAAGCTGCTTCCAATCTATATTTTGATAAAAACATCGAAGATCTAACGCTTGCCGAATCAGCTATGCTCGCCGGAATTACTCGATCTCCCAACTCTCTCTCTCCCCATAACCACTTTGATCGAGCTAAAGCTAGACAAGAAACCGTATTGGGGTTAATGGTTAGAAACGAATTCATTTCCGAAGAGGAAGCCGAAGAAGCCCAGAACGAAGAAATTGAAATCGTCCCGATTGAAAATCAAAAATACGATTACCCTTATTTTGTGGACTATGTACTAAAAGAACTCCTTGATACTTATGGGCCTGAAACCGTATACCGTGGAGGCTTGAAGGTTTATTCAACAATTAATACAGCCATGCAAAAAGAAGCAGAACAAGCTTTTGAGGATATTTTAGACTCTGCTTTTCCCCCCACTGAAGACGGTCTCTATGAACCTCAAGCTGCCTTGATATCCGTTGACCCTAACACAGGTTACATCAAAGCTATCATGGGGGGACGTCATCATCAAGAGCAAATGGGCTTAAACCGGACATTGAGTCCACGTCAACCCGGTTCTGCGTTTAAACCCGTTGTTGTATTCGCTCCGGCCGTCGAGAAGGGATACAGCCCGGCCACAATCGTTGAGGACGCGCGAATCACTTTACGGACAAGCTCATCACGATGGTCCCCGCGAAATTACAACCATCGTTATATAGGACCCGTGTCCCTACGGGAAGCCGCAGCTCGATCGATTAACACCGTTGCTGTCCGTTTGATTGACGATATTGGTGTGGATGCAGCCATTGAAACCATTCAAAATCTCGGCATCACAACCTTGGTATTAGAAGAGGCCAGACTAAATGACACCGGACCCGCCATTTCGCTCGGTGGGCTCACACACGGGACTTCCCCTATGGAACTGAATTCGGCTTACGGTACTTTCGCCACCGGCGGAAAATTAGCAGAGCCTACAGCCATTTTAAAAGTAGTTGACAGAAACGGCATCGTCCTGGAAGATAATACTCCTAATGTAAAACAAGTCCTCGACCCAAGTACCGCGTACTTAGTAACAGAGATGCTAAAGGATACTATTAGGCAGTCACACGGAACAGCCTACAGAAACGGAAACATTGGCCGCCCTGCCGCCGGGAAAACCGGAACAACGGACGATAACCGAGATGCTTGGTTTGTAGGTTATACTCCTGATCTGGTCACAACTGTCTGGATGGGTCACGACAGAGAAAAAACTATGTCAGGTGTCTACGGCGGAAATTACGCGGCTCGAATCTGGAACAGGGTTATGCGGGTAGGGCACGAAGGAGTTTCGTCTAAAGATTTCTCTCGACCGAACAGCGTCGTCAGTGTACAGATCTGCAGAATATCGGGACTGCCGATCGGCGAGAACTGTCCTTCCGACGCGGTGACTAGGGATTACTTTATCTCAGGGACCGTTCCTGAGCACACTTGTGATATCCACATTGTATTAGATGTCTGCGCAAAAACCGGCATGCTAGCCGGCGAACACTGCGAGCAAGTGGTACAAAAACCTTTTGTTCAATGGCCAGAATCATGGAACTTTACAAAGTCGTACGACTCAAAAGACATTCCTACCGAAATGAGCACTTGTGAACCACCACCCCCAGAGGAACCTGAAGACGATGAAGACGATGAAGACAACGGTCAAGATAAAGACAATGATCAAAAAGACAAAGATGACGATGACGATAAAGACGACAATGATGAAGATGACGGGGATGATGATAACAACGATCAAGAAGAAGATAATGATAATGACAATAACAATACCGGTAACAATAGCAATAGAAACAACTAAAAACACCAGCCCAAGTCAAAAAAAGGTTGCGTCTCTAATACACACACATTTGCGAGAATAAAAAGTGAGCCTGCTGCAGGCTCACTTTTTATGGTGTCTTTATTATCGTTAGCTCATTCGTACTAACCGCAATTTTCTTCTTACTTAAACCTTTAATTCAGCGATAGTGACTCCATCGCCTCCTTCTCCCGTTTCCCCTAATCGAAAGGATTGAATATAATCAGATCGCTCAAGATACTCGTGGACACCTTTTCTTAAAATGCCTGT
>SLNR01000010.1 GCA_007132905.1 Candidatus Sumerlaeota bacterium | reverse complement strand
TGCAGAAGCTTTTTTCGCTCCAGAAATCACATAGATGCTAAGTATTTGAACATCTCTACGGCTGTTTCGATAATCTCGTCTCGAAACTCGTATTTGGGGGTATGAATCTGCGGATAATCTTCTCCGTTGCCTACATTAAAAATGGCCCCTTTGGTTTCTTTTAGATAATGCCCATAATCCTCTGACCCCCGGGACGCCTCTTCTTTTTCCACCAGTTCAAAGCCTAAATCACGAGCCGCTTTCCTTACCTTATCCGAAGATTCCTTGTGATTGACGGTCTCCGGGAAAGCATCGTTGTATGTAAAACGAACTTTTATATCATCTTCTTCCCCTAACTTTAAAGCCATTTCTTCCAATCCCTTTTGGAGTTCCTCCATCTCTGCTTCATGCTCTGCTCTGATGGTTAGCAAGAGTTTGCCCTTACTCGCCGCAATACCAAAGGCCGGCTCGCCGACATCAACCTGGATAACCGTACACAAAACCGTCCCTTTTGTGTTCTTGGGATCAATCAAAACCGGAATAGCATCAATGATTTTGGCTATCGCAAAAGCAGGATTGGCACCTTGCTCCGGACGACTGGCATGAGCAGGCTTACCTTCCATCACTATATTCATTCCTTTTGATGCCCAATGAGCTAAACCATCGATCACACCGATCGACTTGAAAGGAATACCACTAATATTATGGTAAGCGAATATCTCCTCGATATTATTCTCTTTGATGAATACTGCACACTGCGCCGCCCCATCGCCTGTTTCTTCGGCATGCTGAAACAGAAAATAAATGTTCTTGTCAGCCCCCTGCTGATCAATTTCCAGAGCAAAACCCGCTAAAGCCGCAGCATGGCCGTCGTGACCGCATTTGTGGGACTTGCCGGGGTTTTGTGACGCATGCTCGATGTCAAGATTCTCTTCCATGGGAAGGGCATCAAAATCCGCTCTAAAAGCAATGTTCTTCTTATCGTCTCCGGCATGATAAACTGCATAAAACCAAAGCCCGCGGTCCACAATCTTTAAACCAGTGTGTTTTTCCAAAAATTCAATTAGATAAGCCTTTGTCCATTTCTCCTGATTGGATACTTCAGGACAGCGGTGTAAATCATGGCGAAGTTGTATCGCTAAATCTCGATTTTTATCTTTCATCAAATCATCTCCTCTATTCATATGATGTGCTATATGTTTTATACTCTTTTGCTCTCTAAACACCCCTCCTTGGATAATCATTTAACTAATGCATTTTGCATTCATCCTTTTGCATTCATCCTTCTTTAGCTTGCCCTGACAATGATTCTTTAACCATTCTCAAACAATTTCCTCTTAAACAACATTAGCACTTTAAGAAGCAGAGTAACAAATAACCCACATAAAATATTTTCGCCACATGACACACTTTTCCTTTGAATAAATCAAACCCTTCCTCAATCTGATCTTGCTTATCGTTTTATTGCTCAATGACAAGGTTAAAGAAACCTTTTATCAAAATAAACACTGCTACCCATCATTATCTGTATGGCAAAATCCTTTGTTAAGATTTTTCGGCAGGCTTTGTTCTTTATCAAATCACACCAATGAAAGATAGAAAACCTTAACTACGTATTGAAAAGTTTCATCCTGATGCCAACTTCATCCGATCTATTTCCTTTTAAAGACTGTAAAAGGGGAGCTAGGCATATCGCCAAATTAGTGTCTTTAAATATCTTCAAAAAAACTTCCTTTTGCGACACAGCGCTAGTTCATTGTTGAGCAGCTGGTCCGCAAAAGGAAGTGTTAATGTTTAAGCGATATGACAAAAATTATGCTCTTTTGTTACGCAAAAACGCTCCTCCTAGGATAAGCAATAAGCTAAACCCGGTGTGATGATAACCTCCCGTTTCCGGAAGCTCAACAGGCTCTTCGGGATCTTCAGGTTCCTCTGGGTCTGCGGGATCTTCTATAGGAGTCTCCTCCGGGGCAGAAGCTGCCGTAATGCCTTCAGAAAATCCTGATTCGGTATTGAAAAGAGTCTGTGTAACCCAGTATGTTCTACCGGCCTCATGTTCGAATTCTCCTTCATCACCCCAATAGTCCATCATCATTTCTCCATCTAGGAAAACAAAGCCTCCGTATTCATCTGCTTGAACCGGCATATGCCCTACCTGTCCATATGATTCGTTGATCCAATAAACAGACACTTGAGCATACGGCTCTACAGCACCCGCTTCTCCGGTTACTGTAAGCAGATTGGGATCTTCACTCTCATCCACTACGGCTGTGATTTTTGCAGCATCGGGGAGGGCTACTTCTGTATCCATCGAGGCAGTAATATGGACATACCCAACCGTCACTTCTTTTGCTTGAATGGTAAATTCATAAGTCAAAGTCCCTTCACCGGCAATTTCATTGGGAGCATCTGCCTCCCAGGAAAATTCGTTCTGAGGGCTAACCCCCGCCAGCAGATCAAATGTTTCGCCAGCCACAGAAACGGTAAATGTTTCCAAAGCATCAGCACCTAAGGGACTTGGCGGCCCGGGAGGAGGATCGACTTCCCACCAGCCAATAAGATACATTTGCAAAGGATTTAATGGCATTGTCTCTTGAAAAGCATTTTCGACAGTAAGCTCAAAGCTCACTTCTTCGCCGGGCACCAAAGGCCCAAAAAGATCGTTGTTTTCTTCATACCATTGGATTGGATACTGATCCCAGCTGCCGGTTAGATTATCAAAACCAATAAAACTGAACTGAGCCAATCTTTGATACAAAGCTGCCACTTCCAAGTTTTCTGTCACATTGGTAAAATCGGTATCCCAGCCAACAAAAAGATAAGATTCCCTTTCTGGATCGGCCGGCGCCGTGGCATCATCACCTTCTATCACCGTTTCTTCCTTTAAAACACTGTCGTCAAAATCTCTAAAAACCACTGTATAGGTAACGTCTTCAAGTTCGATAGCATAGGCCGTGGCGCAAACAGCCAACACTAAAACCAGAACCAGCGCAATTGAAATCGTTTTTTTAGTCATAAGCTCCCTCCTTAGGAAAAGTTTAAAATCGAACACATAAAAATTACTTACCTGATCTATTCCCCCTTTCTCATTTGATTGTACCTATTTCATCATCTACAGGCCGTTACCAATCTGACTTCCTGAAACTAATTACCTCTTAACAACACTGCTTTGCCCATCCACTTGCCCAAAACGAAAGTAAATCAAATTCACCAATACAATATCGCAAACACATCTGCTAACATCAAGTCTTTCTTACTTCATCTACCGCACTCATAATCCCTTCAATTTTTTTAAGTTCATCTTTTGTTGGCCAGGCGTCCTCTAGACGAAAATACCGGTCACTCATACTAAACCAACGGCCTGGCCTCACAAATACGCCGCGCTTATTATTCAAGACATCATAAAATTAATTCTTATCAAGATCAATTATCTCTTTTATGTGCGGAAAACAAACTACACCGCCTTTGGGCTTGACTCATTCCAGCACAGCTTGATTGTCCAGCATTTCGCATGGTATTTCAAATTTCTCCTTGGTATCCTCTTTTATCGGAACCATTCATTGCTCGTTTCGTTTTAGGACCTGATAAGCACATTCTTCATCCACGACCAGGCCGCAAATACCAATTTGCTCTTTGGCAGCAGTCAGCAGCTCTTTTCATCATCGTTCTTGTTTACGATCCAGCCGATCCGAATCCCGGGCACCCCAATAGCCTTGGATGATGATTCGATGCACAGACCGTATTCGGTCATATCGATACATGGACAGTCTTTCCTGGAAAGTAAGATCACCATAAATTTCATCAACGATCAAAAAAGTTCCGTCGGATTCGCAAGCTAAAGCTAGTTTTTTCAACTCCTCGGCAGAAATCATGCCTCCATGGGATTGTGGGAATAGGTAATGATAACCATTTTAATGTTAGGCTTTATGATAAAATTAACTTGTCCATGTCTATTTGATTCCCTTTGAGAATCTAAGTGGGAAAGAGCTGCATCAAAGTTAAGTGTTCTCGTTATTTCTACATTGGCAGGATAGTTTAGCTACATAACGATCAGATGGTCTCCAGCTTCAAGCAGTACGCTATAGGCAATGAACAGCGCCATGCATGCTTCAACCGTTACAATGACATCATCGGCACTTGCATTGAATTTTTCTGCAATGACTTCCTGCAGTTTTAGCTTTCCCGAATGATCTCCGTAACAAAGTACGAGATCTTCATCAATTTTAATACCTTCCTTCATAGTTTTATCCGCAGTGAAACTTTCAGTTAGATTGATTTTTCCCGATCATATCCAAACTATTCAGGAGATTCTTTCTCGATCAACATTCTCCTATCCTTCAACCCCCCCACTACTTTTATCTACAAAGTCCTTGCTATTTACTCCTTTACTGTGCTGATATCCGCAAAGAAAATTCACATTATAAATATTCATGTCTATCTAGGAAAACCCTTCATTCTTAGCAAAGACAATTAAATTATATCTCAGCTGCCATGTCACTGGCCCCATGCCTTTATCCAATTGAAACCTTTCTTTTTCCTCATGCTTTTCTCTTTTTGACTTTGAACCATTTGTACTACTAGCAAAACTACGTTCTACAAAGTTTTAAGAAATCTGATCTTTACTCTTTGCATCCGCATCACAACAAAACAGCTAACTTTAAAATAGCGTTTAATCGGTATTTAAAAACTCATTTACCAAGTTTTTAATATGCATTTTCCTCTTCTCTGAAGTAAAATAGAGATGCCCACAATTTTCCAATAAGCAGGTTTTTGCCTGAGGGATCAATTCCTTTGCTTTTTCAATGACTTTCCTGCCCGGAAATAATGCATCTTTTTCACCTGCGAGCAGCAATGTAGGTGCCTCATAATTCAAAATTTTCTCTTTTTTGACAGGGCTTGGCATGTTGGGATTAATTTTCACATGGTGAAAGCTTATGCGAATCATCTCCAAAGTACTTTGATCAATTGGTTCACCGGGCGTAGCCATTGGCTGGAAGGCTCTTTTAAACCATTTTTCATTCTTGGTTGCCAAATACATCATCATGGGGATTCCCATGCTAAACACAAGGGTTGCCTTAGATGCATTGTAGATGCCGGCCGGAACAAGGAGTACTGCTTTTGAAATTTTTTGGGGAGCAACACACATAAGTTTCGCCACAATTCCTCCTCCAAAAGATTCTCCGAAGCAGTAAATTTGCTCATAACCCAGGGAGTCGATGACATCCGATGCCCACTTTCCGTAATCCAAATTGGTTGACGACAAGACCTTCTGGTCACTTTTGCCGGGGTGGGCGATGGTATCAACAGCCAAAACCAGATGGTTTTCCAAAAGATGGAGATTTTGTTTTAGTGAATAGGCAGCGGTACTGTTTCCTCCGTGAAAAAGCAAAATAGGCACTCCTTTTGTTTTCCCTGTTATAAGTATGTGCGTTCGACCAAATCGGGTTTCCACAAACTTATCTTCATAATCTACTCCCAAACCGGCAATCTGTTGTTCGTACAGTTCTTGCAATAATTGTTCTCCTTTTTTTGTCTTATAAATGGATTCAGCCACTTACATCCTCCCCTTGGGTTTTTGGCAAATAACAACTTACCCCCTATATCCATTTCAATAATTGTTACAAAGATAATAATTATCTGCTCTTTACCCTTAATCACCTTCAGCCTGCCTGTCACTTTTTTTTGTCAATGATATTTCAATGAAGTGCAGGCTGACACATTCTCCTTTTGGCTATTTGACACACTCCATTTATGTCCTTTATTCCGTGCAAAAATTAATAGAACCATGCATGAATTTAGTTGTTGAATACAGAACAGGTTTGGCTTTCGTATTGATTCTCCTAATAACTTTCTAATCATACTTATAAATCAAAAAAAAAAGAGGCGGATGCTTATCCACCTCTACAACTGCACACTCTTCTTTTTTCTTATCCTTTTATCAGTTCTCCGCCCTTCATAACAAACTTCACTTCCTGAAGCACTTTGATGTCTTCCACCGGATTTCCGTCTACTGCAATGATGTCAGCCCACTTGCCTGGCTCTAGTGTGCCTACTTTATCTTCCAGGCCCATCAACTCGGCTGCATTTTTCGTTGTACTTAAGATCGCATCCATGGTTTTCATCCCTGCTTCCACCATCAGTTGCAGTTCGAAGGCATTTTTGCCGTGATAATTAAATGGAGTGGCCGCATCTGTTCCCATGGCGATTTTCACCCCTGCTTTGTATGCATCCTTGAAGGATTGACCATGAGATTCCATTACTTGTTTTGTTTTCCGAACCCCGTATTCGGGAATTCCTCCTTCAATACCGTGCTCGGCAATGTAATAAGGAGCACACAGTGTGGGAACAAGATAGGTTCCGTTTTCCAGCATCATTTCGATGGCTTCGTCATCAAGGAAACATCCGTGCTCAATGGAAGATATTCCGGCTCGCACCGCTTCTTTGATTCCCTGCGTTCCTTGAGCATGAGCGGCTGTTCGCTTACCCAATTTCTTGGCTTCATCGATGGCTGCTTTCATTTCTTCATAGCTCAGCTGCTGAGCGCCCGGTTCTGTTCCCTCGGACAGCACGCCTCCGGTGGCGGCCATTTTAATAAGGTCAGCTCCGTGTTTTAGGTGTTTTCGAGCTGCTTTTCGTGCTTCATCGGGGCTGTTAACTACTGCTCTCAACTCAGGGTCTACTTCGACATGGGGGGCCAATTGACTGTCTCCGTGGCCTCCGGTAATCGAAAGGATAGGTCCTGATACCTGCATGCGCGGCCCAACATGAAGTCCGTTGTCAATGGCTTTCTTGGCAGCGATGTCAGAAAAACCACTAGCTCCTACATCCCTTAGGGTCGTAAAACCGGCATCGAGATCAAGTTTGGCGTAAGCCACAGCTTTTAGAGCCTTGTAAGGAATTAACTCCTTTAAATTTTTCAACTCCGGAGCCGGATCGCCATTGCCATAAGTGTGTACATGACAATCAATCATGCCCGGTAGCACTGTTTTGTCGGAAAGATCGATCATTTGTGCCTCTGGCGGGATCGCCACATCTTTTTCGGATCCCACTGCTTTTACTTTGTCCTCATCAATAAGAACCACCGCGTTTTCTAAAGGTGTTCCGCCTTGCCCGTCAATCAGTTTACCGCATTTAATCGCTTTCATAATACAACCTCCTTTTTTCTCTCTACAGTCCTTGTCATTTGCTTCAATCAGCCTCTCTTTTAATCACCCCCTAGATATAAAACAACCTTTCCCGCCCCCAAGGGACGAGAAAGGATTCCCGCGTTACCACCCACATTGCCTTAAAAAAGGCCTACTCTACAGAACAACTTCACTCTGCTTCCCTCTAACGGGGGAACGCCGCTTTCACCTACTCATTTCGGCTTAGACCTCCCGGGTGAATTCCGTAGGCCAAAACAGCACCGGCTTTCACCTGCCCCGGCTCTCTTCGGCCTTTTGCCCTACCTACTATTCCCGTTCATAGGCTTTCCATATAAGTTTAGATGTATGTTATTATATTATGGAAAAACTGTCAAGGGGAAACTTCCCCTTCTCTTTGGGCTTTCTTAACAGACAGCACTTTTCGGCCAAATAAGCTTTGCATAGAATGATACAAACCCAGTGTAATCACACTATCCATCGCATGGTGTAAGGCTGTGCCAATACCAATTAAATAAAGGGCGTGAATTAAAGTGAAATCCGCAACCAACACCACAACGAACGCTTCCAACAGAGCATGTACCGGCAGCATTAAAATCAAAACCGTTCTTAGGGGCATTCCACGGCGGTATAAGACCCCGCCAAAACCTGCCCAGACAGCATGGGTTGCTGCTCTAGCGGCAATCACCGGTCCTAATCGGATCAAAAAGCCCAAAGCAGAGCCTAATCCTACCATAATCCCTACCACGGGGCTCACAACCATAGCCAGCATAACGGGTACGTGCGAAGCCAATGTCGCCGAAAAAGGCGGAATCGTGATCCCCAGCACGCCCCCGAAAGCCAGCGGGATGATAATGGCAAAAGCCGTTAAAAGCCCCCCCAAAGCCATTTCTTTGCTCTTCAAATCATAAAACCCCCTTTGGTCTACACCTTTACACTTGTCTTGTCAGGTGTCTTTTCCTTATTCTAGACCAAAGCGTCTCTCTTGTCAATACGGCTAACCAAAACCCCGGCTTTTTTTAGTTTCTTTTCGATATCATCCAGAATTTCTTCTGAATCTGCTTCAACCGTGTGCAGATGGACCCCCCCGGTCAAATGAGAAAGAGGCTTGGCTTTTGTTGTTTCCATTTTCTTCATAAATTCATCCACGTCGTTTGTCGTACGGATCATTAAAGGAGCCTTTAATTCTCCATAAAGTTGATGCTCAACGACTACATCAATCACCACGCCTCCGGTTTCTACGATCAAGCGCAGTTCTTTATCGATATCTTCATATTGATGACGGCAGACTAGTGTTCTTTTTGGACGGCTGTCAAAGCTAGGTTCCAAAAGAAGATACCCTTGAGGGGTGGCCATGATGTTTTCTTGGCGAGCCCTTAAAACCGCCACGTCCTGAACGATGATCTGACGGCTGACTTTTAACTGTTGAGAAAGTTCAGCTCCCGTTATAGGTCCTTTTGCCTTTTGCAGCAGAGCTAGAAGCTGCTGTCGCCTTTCTTCTGTATCCATGATCGGCCTCCCCGTGCTCACTCATCTCCAAAACTAATTCCCACGGATCTCCCGGCTCGGACAAGATCACCATCGACCGGCACAAACCGGGGTTTTTCCACTGCTTCGTCAAGAGTGACCGATACGATGTCAGGAGTCTGCAGCGATACCATCCGGCCAAACTCACCTTTCATAATCATTTCCACCGCCCCGACTCCATAACGGGTTGCTAAAATCCGATCGTAAGGCGACGGGGATCCCCCGCGCTGCAGATGCCCTAGTACCGTTACCCTCGTTTCGATCTCTAAATGCTCTTCAATTTCATCGCTCACTTTCTGACCGATTCCCCCCAGACGCACCGGATCTGATCTGTCTTTCACCAAGCGTTGAACGACCACTTCTCCGCCTTTGGGTTTGGCTCCTTCGGCAACCACCACAATGCTGAACATCTTTCCGCGAGCACGCCGTTCCTTGATTTTGTCGTACACATATTCCATGGTGTAGGGGATCTCAGGGATTAAAATAACATCGGCCCCTCCAGAGACACCCGCTTCCAGCGCAATCCAGCCAGCATAACGTCCCATCACTTCCAGAACCATCACCCGGTGGTGGGACTCTGCGGTGGTATGAAGCTTATCAAGCGCTTCGCTAGCTGTATTTAAAGCAGTGTTGAAGCCAAAGGTGACATCTGTGGCTGACAGATCATTATCGATGGTTTTAGGGACCCCCACCACCGGCAGTCCCATTTTATGCAGACGATTGGCAATATGCAGGCTGCCGTCGCCGCCAATGACCACTAGTGCGTCAATGTCAAGTTTCTCAACATTTTCAAATATTTTATCAGAACAATCCCGGTATTCCTCTTTCCCGTTTTCTATGACCAAAAACTCAAAAGGATTGTCCCGGTTGGTAGTCCCCAAAATGGTTCCGCCCCGAGGCAGGATTCCGGATACACTGCTGACAGACAGCAATCTTCCGTAATTTTCCACCAATCCCTTAAATCCATCCTGAAAACCAAAGGTTTCCGAGTTGTATTGAAGATTAGCTGTTTTTACCACGGCCCTAATGACGGCATTAAGTCCAGGACAATCTCCTCCCCCGGTCAAAAGTCCGATTCTTTTGATCTTTTTCACGGTCATCCCCCATCTCTATGCTTTCATGATCCAATTTTGTTACCTTTATTCTATCACAGCGAACCTTCCCTGTCCTGTTCGTTTTCATAAGGAATCTTCAGCCTGCCGCGTATTTCTTTGATTTCCTCTGCGTAATTGTCTACACCCCCCGGTGTCTCCAAATTGATGGGCAGACCCAATGGTCTTAATTCTTTCAAGATATCTTCTAGTGCCCGCCAACCGATCAATCCTTCGCCTAGGTTGGCATGACGATCTTTTTGACTGGCAAACGGCTGGAGACAGTCGTTTAGATGTACGGCCAACAGTCTGTCTTTACCTAACCTTTTTCCAAACTCTTTGATGATTTCTTGAAAAGATTCATGCACCGGGTACCCGCCGGTGAACATATGGCAGGTATCGAGACAAAAACCGATACGCTTATGTCCAGAAAGCTTTGTTAAAAGTTCTTCCAATTCTTCCATGGTACCGCCAATTTCACTACCCATGCCCGACATGGTTTCCCATAGAATCACCCCTGAATCTGTTTGGTCCAATACCTCTGCAATCACAGCCGCCGAACGCTCGATCCCAAGATGAGCTCCTTCCCCTTTGTGGCTCCCGGGATGAACAACCAAATAAGGGACGCCCAGCTCACTTATTTTCGCAAGATCTTCGATTAAAATTTTTACTGTGTTTTGTCGTACCTTTTCATCCGGAGAGGCGGGATTAACAATGTAGGGCGCATGAGCCACCAAGGGACCGAAATAATGGGCTTTCATCAAAGCTTTGGCCTGGTCCCGATCTTCAAGATCCACTTTTTTGGACGGTCCTCCCCGTGGGTTTCTAGTAAAAAACTGACAAGTATTCGCCTTGATGCTTACTGCCTGCTCCACCATCTTCTTCATACCTTTTGCAACAGATAGGTGAGCCCCCAAATAAAGCGGTGGTGTTTTTTGATCAGTCATGTCATTTTCTTCCTCCTCGTATGGTAACCGTGTCAAGAAATGTTTACCTATTTTCGCCTGCAAGTGGCACTTACCTCCTTCTTGCAGAGGATTGTCATCTACTAAAAAACCGGCCGAAGCCGGTCTTATGCAGAAAAGGACAGATAATCTTTTTGTCGGGCTGAAAACCGGACTGCTTTATGATAACCGACCCTACGTGCCAGGGCTTTGGCTTGGTCAATATCTCTTCCCACATGAGCCGGATGATGGGCATCTGAACTTAAAGTGATGGGCACGCCTCTTTCATAGCAGGCCTGCAGAAGTCTTTTTTCAGGATACATCTCCCCCACCGGCTTATAGCGCCCGGCCGTGTTGATTTCTACACAAACACCGGCATCAAAAGCCGCATCAAGCGCTTTTTGAGCCAGCTTTACCGGATCCTCTTTCGGACGCAGGTTAAAAATTTTTATCAGGTCAAAATGTCCGATGATGTCAAACAGTTTTGATTGGATGGCCTCTGCCAAATAATCGTAATATCGGCTGTAGAGTTCATCCGGGTCTTTTCCCTCATATCCCCTGATCTCGTCTGGATTATCAAAACCCCACCCGTCAATAAAATGCACCGATCCAATAACAAAATCCCACGGATATTCATCAACGAGTTGACTTATTTTCTCTATCTTACCCGGGATATAATCCACCTCGATACCCACTTTCACTTGTAAATCGGGAAAAGATCGAGCAGCTTCCTTGATCGTTTCGAAACAAAAATCCTCCCTGAATCTATCATGATCGGCCAATCCGATTTCTTTAAGGCCCATTTTCCTCGCCTGTTCAAAAAAAAGCGACAGATGCTCTTTTGAATGAGCGTATTCCCCGTGGGCTAAGGGATGCGTGTGGTAGTCTACCGGCATATTATTCTCTCCCTTCGTGTCTGGAAGAAAGCTCACCAGCCACTTGCTCGACAGTCACCTGTTTTAAAACAAGCATTACCAGACAATGATACCATAAATCCGCCATTTCATAAATAATCTCTGAAGATGAATCGTTTTTGGCGGCCAGCAGCACTTCGGTGCTTTCTTCACCGATTTTTTTCAACAGACGGTCAATCCGGCCTGATAATAGGCGGGATGTATACGAATCGGGATGAGGATTTTCCCTGCGCTTTTCAATCACTTCATAAAGCTCTTGCAAAAACAACACCGACTCGTCTTGTCTTTTTCCTGTTGTTTCGCCTCGCCGGTAAAAACAACTTTTTTCGCCGGTGTGACAGGCAGGACCCGTCTGCTTAACTGTCATCAACAAGGCGTCTTCATCACAATCATAATCAATGGCCTTCACTTCCTGAAAATGGCCCGATGTTTCACCCTTTAACCAGAGACTCTGACGGCTTCGGCTAAAATAATGAGCTCTTTTGGTCTGAAGCGTTTTCTCAAGCGCTTCCCGGTTCATGTAAGCTAACATTAATACCTGCCGGCTTTTTTCTTCCTGTACCACAACAGGGATCAATCCTTGCTGATCAAACTTAAGTTTTTCCTTCCAGTCGCTCACAGTCTCACTTCCACTCCTTTTTTCTGCAGGTATGCTTTTACTTCCCTCACTTTATAGGTCCCGTAATGAAAAACGGAAGCAGCAAGGGCAGCATCTGCTTGTCCTTTTGTCAGTACCGCATAAAAATCATTTAGACTCCCGGCTCCTCCTGACGCAATAACAGGAATAGAGACTTCTTCTGCCACAGCTGAAGTAAGCAACAGATCATAGCCTTCTTTTGTGCCGTCACGATGAAAGCTAGTCAGTAAAATCTCGCCTGCGCCTCTTTCTTCTACTTCCTTTGCCCAGGCAAGCGCATCAAATCCCGTTTTTTTTCGTCCTCCATGAGTCAGTACTTCCCAGGCATCCTCTTTATCCGTTACAGCCGTTGCGTCGATGGCCGCCACGATACACTGGCTACCAAATCGATCCGCACCCTGCTGTATTAAAGAAGGGTTCTTTACGGCGGCGGTGTTCAAAGACACTTTATCGGCGCCGGCCCGCAAAAGACGAGTCATATCCTCAACTTCACGGATACCTCCTCCCACCGTCAAAGGAATAAATACCTGGGAAGCTGTTTTTTCAACCACCTCGATCATGGTTTTTCTTTCTTCCACCGAAGCCGAGATATCCAAAAAAACCAGTTCATCCGCACCTTCTTGATCATAGAAAGCCGCCATCTCCGCCGGATCCCCGGCGTCTTTAAGATCAACGAATTGAACACCTTTTACTACCCTGCCGTCTTTGACATCAAGACAGGGAATGATACGCTTACTCAACATTTTTTTCACTCACCTCTTTATTGACTGTCCTTTGTGCTTCTTTAAATGAGATTTGGCCGTTATATAAAGCCCGCCCCACAATAATTCCAGAAAGTCCGGCAGACTCAAGTTCCTTTAATTGCCGAATATCCTCAATGGTTGATACTCCTCCGGAGGCAATTACTTTTATGTCGGTTTTAAGAAGCGAAACCAGTCCAGCCAAATCAGGCCCTTTAAGCATTCCGTCCCGGCGGATATCCGTATAGATAATTTCGCCAACCCCCAACTCTTTCATGTGCAAAGCCAAATCTACCACGTTCTTTTCCGTATCTTCCAGCCAGCCTTGCACCGCTGCTTTTCCTTCTCTAGCATCAATGCCCACTGCAATTCGTTCGGGGAAACGCACAACAGCTCGATGCACTTCTTGGGGATTGGTCACTGCTTTTGTCCCAATGATAACCCTGGCCGCTCCCGCTTTAAAGGCTTTTTCCATGTCTGCTGTCGTGCGGATGCCTCCGCCTAGCTGCAGGGGGATGGACAGGGCGTCTGCCATCTGTTTTATAGCCTCCAGGTTTCTTGGCTGCCCGTGTTTGGCTCCGTCCAAGTCCACGACATGAAGATAAGAGGCTCCTTCTTTTTCCCAACGCATGGCTGCTTTTAATGGTGATTCGGCTACCTTTTCTGTTTGTTTAAAATCTCCCTGTTTTAATCTTACGCATTGACCTTCCTGTATGTCCACCGCCGGATAAATTATCATGCTTGTTCGCTCCTTTTGGCAAAATTCTCTAATAGTTGCAGCCCGAAAGTGCTGCTTTTCTCAGGATGAAACTGCACCCCGTACACTTGGTCTTTTTCGATCAAAGCGCAGAAGTCTTCACCATAATAGGCAGCCGCCTTTTGATATTCCTTATTTTTGGGCTTAAAACCGTAAGAATGAACAAAGTACATATGAGAGCCGTCTTCTATTCCCTCCAAAAGCACGCTTTTGTGCTGAAATCGCAGGCGGTTCCACCCTACATGAGGCAGTTTTTCCTCTCCGACTAGTTTTTCTACCCGGCCCGGGATCAGCCCTAATCCAGAGTACTGCCCTCCTTCTTCTCCTGCATCGGCCAGCAGCTGCATGCCCAGGCAGATTCCTAACAAGGGCCGGTTTAGTTTGGCATAATCTTTCACTGCCTCCATCAAACCGCTGGAAACAAGAGACCTTGAAGCCTGCCCAAAAGAGCCTACTCCCGGCAAAACCAGCCGGTCAAACTTTCTCAAGCTGTCCGGATCGGCGCTGATGCGCGCCTGGCAATGAAGTGAGGCAAAGGCTTTTTCCACACTTCTTAGGTTCCCCAATCCATAATCCACGATGCCGATCATGTCATCTCTCCTCTTATAACTCCTTTACTAGAAGGCACCCCGTCATAATGTCCGCTTTGATCCACCGCTTCTCTTAAGGCACGTCCCAAAGCCTTAAAAAGAGCCTCGATCTGATGGTGCGTGTTTTTTCCATACAGCACTTCGGCATGCAGCGTTGCTTTGCCAGTAGCTGAAAACGCTCTGAAAAATTCCTCAACCAGTTCTGTATCGAAAGTACCCACTTTCTCCCTGGAAAACTCCGCATAAAAAACAGTCAAAGGCCGACCGCTAAAATCCAACACGATCCGGGCCAGGGATTCATCCATAGGGACCAATGCAGTCCCGTAACGATTAATTCCTTCGGTCGTTTCCAAAGCTTCTTGAAAAGCTTGGCCCAAACAGAGTCCGGTGTCTTCGACTAAATGATGATCATCCACCCGCTGGTCGCCTTTTGCCCGGATCATCAGGTCGAAACGACCGTGGACTGACAAAAGAGTCAGCATATGATCGAGAAAGCCGCACCCGGTTTTTACTTTTGTCCGGGCAGATCCGTCAAGACAAAGCGCAAGCTCTATGCTGGTCTCTTTGGTCGTTCTTTTTACTTCTGCTTTTCTCATGTCGGCCACCCCTCGTAACAGGATTTTTTTCGCAATACTCTTGCAAGCACTTCCAAAAACAAATCGTTTTCCTCTCTCGTACCTACCGACACCCGAAGGCAGTGAGCAAGGCCGTGGCCGTCGCTCACATCACGGATGTGAACTTTGGCCTTTTTCATTTCGGTCCACAGGTTTTTTGCTTTTTGATGACGGACGGAAAAGAGAATGAAGTTTGTCACCGAAGGAAACACCTCAAGTTCAGGATAGCTTTTTAGAAAAGCAAACAGCCTGTCTCTTTCTCTGTTTGTTTTTGAGATCGTTTTTTGCCAGTAATCCGGAAACAGCAGTGCCAGCCGGGCAGCCGTTAATGACACACTATTTACATTAAATGGCTGCTTGGCTTTTTTTACCGTTTCAAGGAGAACGGGGTCCATCAACGCATACCCTATACGAAGGCCGGCTAAGCCCATAGCCTTGGAAAAAGTTCTCATCAAAACCAAATGCGGATATTCAGCGAGCCAAGATGTGTGATTTTGACCGGTGAATTCCCCGTAGGCTTCATCAATAATAACGTGTCCGGCGCTGTTTTCAAGCACACTTTTTACATCCCCCTCATTAAAATAATTTCCGGTGGGATTGTTCGGTTGGCACAAAATCACCACCGACTCTTCACTGGCTTCTTTTTTTAGCTGGTTCACATCCAGCGAAAAATCTTCCTTTAACGGTACCTCCGACACCTCCATACCCAACAGTGAAGCTGTGTGGCGGTACATGGAGAAGGTAGGGGTGGCTAAAACTACTTTTTTGCGACGGCCCAATGCCATCAGCAATATTTGGATTAGTTCATCCGAGCCGTTGCCCAGTAAAATTTGAGCATCGCCAACTCCCCAAAATCGAGCGATTTCTTTTTCCAAGTGATCAGCTGCCAGGTGAGGATATTTTTGAAAGGGCAGTTTTATTATTTCTCGGGCCAGCACCTTTTTCAATTCTTTGGGCATGTCCCAGGGCCTTTCGTTGGCATCAAGAAAAGCCCCACCCGCAGCGGGGTTCAGCTGGGTTTGCGATAATGCCGCCAGCTCCGGTTCTAATAGGTGATTCATGATCTTTCCCTCCGTATCGCAACTGCCTTCTTATGTGCTTCAAAACCTTCCATCGCAGCTAAGCGGGTCGTGCTTTTTCTCAGATCTTCAAGCCCCTGGGAAGACATGGCAATCACATTGCTTTTTTTTATAAATGAATCAACTCCCAGAGTAGAGAAAAAGCGAGCCGTCCCTCCTGTTGGCAGCACATGGTTTGGTCCGGCTGTATAATCTCCCACGGGCTCGGGGGAATGGGGCCCTAAGAATATTGAACCCGCATGCCGAATACCCCCCAGCCATGCATACGGATCTGCCGTCATGATCTCTAGATGCTCCGGAGCATAATGATTGATGACTTTTAAAGCTTCGTCTTTATTGTCTGCCCAAATGACTGCACCCCGGTTTTCAATCGATAAAGCGGCAGTTTCGGATTCTCTTAAGTCGGATAACTGCTCTTTTACCTGTTGTATGACTTTTTCTCCCCAGACTCTGTCCATAGTCACCAATAGGGAGCTAGACTGTGGATCATGCTCTGCCTGGGAAAGCAGATCAGCAGCCGCCCACGCCGGATCGGCCGTCTTGTCAGCCAAAATCATTACTTCGCTGGGGCCGGCCAGCATATCAATGTCCACCTGCCCAAACACCATTTTTTTGGCAGCGGTCACATATGCATTCCCCGGCCCAACGATCTTATCCACCCGGGGGATGGTTTGGGTACCGAAAGCCAGCGCGGCAATGGCCTGGACGCCGCCAATACGGTAAACCCGGGTAACGCCGGCTAGATGAGCCGCCGCCAGCACTCTTTGATCACACTTCCCGCTGTCTCTCGGCGGCGTGCACATAAATATCTCTTTTACCCCGGCGGCTTTGGCCGGCAGGGCATTCATCAGTACTGAGGAAGGATAAGGCGCTTTTCCCCCGGGAACATAAATCCCTACTCGATCCAGGGGCAAAACAAGCTGTCCTAAGATTGAACCGCTGTCCTCTGTGTCAAACCAGCTGCTCTGGCGCTGTTTTTCGCAAAATGCGCTGATTCTTTTTTGGGCCTCTACCAAGGCTCCTTTTTCCTCATCATCGAGATTTTCATAAGCTTTTATCATTTTTTCTTCCGGTATTTTTAGGTAAGTGCAAGATAACTTTCCTTGAGATATTTACCGAAATATTTATGATCATCAAGGTACTTCATTATGTCTTCCCAGGTTGTTG
>SLNR01000124.1 GCA_007132905.1 Candidatus Sumerlaeota bacterium | reverse complement strand
GCTTTGACCTAAATAGGCAAAAGCATTACCAAATAACCAAAATTTCCCTCAAAGTTAACATTTAGCTATGATAATAACTGATTATCGCCGAATAACTACAACATCAAGTCCTTCTTTGTTGACATTCTTATGACATTGTTGTAGAATGTTTCTTGATGAGAGAAGAATATAAAGGGGCGTAGCTCCAACGGTAGAGCAGCGGACTCCAAATCCGCGTGTTGGGGGTTCGAATCCCTCCGCCCCTGCCAAAAACACAAAGATTTCTAATGGAGAGATACCCGAGTTGGCCAAAGGGGGCAGACTGTAAATCTGCTGGCATTGCCTTCGCTGGTTCGAATCCAGCTCTCTCCACCATACCACACAAAATCCGCACGGATTTACCGTGCGGATTGTTTTTCATATAGCCCTGCTCTTTTATATAAATTGTTATTAATCAATCTTTCTCGTTTGTATAATGGTCGACTGCTGTTATTTTGTAAATCGAAGAAGAGAGGTTGTAGAAAGGAGAACCACTATGACCGAGTCGAAACCGAAATCTTTCTATGGAACAAAGCTTGTTTTTTTTCTTCTTTTTATCTACGCTGTTCAGATGGGTTTTGCTCTTTATAGCCGTTCTGTTATTTATCCTTTTATGTTAGAAGAGCTTCCATGGACAAGGGCCCAAATTATGCTAGGCCATACTGGTTCATCTATGCTTTTTGGGTTTGCTTCTCCTGTAGTGGCTTACTTGATTAACCGCTACAATGCAAAGCTATCAATTACCTTAGGAGCAGCAATAATCATCGTGACAAATACTCTAATGGGACTTTTTGGAGATAGTTATCCTATCTACATGGCTTTAAGCATCGCCAATGGATTAGGTCTGTGTATGTCTTCTCTTTTGCCAACTCAGACCATTGTAATCTCTTGGTTTCAATCTCGCCGAGCAATGGCTTTGGGAGTGGTTCTGGGAGGAGGATCTATCGGGGGCTTCATTTTCCCGCAAGTTGTCACCCGGATCATCGAAGCAGGAGGTGAAGTCTGGCAGCTTGGATGGTATGTTTGCGCGTTGGCTTCTTTGGTGGTATTAATTTTGAATTTGATTCTCGTGAAGAATAAACCGGAAGACATAGGTCAATATCCGGACGGATTAAGTCCGGAGCAACGAAAAGAAATGGAAGAAAACGGCAAAAACAAAAGAAAAACTGTGTACCGCAGTGAAGCTGACTGGACTTTAAAAGACGCTCTCCGATCACGTGCCCTTTGGCTTATTATCCTGGCGGGTGCGGGGAATTTATTTCTATGGCATATCATGCAGAGCCAAGGACCATTTCATTTGCAGGACAGAGGATTTGAGCCGGCTTTTGCTTCCTTTCTCTACAGTTTAGCCATCGGTAGTAGCATTTTTGGCCGTTTTACCGTCGCCGCCATTGGGGATTATGTTGAAACACGATATCTTTATGCAGCGGGGATCCTCTGTATCCTCTTAGGAGGGATTGCTTTTTGGTTTGCCTCCCCAGAAATGCTATGGATAGCCTATTTCTATCCCATTATGGCAGGCATCGGTTTTGGAACTGCTTTCTTGTGTCGGTCTCTTGTAATCAGCAATTACTTCGGAGCTAAATCTTTTGCAACGATCAGCGGCTTTGCCACACCGATTGGCTCTTTGATTACAGCTTTTGCACCGCCTTTGGCGGGTCTCTTCTATGACCTGACTAGTACTTATCTCTATATATTAATATTCGGTTGGCTTTTTGCCGCAGTAGCCATTTTTGCATCGTTGCTTCTTTACCCACCCAAGCATCCTGAAGAAAAAGCCATTGAATGAGAATAGATAATTGAACATATATTTTAATTCAATGTTCTAAGATAGGAAGCGGCCGATATATTACTACCGCCGCTTCCTTTTTCATATAAAATTATCTGGATACTAGGACTTTAAAAGTGAAAGGAAGGGATAATTCATTGCCTAACGCAGCTTATACCAAAACATTGCTCGAAACTGATTTTAACAACCATCTAGAAATCATGCTCTTATTTGATAGTAATATGAATATCCTATTTGCTAGTCACGCAGCAAGAAATATTCTTCTCTCAACTTTTTTTGACAGCAAAGCAAAAGTTCATCAACTTTTGCCCTTCTTCTGCAATGTACTTGATGATGTGCAAGAAGTATTTGAACACAAAACAAATCGATACGGTGAAATCTCATCGCATGACCAAAAAGACCCAAAAGTCTTTGCCTACCACCTCGACTACCTGCCTGACCCGGTGGAAGATTTTGTTGTCGCCACGTTTGAGGATACTTCAGCGATGGCTGCGACCAAATATATTTTAAGTGAATTGGAATCGAACCTGATAAATACCTTCCAGACAAGTCCTTTTGTAATGTCGATTTGTCGTCAATCAGACGGTACCTATCTGAATATTAACCAAGCACACACCAATGCCACCGGAAACAAATTAGAAGATCTAGTAAATAGAAATTCTTTTGAATGGCGAGCACTAAAAAATACAAACGATACTGATCCCCTAGTTGAGGAAAAAGTCGTCCCCCTTTCCTTTTATGATCTAAACAACATCAAGAAAGAAGGTCTTCTATATACTTTTTGTATTAGTTACAGGGGAATTCCATCATATCTTTTCATGATCGAAGACATTACGGATAAAAATCGCTACAGGGAAACAAACACCCGCTATGAGCAGCTGCATGTTGCCGGCCAACTTGCTGCCGGCATTAGCCATGAGATTCGAAATCCCATTGCCACAATTAGAGGAATTCTTCAGCTTATGAAAAAAGACACTACTAATAATCTTAATAATAACTATTTGGATGTGCTTATCGGTGAAGTTGACAGAACCAACGAATTAATAGCAAACTATATGTCTTTAACCCGTAATCCTCCTTGCAGAAAAGAAGAGAAGCAGCTTCATTCAATTCTATGCTCTCTTCAACCATTGATTGAGGCCGACTGTTTCCTGCAGGGTATTGACACCGAGTTCAAACTAGACTCCAGCACTCAGACTATTTGCTGCGACGAATCCCAAATTAAGCAGGTCATTTTAAATTTGTGCCGCAATGGGTGTGAAGCCATGGTTAAAGGAGGGAAACTAACGATCGAAGTAAGTTCGAGGAATGGATATGTAAATCTAATCGTACGCGACCAAGGTTCGGGTTTAAGCGATCACGCTATAGAGCACATGAAAAAGCCATTTTTTACCACAAAAGACAATGGCACCGGTTTAGGAATCCCCATCTGCTATCAAATCGCTGCAGATCATAATGCCAAATTAACTTTTGACACAAGCCCTAAAGGGACATGCTTCATTCTTTCATTTCCTGATTCTTCAAAATAGCCTACAAAGAGGTGGTTTCATTGAGCGAAGAGAAGGTATCTTCTGAAACTATTTCCAAATACCATGAGGCCATCAGAACCAATTACCAGCGCAATTTGCCTTATGGAATTGCTCAAGGAATTTTGTTTTTTTCCGGCATGGGCTTTTATCATTATTCAACTATTTTCACCAATTATATTTACGATTTAAGCAACTCCGATCAGATTGTCGGTATCATGCTGGCCGCAATGAGTTTTGGCTTCACTTTTTCACAGATTTTTGGCTCAGCCATTGTGGAGCACTTGCGGGAAAAAAAACCTGCACTCTTACTATCTGGCTTTCTTTTTCGACTTAGCTGGTTTTTTATAGGAGCTGCTGCGGTGATGTTTCCTCCGCAGATCGCCCTTCCTGTTTCTATTGGCATCTTTTTTGTTGGACAAATTTTTAATGGTATCTATATAATGATTTTCTTTGATGTCATGTCAAAGGTAATCCCTCAAGAAAAGCGCGGCCCCTATTTTGGTCTCCGCAATTCAATTTCGCTATTTGCGCAATCCGGGTGTAGTTTCTTGGCGGGAACGATTGTGAATCGATTTTCTTATGCCGGTGGAGATTCATACATAGCCCCTCTTGGCTATGCTCTTTGTTTCTTTATGGCTTTTGCGGCCCACATGTTTGATTTATGGATGCTGAAAAAGCTAAAAGAAGAACCCTCCCCAGTGACAGGTGAGAGAGTTTCTGTATGGAACAAAATTCGCGGGATCCCGCACTTTTTAAGAAAAGATCAAAATTTTGCACTTTATTGTATTCTACGCTCTTTTTTGCACGCAGGCTTTATGATTGCGCCTTTTGTAATCGGCTATGCTAGACAGCAAATTGAATTTACGGGAACCACTTTGGGAACTTTTACCTCGGTAAACCTGCTTGCCTGGTCTTTTGGAATGTTTACCTGGGGCAAAATTTCAACCCGTACCGGCTTCAAAAGAATCATGGAAATCTCAACTCTTTTACTGTCTGCCGCCTATTTCTTAAGTCCGTGGTTAACAAGTTTTCAATTATTCTTTGTTTTTTTCATTGCTACTGGCTTTATCGCCGGTGGGCAAATGCTGAGTTTCGACAACCTTCAAATGGAATTCGGCAGGCCCGATAACCGCCCCACTTATATAGCTGTATCTACTTTTATTTCTGGAATCGCCGGAGCAGGCGCTCCTGTTTTCGCTGGTTTTCTAGCCGACCGTTTCAACTATGTGACATTATTTTACGTGTTTGGGTCTGTTATGCTATTGGCCGCCGCACTTATGATCATAAAAGTAAATGACCCAAGAAAAGTTGACACTTATTGGTAGGGTCAATTGCGCTCAAAAAATAAAGGAATGTTTAAAATTATCCAGGAGTTTGTTATAATATTAAAAGAATAAGACTCACGGTAATTTGTCAAGTCCTTAAAACTGGAAAATATTTATGATCTTTGAAAAAAGGCAACAAAAATTACCCCCTGCTAGTTATTGAACTAACTGGAATTAAATGCAACTCAAGTTTTGGGGCCACTAGTTTTTTATCACCTCCGGTCTGTAAATTTGGCCTTTG
>SLNR01000143.1 GCA_007132905.1 Candidatus Sumerlaeota bacterium | reverse complement strand
TATCTCGATCCTGAACATATTCTCTTGTTACTGTTCGGGTTTGCTTTGCGTGCTCGTTTTCCCTTGCATTTTACTCTCTATTTGAAACTTTCTCTCGTTACCCTCTTGACTTGTTACCACAGTCTATTATATACTAAAACCCTTGCTACGACTTGATTTCAAAAGACAAAGCCCACTTTTTCAAGTGGACTTTGTCTTCAGTCTGAAAAAGGACCTCACGGTCCTTTTTTTTTGCTGCCGCAAAGCAAAAGATCCTTGACAAGGGAATTTGTATTAAGTAGACTAGATGTGGTAAGACTATATGTAAAATGACAATAGTGTGGAGTGAGTTTTTTGGGTAGACACAATCAGGACAAATCTCATGGTCATCACAAGAAAAGGGAAAAGTTCTTGGAAGTGTGTCTTTTGTGTCTTCTTTTTGAAGAAAGCAGTCACGGCTATCGGTTGATGGAAAAGTTGCAGCCATTTGGGATTTATGCAGATGAAATTGATATAGGCAGTTTATACCGAACTCTTCGTAAGCTCGAAGAGAAAGAATGGGTGGTCTCTGTTTGGGAGGGAAGCGACCAGGGACCGAAAAGACGGAATTATTCCATTACAAAAGAAGGAAAAGGAATACTAAAAGAACACATGGCCCACATAAAGAGACGAATTCATTCGATGGAAGCATTGCTTAGGGCATATGAGAGGATAGACACACGAGCGGATGAAAATGATTAGTGCTTGATGAAATAAATCACGAGTCACCTGACAAAAAGAGTAGAATCCTTGTTAATCCATATCGGTATCTGGTTAGGGGGAGGGGTTCTATATCTGGCAGATGTGAACATCCAAAAAGAAATCCTGCTTCTGGAGAATGCAGTGAAGAGCAGCAAAGACAGTGTCACGGCCAGGCTGCATGCGAAAACCCCACCATCTGCGTCCGGCTGATGGAAAATGCAGTGACGAATTGATAAAGAATGCTACGGGAAAGAGAAAGGACATCCTTGCAGGTAAGAAATGTTGCAATGTGGGCAGCGGCTGTCAGGCGATGGCTGCTGCCTTTTTGTTGGGGTATGGGAATGAACAGTATTGGAGGAGGGCATCATGACTGAGTCATCAACCAAAGGAAACCGGGGCCAAAAAAATCCAAAGAACAAGCCCGATAAGAAGAACGAAGAAAAACCCGGCAGGCCAAAGGGCGATATGATGCCACTGCTGGGCCGTCTTGGACGATACATGCTTACTTATAGATGGATTTACGTGCTCCTTTTTTTCGGCTTTGGGCTTTCTACAATTTTAAGCCTTGCTCCGGCTTGGTTGATTCGGATAGCCTTGGATGAGTATTTAACGCCTGAGGGGTTGCGCCAAATTTGGATTATTGCAGGATTGATGCTCGGAGCGGCAGTGCTGCAGGGGGTTGTAGATTATCTAACTCGCTATACCGCCGAAACGACCGGACAAAAAATTGTCTACAAAATTCGCCAAAAGTGTTATCGGCATTTGTTAAAGCTCCCGTTTTCTTACTATGACCAATCAAGGACAGGAGATATCATGTCAAGAGTGACAGCGGATGCGCAAACACTACAGTGGTTTTTTGGTTATTCGATTGTACACCTTATGAATAACAGCCTGTTCTTGATTGGTGTTTTCATAGTTATGTTTATGTGGAGTTATCAGTTGGCTTTATTATACATGGCTATTTTACCTTTTGTCATTTTTGGCATTACAAGATATGCTTTTGTGGTTCGCCCGGCTTATGCCAGAACCAGAAGAAGATTAGGCGAGCTCACCAACAGCATACAAGAACAATTGCAGGGTATACAAGTGATTAAACTATTCGGACACGAAAATGAGGCGTCGGACAGTGTATCCGAGATGAATGAAGAGTATTTGGAGGCGAATTTAGAGGCAGGCAAGATTACTTCTTTTTGGATGCCTTTTGTAACGGTCTTGATAGGGATCAGTACCGGTTTTATTGTTTGGTATGCTGGTAGAGGTGTTATAGAAGGGAATATCACTTTAGGTATGTTGGTGGGTTTTACAACCTATATTGGCATGCTTATGCGACCGGTTCGACAAACAGGCATGCTCGTCGGTCAGGTGATCAATTCCTCTGCCTCCGCAGAACGAATTTTTGGTGTCATGGACACCGAGCCTGAAGTCAGAGATTTACCGGACGCCGAGGATGCAGAGAAACTTTTTGGAAAAGTTTCTTATGAAAATGTGAGCTTTGGATATGAAGACGAGAAGTTGGTCTTAAAAGACATTTCTTTTGAAGTAAAACCTGGCGAAACAGTCGCCATTGTCGGGCCGACGGGGGCAGGGAAGTCTACATTAATTCACTTGCTTCCCAGGTTTTATGATATTAATAAAGGAAGAATTTCCATTGATGACCGTGATATAAGAAATCTTACCTTGGATAGCTTGCGCCGCCATATCGGCATTGTCCTGCAGCACACATTTTTATTTAACCTTTCAATTCGGGAAAACATTGCTTTTGGAAGACCGGATGCCGGGCTAGAAGAGATTCGAGAGGCAGCCGAAGCGGCGGAGATTGATGATTTTATTATGACACTCCCCCATAAATACGATGAACAAGTAGGTGACAGAGGGGTTAAGTTGTCAGGGGGGCAAAGGCAAAGATTAAACATTGCCAGAACTTTACTGATGGATCCTCCCATTTTGATTCTCGATGAGCCGACTTCAAGCGTAGATGCGACCACGGACGAAAAAATCCAACGGGCCATTGGACGGTTGTGTAAAAACAGGACGGTGTTTGTCATAGCCCATAGATTATGGACGATACAAAACGCGGACCGCATTTTAGTGCTAAATCAAGGGAAAATGGAGCAATTCGGAGAACCAAAAGAGTTAATCGAGCGGCCCGGATTATTCCGAGAAATCTACTCCCTCCAAGTGGATAGCGAGAAGTTTGATTTTACCCAGAATGCCGCATTAAACCAGGAAGGGGGAATGGATTAAATGGGGATGCATGGGTTTATGAGAGGCGGATCAGAAGAAGATAAAGTTGATTTGAGAAACCTGGACAAAGAAGTTGTTTATATGTTTATCCGCTATATAAAGCCATATTGGCGCCTGCTGCTGTTATCTCTTGCCATGATGATTGTTGTGGCCGGTGTGAATATGATTGCTCCTTACTTAGCGAAAGTGGCGATCGATGATTTTATCGCCGAAAATAATGTGTCAGGATTAAATCTTATATTGGCAGCTTATATTATCATCTACGGGGTATATTGGTTTGCGTCTTATCAGGGAAGTTTTATGTCTTTAAGATTAGCGCAGCGGGTAGTGGCGGATATTCGCCAAGATTTGTTTTCTCATGTCACTTCCCTTTCTCTTGACTTTTTCAGTGAGAGGCAGACGGGCAGTATCATGTCTAGAATGACAAATGATATAGACTCTTTAATACGCTTTATTTCCAATGGAATTGTCAGTTTGGTAAGCGGATTGGTCACTTTGATTGGGGTTTTGATTATTATGATTTTATTGAGTCCAAGGCTGGCAATGGTGGTGCTGCTCACGTTTCCGATTATTATCGGGGGGACCGCCGTCATGGGACGTTATATGCGCCAGGCTTACGGTGATGTGAGACAGAAAGTGGGAGCGCTGAATGCAGGGGTGGAAGAAAACATTTCCGGGATCCGTGTTGTCAAATCGATGGCCCAGGAATCTTACAACGAAGGATCGTTTGATAAACTTAACCGGGAAAACCTGGTGGCTCACGTTCGGGCCGTGGCTATCACCGGCTTATTTTTCCCTTTTATGTCTGTATCAAGCGCCCTGGGTACATCTCTTGTGGTGCTCGCCGGTGCGATCTTAGTGATTCAAGGCCAAGCAACGGTGGGATTGATCATGGCTTTTTTGGGTTATATCAACCGGATGTTTATGCCGCTTCGGGAGTTGAGCCAGATATTTAGTCTTTATCAATCGGCCGCTGCTTCGGCTGAACGGATCTATAAGTACTTTCAAAAGAAGCCAAACATCAAAGAACCTGAGACACCCTTGAGACTAGACCATCCAATTGACGGACAAATTGATTTTCAAAATGTTACCTTCTCTTACGATGAGGACCGCCCGGTGATTAAGAACTTTTCGATGAGCATTCCCAACGGCCAGACAACTGCTTTTGTGGGGCCAACAGGGGCCGGAAAATCGACTATTATCAAACTGCTTGCTCGTTTATATGATCCGGAAGAGGGAAGCATTTATATCGACGGCAAAGATTTGACAAAAATAACCCAGTCTGATCTCAGGAAAGCTTTGATGGTCGTTCCCCAGGAAGTCTTCCTGTTCACCGGCAGCATTCGAGAAAACATACGATACGGCAAAAGAGGGGCATCCGAAAAAGAGGTCGATCAGGCCGCGAAAATCTCGGGGGCGGAGCGCTTTATCGAAAAACTTCCTCAAGGATATGAAACCGAAGTGGGAGAAGGCGGTATGCTGCTTTCCGGCGGACAAAGACAATTGATTGCGTTTGCCCGCGCGATTCTTGCTGACAGACCGATTCTCGTTTTGGATGAAGCCACTTCCAGTGTGGACGCCGGAACGGAAGTTTTAATCCAACAGGCGTTAGATCACCTTTTACAAGGGCGGACTTCCATCATTATCGCCCACCGGTTTACAACCTTACGACGGGCGGAAAAAATTGCGGTGATTCAAGAAGGAGAACTCGAAGGTTATGATAGTCATGAAAACCTGTTAGAGACAAGCGAGTTATATAAAAGTTTATATGAAAAACAGTGGAGTGAAAAAGAATAAATCATTGGGATGATCAACAGGCAAAGAATGTAAAAGACGGTTGGTGAGAGCTGTTAGCAAAAAAAGATAGGCGGCGAGGAGGAACCGATGTGCCGTATAGTTCATTTGATACTGAGATAGGGACCTTTACAGTACGGGTAGAAAATGGCTGTGTCACCGGCCTGTGGCTTCCTTACAGAAAAAAAAAGCCGCCTGTTTCGGACTTTTTGGAAACAGAAACATCCAAAGAAGCTGCAAGGCAGATCAAACAGTATTTTAAAGGGAGCCGAAAAGTATTTGATCTTCCGCTTGATCCGGGCGGCACTGATTTTATGGGTAAAGTCTGGAAAGAAGTTTTAAAGATTCCGTATGGAAGGGTATCAACATATAAAGAAATTGCAGAAAGAATCTGCCATCCTAAGGCTTTTCGTGCCGTAGGGTTGGCGAACGGGAAAAACCCCATCCCGATCTTGATTCCCTGCCACAGGGTCATTGGAAGCAATGGATCTCTTACGGGATATGGAGGTGGAATGGAAATGAAGAGTAGGCTGCTTTTGCATGAAGGGGCAGACCTAGGTTAAAGTGAGAAATGAGAAGAATTTTTTCTCTAAAAGCAGGCAAAAAAATTCGACACCGGCCCCGCAACTGTTCAGGCCGATGTCTTTTTTTATTCGACAAGTAAAGGGCCGTAAGAATTAGTGGAAAAACCCGAAAGTGATGTTGCCATGACCTTGCTTTTCCCGGTATGGCGTCAAAAATCTATTTGGCCGATTTATAAGAATGCTCCAAAGTAGGTTTTTATTCAACCTCATCTCTGCTGAGTTGCCCGGTCATACAATGAATGGCTCCCCAACCTTTTAAGATTTCGGTTACATCAATCTCCACGACTTCAACGCCGGCTTTTTCCAGTTTATCCTTGGTGCGGTGATTGCCTGACGGCATGACGACCTTTCCCGGCTCCAAAGCGACAAAATTCACAGCCAGTGTGCCTTCTGATTCTTCCGGCCAGTTACATTCGATTAGCTTAAATCCCCGGTCCATTAAGAAAACGGCTGCCTCATGGGGGAGATGCCACGGAAAGATAGCGGCGACATCTTTGTCGGCAATGTTGACGGCTCCGTCAATATGGGTGTTTCCAAAAGGCACTTGGATCCGGCAAATGTTGGTGACACCAATGTTTTTTAATTCTTCTTCCACCTGCCGCACTCCTTCGGCATTACTGCGGTTGCCGACACCTATGAGAACCGACTCTTTGTCGACCCATAAAAGACAGGCACCTTCGAATATACCGGTCCCATTGATGGTCTTAATGATGGGTATGTCAAGATTCGCTAACGCTTTGGCTACATACTTTTCTTCTCCTCGGCGGGCATCAATGCCCATGCGGCTGACGATGGCTCCTTCGGGGGTCATGACAACCGTGTCGCGCATATAAATCGCATTGGGATAAGGCCCCGTTTCCTCCAAATAATGGACAGTTGCCCCATGATCGCGATAGATTTGCGCCAATTGATCGTGTTCTTCACGGGCCTTGACGGGATCCATGGGAGCCAACCACCGATATTTTTTATACGTTTGCTCCATTCCTTCGATTTCGGATCCGGGTCTGCGCAGTAAAACAGCCCTTAGTTTTCCTATTTCAGAATTAAGCCCCCATTCACCCCAGTAATCTTTCATCTGGTCTTTAAAAGGGGTTTCGTTGGCAAACCAACGTTCGCCGTGTGCTTCCATTGTCATAAAAAAACTCCTTTCGTCAAATTGATTTTGAATACTCATAAATATTCGATGAATTTGATGAAAACCCCTTTTGAAGTTGCAAATTGATGGTTTGTAAAAGGGTTGAAACTTAACAGCAAAAGTAAAGTGATGATGATAAAAAAAGCAAGAACCATTACAAATAACATCATACAATTATTTGCCAGATGATGTATATCGATGAAATCCTAAAGGAAGGGACTTTTAAGCGAAGAAGTCTCTTCCTTTGTGGAGGTGCAAATAGCGGCGATGGAGTCCACTGTCGAAACCATTGGTGAATGGCAGAAGACGACACAGAACTAAAAAAATGTTTCGACAGCTTTGAGTTGTAAGAACAGAAGTATTTTGACAAACAGGCAGCGGGAATCACAAGGAAAGCCCTTAACTGTTGCTAAAAAACTGAACAGTTAGGAGCTTTCCTTTCTTCTTGATTAAAATCTACTCATTCTTTTCCTTTGAAATAGTTATCAATAATTCACCTGATTTTACTTCCTGGTTTAATGAAGCAAAAATCCTTGTGATGCAGCCGTCTTGGGGGGCTGTTATAGCCGTTTCCATTTTCATCGCTTCAACGACCATTACTGTCTGACCTTTTTCAACCACTTCGTTCTCTGCGACCGGAATTTTAATGACGCGTCCGGGAAGGGAGGCTCCGATTTGATCGGGATTTTGTGGGTTGGCCATTAAGAGCTCCTTTTCGGCTTCCGAGCTTTTAATACTTAAATCCTTAGTCTTAATCTCCCGCCGGTTTCCGTTTACTTCAAACACCAAAGAGCGGTATCCCTGTTTGTCAACTTTCCCGATTTCCACAAGCTTGACGACCATGGTTTTTCCTTCGCCTACTTCAATTTCGGAAATTTCTCCTTCTTTGAGTCCGTGGAAAAAGACATCACTGCCCATTCGGGAGAAATCACCGTGTTCACGAACCCAATCAAGGTATTCTTCGTACATTTTTGGATACAAAGCACTGCTGATGAGTTCTTCCTCAAGAAATTCTCTTTGATATTTCTGTGTTAGTTTTTTATCGATTGCATCGAAGTTTTCGTCCGGGATTAATTCACCGGGACGGCTTTGAATGGGCGTTTCGCTGCCAAGAACAAGCTTTTGCAGTTCTTTTGGAAAGCCCCCTGCGGGCTGACCCATCATACCCTTGAAGTAAGAAACAACAGAATCGGGAAAGGCCGTTCCTTGTCCTTTTTCAAAAATATTGTCGGGTGTGAGGTCATTTCGAACCATAAAGATGGCCATATCGCCGACAGCTTTTGAAGAAGGAGTGACTTTCACAATATCACCGAACATTTGATTTACTGTGCGGAACATTTCTTTGACTTCTGTGAATCGATCTCCCAATCCCAAGCTGTCAACCTGCGGTTTTAAATTTGAATATTGACCACCGGGAATTTCGTAACGGTAGATATCGGTGGTGGCGGATTTCAAATCGGATTCGAACGGGGAGTAGACCGGTCGGACTGCATTCCAGTAGTCGCTGATTTTTTGGATGGACCGCAAATCCAAGCCTGTATCCCGATCCGTATTTTCTAGCGCTGCGACGATCGAGTTTAGCGCCGGTTGGCTGGTGATTCCGGCCATGCTGTTAAAAGCCGTATCTACGATATCGGCGCCGGCTTCGGCGGCCATCAGCATGGCAGAGACTCCGTTGCCAGTGGTATCATGGGTGTGAATATGTATCGGCAGGGACACCTCGTTTTTTAGTGCATCGACGAGTTTGTGGGCGGCGTATGGTTTTAAAAGGGCGGACATGTCTTTGATCGCCAAAATATGGGCGCCCCTTTTTTCGATCTCTTTGGCCAACTGAATATAATAATCCAGAGTATATTTTTCTCGTTTATGATCTAGCAAATCGCCTGTATAACAGATGGCAACTTCCGCTACTTTGCCTGTTTTGAGGACCTCTTCGATGGCTACTTCCATTCCTTCGATCCAGTTTAAGGAATCAAAAATCCGGAAAACATCGATTCCTTTTTGGGCGGATGTCTGGATTAGCCGCTTGATGACATTGTCCGGATAGTTTTGATATCCTACCCCGTTGGCTCCTCGAATAAGCATTTGAAGAAGGATGTTTGGAATTCGTTGCCGGATCATCTCAAGTCTTTCCCAGGGAGATTCTTTGAGGAAACGATAGGCGACATCAAAAGTCGCTCCGCCCCACATTTCGACAGAAAAGAGGTTGGAAGCCAAGGAGGCGGTTGCAGGAGCAATTTGAACAAGATCCCGATTTCGAACCCGGGTTGCCATCAAGGATTGATGTGCATCCCGCATGGTTGTGTCGGTCAGCAGCAGTTTTTCTTGCTTGCGAATCCAGGCAACAAGTCCGTCGATGCCTTCTTCCTCTAAAATTTGTTTTGTTCCGAGAGGCGGGGGCGAAGAATGATCCGGAATGACAGGTACATCGAAGTCTTCTTTGGCCCCTTTGGTCTCGTTGACAACTTTGTCGGCAATGAAGTTTAATGTTTTCAATTCGATATTTCTTTTGGGGCGAATGTCCAAAAGTTCGGGGTTTTCCTGGATAAAATGAGTGCTACAGTTGCCTTGCCGGAAGGTTCCATGGTTTAGGACATTAATTAAAAAGGCTATGTTGGTTTTCACGCCTTCAACTTTGATTTCTCGTATCGAACGAATCTGACGCTGAATGGCTTCTTCAAAAGAACGGCCCCACGAAGTAGATTTCACCAAAAGGCTGTCATAGTAGGGGCTGATCGTAGCTCCTGTGAAAGCATTCCCGCCGTCAAGGCGAACTCCAAAACCTCCTCCGGAGCGGTACACATCGAGTCTTCCTGTGTCCGGGGCAAAATCATTGGCTGGGTCTTCGGTGGTTATGCGGCATTGTATCGAAAAGCCGCGCTTTTCAATATCGGCTTGCTTTTGCAGATTGATTTTTGAAGAAGCCAAGGAATGCCCTTCGGCAATGAGAATTTGTGCCTGGACAAGATCGACGCCGGTGAGCATTTCGGTTACGGTATGCTCTACTTGGATGCGCGGGTTCATTTCAATGAAGTAATGCTGTCCGTTTTTGTCGACCAAAAATTCGCAAGTGCCCGCGTTTTGGTAGGAGACAGCGCGAGCAATGTTTACCGCCTCTCGGCAGATTTCTTGGCGTTTGTTCTCAGGCAGAGAAAAAGCAGGTGCAAATTCGATTATTTTTTGGTGTCTTCTCTGAATTGAGCAATCTCTTTCAAAGAGGTGCACAAGATTTCCGCTTTGGTCGCCTAGGATTTGAACTTCGATATGTTTTGGGTTTTCGACACATTTTTCCATAAAAACATCGGGGGTGCCAAAAGATCGGAGCGCCTCGTTTTGCGCTGTTTTCAGCTCGCCAGGCAGCTTTTTTTCGTCTCTTACAATCCTCATGCCGCGCCCTCCGCCGCCCGCTGCAGCTTTTAAAATGATGGGAAAGCCGATTTCTTTGGCCCATCTCATGGCTTCCTTTTCATCTTTTATCGGATGAAAGCTCCCTGGAATGATGGGGACAGCTGCTTTTTGAGCTACTTCTTTGGAGCGAATTTTGTCTCCCATCTTTTCAAGAACAGAGGAAGAAGGACCAATAAAAGTGATCCCGGCGTCTTCACATTTTTTTGCAAACACAGGGTTTTCGGCCAAAAAACCATAGCCGGGGTGAATGGCGTCAACTCCTTTGTTTTGAGCAAGGTTTAAAACCCCGTCGATATCAAGATACGCTTCCACAGGATTCTTGTTTTCCCCAATCAAATAAGATTCGTCCGCTTTCAATCTATATAAAGCATTTTTGTCTTCATTGGAATAGACCGCCACTGTTCTTATTCCTAATTCATGACAGGCACGAAAGATGCGAATGGCGATTTCGCCGCGATTGGCAACCAACACTCTTTTAAACTTTTTCATGTCGCAAGTCTTCCCTTCCGAATAATTAGTCTAGGCACACTTAGCTCAAAGTATATCAAATAAAAGCATGAAGAAGCAATGTAAAACTTTGGCAGTCAAAAAGGGTTTCATAATGACGCGGAAATAAAACCGCGAAGATGACAGGATGCGAGAATAAAGATGCTTGAAAAGGGAGTTTGATGTCTTTCACCGAAGGATTTCACCTATAGTAAATAGACGATGGCTGGAAAATAGATAATCTGGTTGACATTAGACGCAAGCTGAAATAGAAATATCAAAACAATTGACAACGCAGGCTAAAAGGCAGTTGAGATTTTTTTAGACTGTTGGTTTGTGTGGTTTTCATATATTTCTTTTTGTAATCCATAATGGTTAACTTGAAGAGGAAAATCAGACACAAGGTAACATAAAAAGCCTGCGGCGCAGGCTTTTTGTTTTTTCTTTTTTATTTGGAAAATATAGTGAATGGATTTAATAACTTTTTCGAATTCTTTCTTCTTTGGGTTTTTCCTCGTCTTTTATCCATGGCGCCACCAGAGGGGTCAGATCTTTGGCCGAGGGCGCCGGGATTTCGATAAAAGTAGCTTGGTCTGAATGCAAAGCCTGTGACAGAGCTTTGTGAAAGGCGGTTGAGGTTTCTGCCCTTACTCCATTGAGCCCATGGGCCCGGGCTGCTTCCACATAATCAACAGAGTCATCAAAAGAAGAGGAGAAATATCGTTCGCTGCAGTAAATTTTCTGCAGGTTTTGAATCCAACCGAAACTGTTATTATTGAAATGGATGTAGATAATGGGAAGTTTTAATCTGGTAACCGTTTCCATCTCTCCTAGCGACATACCGAGGCTGCCGTCGCCGAACAAAGCTACTACGGGCGCATCGGGTTTGGCTATTTTTACACCGATAGCCGCGGGAAGAGCGTATCCAAGGGACCCTTGCGCCCGCGGGTCGATGAAAGTTCTGCCTGCCTTTTTTGTTTTAAAATACCCGGCTACAAAAGGAGTTGAATAACCGGCATCAAGAACTAAAATGCTGTCTTGCGGCAGCAGCTCTTCCAGGACATGGATTGGTCGGACGGGATGCATGTACCCCTTATCTTTAGTGCTGGAGAGGTATTTTTTCATTTGAGAAAAATCTGTCTCTACTCTTTGGCTGGCTTGAATAACCCAGTCAAAAGGCGATCTAGATTTACGACAGCGGTCTTTTACGGCTAGCATTAAGTCCTGCAGAATTAGCTTAGCATCACCGTGCAGGCCAACCTCCGTTTTAACATTATTGCCCAGTTGGGATGGATCTGAGTCGGCTTGGATGATCTTTGCTTGCGGATGGAGCAAGGAGGGGGGGCAGGTACTGGAATTTAACCTGGTTCCTATGGCTAAAATCACATCGGCTTCGCCCGCTGCCTGGTTTGAAGAGGGCTTTGCGCCGTTGGTTCCCATCACTCCGAGGGCTAGAGGAGATGTTTCTGCCACAGAGCCTTTTCCGTTGATACTAGTGATGACAGGAATGGAAAGGTATTCGGATAATTCTTTAAGTTCAGCCCAGGCCCTAGAAAGGAGGACTCCGCCGCCGGCAATGATTAAGGGCCGTTTTGCTTCAAGGATTAACTCGCAGGCTTTTTCGACCCAATGAGCATTTGCCCTGGCTCTGTAAGCCGGATATTTTTTGCAGGCCTCTTCGGCATAGCAGTCTGTTTCGGCTGTCTGAGAAGAGACAGATCCGGAGAGGACATCTTCGGGAAGGGTCAAATGAGCAGGCCCTGTATGGCCCGAAACGGCCATGCGAAATCCTTTGCGAAATATAGCGGGAATAAAATTCGGTTGAGTAATTCGGTGGCTGAAACGGGTGAGGGAGGATATTACGGCTTTTTGGTCAAGTGCTGTGAGAGAATTTTTTTCGTCACTGGAAAGAGGAACATCGGAAGCTAAGCTGATAACGGGGACAGAAGATCCATCCGCTTCAGCTAGGGCCGGGGCCAAGTAGGTTACGCCGCCGCCGCTCGGCACCTCGCATACACCCGGACGGCCGCTGACTCTGGCATAAGCGTCGGCCATGTAGCCTAGGTGCCGCTCATCCCGGCACAAGACATGATTTATTTTGTCGGTGCTGCATAAAGCGTCATAGAAAGCCAAACTAGTATCGCCGGGGAGACCAAACACATCTTTTACTCCGTATTTTTCCAACATCTTTACTGCCATTTCACTACCTAACATAAAGACCCCTCACTTTCTGCTGCTCCGTTGTGTTTTATTGGTGCGGTGCAAGCTGTCTTTTTAAAAATAGATTAGCCAAAATACTGCTGACTATTTGACTTCTGTCGTCAGACAAAAGAAAAAGAAAGATCAGTTTCCATGTAATTGCATTTCTCCAGGTCTTATCCACATCCTTCAACATAATTCCAATAGTGAGAAAAAAACAATCATAAAACGCTGAATTTTTCACAGTATCGATATTCATTTTTAAGTTTTAGTCTGCAAAGAAAGGGATCTGAAATGTTTTTATGAGAAAAGCTTCACATTTTATCGTGGATGCAAAAAAGAAAAGAAAGAGCTCCTGACCAATAGCTAACATGCATCTCATTTTTCCCTAGGAGGAAGCTGAGTCGAATGGCTCTGTGGATAAAGACACAAAAAAGCTTCCCAGTTTGAGGGAAGCTTTGATACACTGGTGCCGAAGGTCGGATTCGAACCGACACGGAGGGTAACTCCGCTTGATTTTGAGTCAAGTGCGTCTGCCAATTCCGCCACTTCGGCTTTTCATTACATATCATAGCATAGAAACGGTCTGATTTCAACGCCCTGACACCGTTATTATTTCCATATTCCTATCCAAAGGCAGTAGCTCATGAAAGATAGTGTGGTTGTGATGTAAAACCACACTATGCCGTTTGAAGCTACGAGACTGTGAAAGCAGCTGCTAGAAAGGGGAATTGAAACAATAAATCAAATAGTGATTAGACAGGGTTTATGTTTTGCTTGGAGAAATAGAAGCTTAGCAAAATGCCTGGTTGTGAGCGGGGTGAATGACCGTGAGAAAAGCAGCTTTTCTTCAACCGTACCTGGGATTGCCTAAAAGCATTTATGTTATGTGTGCTTCGGAAATGGCAAGCTCTATGGGGAATTTTGTTCTTCCCTTTACGACACTGCTTTTTACGGTCGTCTTGGGCTACAGTGTTGCCCGGGCTGGATTTTTGGTCACTATGATTTACCTTTTTATGTACGTACCGGGGGCACTCCTTGGCGGAAGGCTTTCTGATCGCGTTGGACGCAAAAAGACTCTTTGCGCGGCTTTGAGCGGTCGCGCTGCTTGTTATCTTTATTGCGCTTATCTTGGACCTTCTCCGCAGCTGGTTGTATACATGGCTTTCGCTATCTTCTTTTTAGGAGCGGCCATGCCTTGCTACCAATCTCTTATGATGGATATTACTCGGCCCCCAAACCGCAAAGCCGCATTTTCATTAGAATATTTCTCGAGAAATGTTGGAATTTCTTTTGGCTACCTCGCGGGGGGACTGATTTTTAACTATAATGTATCTTTACTGTTTTTAGGCAATGCCATAGGTATTGTCGCTATGGCCGCATTGATTATGAAATACGTTCCTGAGTCAAGACCCTCGCCCGAGAAAATAAATCTAAGCCTTAAAGAAGGGGAAACGCAAGAGAAAGCAGAACTGGGCGGGCTAGTGGCTGCTATGTATCGAAGGCCTATCTTGTTTCTTTTCTCGTTGGTCATGATTATCTACACATTTATTCTCGGCCAAAATACTTTTTCGCTGCCCCTGCAGATCAATGAGTTGTTTGGCCGTGCCGGTCCTCCTTTATTCGGCTCGGTTATGATGGTCAACGGGCTTACTGTTGTTTTTATGACAGCGCTGGTTACGACCCTTACAATAAAGAACTCGTCAGTGGTCAATGTGGCCATAGCGGGGGGACTTTTTGCCCTAGCGTACGGTCCGATTGGGTTTTATCGTGTTCCAGCCTTATTTTACCTTTCAGCGGTGGTGTGGACTTTGGGTGAAATTTTGATGATGACCAACGCTAGGGTTTTTGTGGCGGATCATACTCCTATGTCTCATAGGGGTAGATTTGCCTCCATATTTCCTCTGCTCATCGGTTTGGGACTAGCGGTGGGGCCGCTTGTTATGGGGAGGTTTATTCAGGTCTTCGGAGTAGATAAGGTTTGGGGTGTATTAGCAATGTTAGGTTTGTTGGGAGCTGTATTGATGACCTTTTTGTATAGATGGGAAAGAGATGGCCAAAAAAGTCGTGCTGACTTAAAATGAGTACTTAGTTATCGGTAAATTTGAGAGAGATTGTGTTTTGCTGGGGGTGTGGGATCTGGATAAAGGCCTGGAGAAAAACTGGATTGACAGATGCAAACAAGGAAAATATGATGCTTTTGAAGAGCTGGTAAAAAAGTACGAAAAGAAAATATACAATTTGGCCTATGGGATGACCGGCAGCCATGAAGACGCAAATGACTTAGCCCAAGAGTCATTTATTCGAGCCTTTCGTTCAATCGGCTCCTATCGAGGAGATGCTAAGTTTTCTACTTGGCTGTACCGAATTGCAACAAATGTCTGTTTAGATGAACTTCGACGCCGCAAGAAGCAGAGATTAGAATCACTTGATGAGCCGGTTCAAACAGAAGATGGCGAAATCGAAAAGGACATTGCCGATTGGAGCCATGATCCGGAGGAGTCTTATGAAAAAAAGGAGATTCAAAAGATAGTTCAAAAGGGGATTGCCAAACTTCCCGAAGAGCAAAAAGCAGTGATTATTCTAAGAGACATGCAAGAGCGGTCTTACGATGAGATCGCCTACATCCTCAACCTTTCTTTAGGCACAGTAAAATCGCGGATTAACAGAGGCAGGAAAGCTTTAAAGAGCTATCTAAAAAAAGACGGGGAACTTTTCCTTACAAAGACCCGTCTTATGGAGTAAGGTGGTGGTTTTCCATGGATGATGAAAAATGGGAATTTCTATTGCAGAAATGGATTGACAAAACACTGACGATTGAAGAAGCAAAAGTCATCGATGCCTATCTAAAAGAGGATCCTGATTTAGAGAAAAAGATGTTGGAAATGCGCTCTCTGTCATCCATTCTAAATCAGATGGAAGAAGTAGAAGTACCGCAAGATTTTTCGAAAAGGGTCCTAACCCGCTTGGAAAAAGAAAACAAAGGCATAAGAAAAAGAAACAAGAAAAAGGAAAAAACCAAGACTGGTCCTTCGCGCTGGCTGGTCGCTGCAGCCGCTGTTTTGTTGGTTTTTGTATCAGCCACCTCCTTCTTCCCCGAGATGTTTCCTGTTTTAAGCAGACTGAGCAGCACACAAGAACAGGCTAAAGACAGCGAGAAGGATGGTGTTCACATAACGAGTGACCCCGAGGACAGTTTTTTTCAAGAAGGTGGATTTATCGAAGGATCCCGTGTTGCAGCAGTTAACTTGCCGCTTGAAGAAAAAGGGAGAGAAAAGCTGTCCGTGTTTCCAAAAAAAGGGCCTTTTAAGGCATCCATTGAGATTATTCACGGTGAAGAAAGCGAAGCAGAAGAACAAGTTGTGGTTCCTTATTATTGGTTTTATGGAGTTTCAGGTGACCTGAATAAAGCAAAAGAGGCCATCGTTGACATTGCCCGGCATAATAACGGCCAGGTTGAAGAGATCGTCTTTGTGAGTTTTGGAGAAGAGGCTCCAAGTCGTTTAAATGCAACAATATTTATCCCCCAAGACGCTTTTTTTGAAAGTATAGAGTCCTTCAATTATATCGGTGATAAGATCAGTGTTTTAAAGACGAATACGGATGTAGCGGAAGAAATGGAGGCGGCCTTGCATATGCTAGAGGAGGCTGAAGATAGACTCAATAGAACGAGGGCTGCATTAAAGATAGAGCAAGATCAAGAAAAAAAACAGCAGTTTTTTGAGGATCTAGACCAAGTGAAAAAAAACGTCGCTTTTTGGGAGGATAGAGCAAGGCAGCTGTCCCGGGGGATTGTTGAGATCAGCATTGTTTTAGAAGAGTAAAGGAAACTGGCGGCAAAGCCGGTTTCTTTTTCATTGAAAGCAAATTTTTTGCGGTGATTAGAGGTTTTTTTTGTTGGCTAGGGAATTAGATAATACACTTCTGCACTCGGGGGGAAAAAGATGGTAACAGGAAAATTTATGCTTATTGATGGAAACAGCCTCATATATCGGGCTTTTTTTGCTTTGAAGTCTTTGTCAACAGGACAGGGACAACCTACCCAGGCTGTATATGGTTTTGTGAATATGCTTTTTAAACTGCTGGAAGAAGAAAATCCTGATTATATTATGGTAGCCATGGATATCGGCCGGGAAACTTTCCGAAATGAAGAGTATGAGGAATATAAAGCAAACCGTCCGTCTGCACCAGAGGATTTAGTAAGCCAGATCCCTATTATCAGGGAATTTCTTGATCTTATGAATATACCGGTTGTGGAAAGAGAAGGTTATGAAGCGGACGATATTATTGGGACGGTGAGCAAAAAGGCGGAAGAAGAAGGCTTAAGTCCTTTAATTGTTACCGGGGACCGAGACGCCCTGCAGCTTATATCAGCTGAAACAAAAGTTCTTTTGACAAAAAAAGGCATCACTAATATGGAGTTATATGATGAAGACAGCGTAAAAGAGCATTTTGGTTTGGAGGCCTCGGATTTAGTAGAAGTAAAAGGGTTGATGGGGGATTCCTCAGATAATATTCCGGGGGTACCCGGAGTAGGCGAAAAAACAGCTTTAAGACTGATCAAAGAGCACAAAACCATAGATCGTCTGCTGGAAAACCTTGATCAAATAAAGGGGAAACGACTTCAAGAAAATCTTCAAGATTATGCTTCGCAAGCGCTTTTGAGCCGCCGGCTGTC
>SLNR01000032.1 GCA_007132905.1 Candidatus Sumerlaeota bacterium | reverse complement strand
TTTGTTTTAATGGCCGATAAAGTCATTGTGGAAGTCAACCATACTTTTCCCCGGGAACTAGAAGGCATACACGATCTTTATAGTGTCGATGATCCGCCGGACCGCGACCCCATTTTGATCACCCGGCCGGGTGAAAAAATAGGGTCGCCCTATCTTGCTGTACCGGAAGAAAAAATCGCGGCGGTGGTCACTTCGGATACCAAAGAAAAGGGGCCGGTATTTCAAGAGGCCAAGCCGGTTCATGAGAAAATGGCGCATCACCTCATTGGTTTTTTGACAGACGAGGTGGACGCCGGGCGCTTGCCTGCACATTTACTGCCTTTGCAGTCCGGTGTGGGCAATGTGGCCAATGCGGTTCTATCAGGGCTTGCAAACAGCGACTTTTCGGACTTGTATGTCTACTCCGAGGTGCTTCAAGATTCAATCTTGACGCTATTGGAGAGCGGAAAACTCAAAGGCGCTTCCGGATGCGCTGTCAATCTATCCGACAGCAGCATGGAGCGGTTCTATGAGAACCTTGACTGGTACAAGGATAAGATTGTCTTGCGTCCTTTGGAAATCAGCAATCATCCGGAAATTATTCGCCGGTTGGGCGTTATTGCCATGAACACGGCCATTGAAGCCGATATCTACGGCAATGTTAATTCCACCCATCTTATGGGGTCCAACATCATGAACGGCATCGGCGGTTCCGGTGATTTTGCGCGAAATGCTTACCTTTCATTCTTTTTCACCGAATCGACTGCGAAAAAAGGCGACATTTCTTCCATCGTTCCCTATGTCTCCCATACCGACCACACCGAACATGATGTGGATGTCATCATAACCGAGCAAGGGGCGGCTGATCTGCGCGGGCTATCGCCTCGAGAAAGAGCCATTGAAGTGATTGAACAATGTGCCCATCCGGACTACAAAGAAGCTTTGTGGGATTATCATAACCGGGCGGTCAATGAGACGGGGGGACAGACGCCTCATCTGTTAGAGGAGAGTTTTTCCTGGCATACTAGGTTTATCAATAAAGGGACCATGAAACAAGATTGAGGTGTCGCGCATGTTGGCAACGCTAGAAAAAGGGGTGGGGATAAGATCCGGTCTTTTGGATCTTTTCTCTAGTTTTAATGGTGATAATGTGAGTGCCGGCATTGTGGCCGGCATCTTCAATATCGGCACACTTCTTTTGATCACGAAAATATTGCAAGAAGCGGGCTTGGCGCAAGATCAAGTTTTGTCTTGGATTTTTGCGGTGTTTTTGGGCGGAGGGTTCTTATCGATCGTCATGGCCCTTTATTACAAAAAACCGATCTGCGGGGCCTGGAGTATCGCGGGGCTAGTGCTTGTTAGCGCCTCTTTGTCTCAGTATACCTGGGCTGAGGCGGCCGGTGGTTTTTTTGCCGCCGGGGCGCTGGTTTTTGTGCTGGGCGTATCCGGCGTGATCAAACGGTTGGTATCCTTTCTCCCCCGCCCCATCATCATGGCCATGATTGCAGGGATATTGCTGCGCTTTGGTGTGGGGATTATGACTTCCCTGGAGGAGGCCCCGCTTGTCAGCGGGGCGATTTTGCTGGTGTTTTTGCTTTCCCAGCGATTCTTCCCCCGGTTCCCGGGTGTGCTGGCTGCCTTGATCGCCGGCGGCGTGATTGTGGCTTTCACCAATCAAGGGGGATGGGAGCCGGTGGTCTTTCGGCTGGCTGCTCCGGTGTTTGCTCGCCCCGTGCTTATTCCTCAGGCTTTTTTGGGCATCAGCGTGCCGTTGGCGATAACGGTCATGGGGGCCGAGAACATGCAGGCCATGGGAATTTTGCTGACCGAAGGCTATGACCGCATTCCCCAAGGGACAAAGGTGCCGATCAATGCCATGACGGCCGTCTCCGGAGCGGCTATGATGGTGGCTTCTTTGGCCGGAGGACACAGTGTTAACATGGCCGGTGTGCTGACGGCGATCTGCGGAGGCGACAGTGCCGGCCCGGATAAAGAAAAACGCTATGCGGCGGCGGTGGTGACAGGACTCATCACAATGGGCTTTGGTCTTTTTGCCGGTACCTTGGTGCTGTGGATGGGGGCTTATCCGGAAGCGGTGATCAACCTCATTGCCGGCCTTGCGCTTATGGGTGCTCTCATCACCTCTTTTAGAGGGGCGTGGGCCGGCTCTTACAGCTACGGCGCCTTCTTTGCTTTTATTACGGCCGTTTCGGGCCTTTCCGCCTGGGGTATAGGGGCGCCTTTTTGGGCGTTGGTGCTGGGCCTATCGGTGTCTTTTCTCCTGGATAGACCCCAAAGTAAAATACAGGACAATAAATGAAGTAAATATTATATTGTTCGTTACAAACCGGTCTAAATGTTTCACATACAGAAAATAGTTCGTAAAATCGCGGAAAAAAGTGCCTAATTTGTATTGACAACCAACAGCAGGAGTGATAGGATGACCCCATAGTTCCGAAGGGAACTAGGGGCTTATTGCAAGAACCAGAGAGAGGGGTGGGAGATGAAAAGTGACGAGACCATGTAACCCAAAGCGCCTGGACTTGGTTTTCCAAGTTGACGAGGGAGAGGTTCATCGAAAGATTCGGCGGATGCCTCTCGGTGTGTCACCATCGACAGGACGGCTTTAAAGTCCGGAAGCGATTCCGGGGACAAAGGGCGTCTAGTGACAAAGCATGAAAGAGCACGATCACACAGAAACTTGACAAGGGAATATAGAGGAGGAATGACAATGACGGCTTCTTTTAAGCCTGATTATACCAAGGAAGACGTCCTGGCCAAAGCCGAGGAGCTTGGTGTGGAGTTTGTACGTCTTCAGTTCATTGATATTTTAGGTGTGGTAAAGAATGTAGCCATTCCGGTACGGGAATTAGACCATGCGCTTGACGGGAAAGTGATGTTTGACGGCTCGTCCATTTCCGGATTTGTCAGGATTGAGGAATCGGATATGTATCTTTATCCTGACCCCAGCAGTTTTGTGGTTTTTCCCTGGACCAAGGAAGAGGGAATCAGTGCGAGATTGATCTGCGATGTCTATAATCCGGATGGAACACCGTTTGAAGGTTGTCCTAGGGGGATACTGAAAAAAGCCGTTCAAGAAGCAAAGGATTTGGGCTATACTTTCTATACAGGTACGGAAGCAGAATTCTTCCTCTTCCCCAAAGACAGCGATAACAATATTGTCCCTACGGCTCATGACGGCGGCGGCTATTTTGATTTTCCGCCCACCGATTTGGGCGAAAAAGCTCGGCGCGACATCATTGTGGCCTTAGAAGCAATGGGTTTTGAGATCGAGGCTTCTCACCATGAAAATGGACCCGGCCAGCATGAAATTGATTTTCGCTATGCTGAAGCGCTGCTTACCGCCGATAACACGGCTACCTTTAAGTTGGTGGTCAAAACCATTGCCATGATGCACGGGCTTCACGCCACTTTCATGCCCAAACCGGTGTATGGTATTGCCGGTTCCGGCATGCATACCCATCAGTCTTTATTCAAGGGCGGTCGCAATGCCTTTGAAGATCCCAACGGCAAGTATGGGTTGAGCAAAGAAGCCATCCACTTCATGGGCGGATTGATGAGCCATGCCCGAAGCTATTCGGCCATCACGAATCCTTTGGTCAACTCTTATAAGAGATTGGTGCCTGGCTATGAGGCTCCGGTGTATATTGCCTGGTCGGAAAGAAACAGGAGTCCTTCGATTCGCATTCCGGCGGTCAGAGGAGCGGGGACACGCCTTGAACTTCGTTTTCCGGATCCGGCTTGCAATCCTTATTTGGCCATGGCGGTGATGTTAAAGGCGGGTCTTGACGGCATCAAGAACGAAATCGATCCCGGAGACCCCTGTAATATGAACATCTACCAAATGACCGAAAAAGAAAGAAAAGACTACGGCATCGAGAGCTTACCGGGCAGTCTCGACGAGGCAGTGCGAGAAATGGAGAAAAGCTTTTTGATGAGAGAAGTGCTCGGGGATCATACTTTCGAACATTTTTTAAAAGCCAAGAAAATGGAATGGGACAAGTTTCGAACCCGGGTTCACCAGTGGGAATTAGACGAATACTTGAGTGTATTTTAGATAAAAACGAGCAGACCGCAGCGATGGCGGTCTGCTTTTTTCTTTTTAGAAAAGGGTCGCCGCTTATCAAAGTTTTTTTGCATTCACTTTATTTTGAGTTGGGACAAAGCGCAGTATAGGTTTTGGGTTTGTCGGGAAGTGTTGTGAAGATAGCACCGGTAATTCGTAAAAAAGCAGACAAAGTTTTTGGAAAAGGTTTGGGCCGTTTTTCTCCGGCAAGCTAAACCGAAATCAAAGACAGAGATAAACGGCCAATGGGTAAACCAAAAAAGACAAAGAACGTTAAGATTTTCCTCCTTTAACCGATGTATAAGTGAACTTATATAAAAGGGGAAGGAGATAAAAAATGAATCTATTTCGCAAAGCTAATCTAAAAGTAAAACTAGTGATGCTATTTATGGCTATCGGCATCATCCCCCTCGTCGCGGTCAGCGTGATCTCGTTTTTAAACGCTAGTGACAATTTGGAGGGGCAGGTACAGAGAACCAACCAGCTTTACACGCGGGTGGTGGAAGACCAGTTGGAAGGGTTTTTTGAAGAAATCATGCACAACGCGGTAGTGGTCAGCGCTTCTAGAGATGTCTATCAAAGTTTAAACATTCTAGAAGAGGTGGATCTAGACACAGCCAACGCCCGCTTTCAAGAAAGAGTATCCATCCTTGATGATCTGACTCGGACCATTATGGCCGAGTTGGGCTATTCTTTGGTGTTTGTGACCGACAGAAACGGAAGAATTGTCCATAGTTCCGATGACTCGATAGTAGGCGCTGATCTGAGCAGCCGGGACTATGTCCAAGGATCACTGGGCGGAGAGAACACCTGGTCGGAGGTGTTTTACTCCGATGTTGCCGACGAACTGGT
>SLNR01000072.1 GCA_007132905.1 Candidatus Sumerlaeota bacterium | reverse complement strand
TCACACCTTTCAACCTCCTGTAGAACATTTGATAATATTTTACAGGATTATTGGATTAGGTGGTAAAGAAATTCAGTAGCGAAAACGCGTTTAGTGGTACACTATTACAATATCATTTACAAATAGAATCATGAATATGACAGAAGATGAGTTCTTCTCAGGATTTCTAGGAGAAAGAGAACTCATTTTGAAAAGACACAAAAAATCTTAAAACTCATATGACTTTTCAGGCAATGCTTCAGGAGATGAAAGAATTTAAATGTGAAGAAAACCTATTATAAATTGATGCCGACAAAGATTAGCCAGCTAACTCATCAACCGACTGGAATATGATATTTTGCTTTACCTTGGTCAAGGCAGTATATTTAGAAAACGCTAATTCCATAGGGAATCGTAAGAAGGTTTGATTGTAAGGAGAAATCCAAAGATTGGCTGTGGTATCTTATTAAGGTAAATAGTGCCAATTTGTCGATGTGCGGTAATTTTTCAAGGTTTAGCTGCACTGGCTAAGCTCTACCTTCGCGTTCTCACAGATTTTTTTTTGATAAGGAAACTTGATAGACCGGGGAAGACTTCTTTAAGTGTCTTCGGGTGGAAGATGTAAACAAAAGATGAAACAATCTTGTTCTTTTGTATTGGATGTTCATTTGTTGGAATCATCAGTGATATAGATGCAAAACCAGCGGGTTAAAAATGCTCATCTCGATGCAGCAAAATTTCACTTATTTTAGGGGGTCCTGATGAGTTTATTTAAGATCTGTGATGATCAAAAAATAAAAGCAGTCGCACAGAAGGTGTTTAAGCGGCCTTTTGAACTTGATCCCGGCGTAGAGCAGGAATACGATGATAGGAGAAAATCCCTGATGTTATGAAGACATATTATACAACTTGCATTTTTTGGACACAGCCGTCCATTTAATGATCATCAAATCTTTAAAGAATAAAGTCTATGGATCTTTCGTCTTTTATGCTATCTGATGAGGAATTTACCTACCGAGCGGGTGAAAGGGTAAATGATAACTCACTATCGGATTCTTAAGGAAGTTTTAATCTATGAAGATAATGTCGATCAAGAGCAAGTCGCCTCTCAGTGCCTAGATGCCGGTGGTGAAGCTATTTTGAAGGCAGAAATCTCTCATACTCTTGCCGAATATATCATGAGTGGGCCTTATGCCAAAGAAAAGAAGGAGTACTTAGACTTAATCCTTCGTCTAGATACAAGGGGTGCTGTCCGTTATGTAGAGAAAAGAGTGGCAGAAGGGATGTCTATTAGAAGATCTTCACATGCTTTAATCCAAAGGGTTATGTATGAAATCGGAAAGCTCTGGCACCGGAATGAAATCACCGTCGACAAAGAACACTATGCCACAGTAGTATCGCAGATGGTGCTCTCCGTATATTATGATCGGATTTTTGGCCAGATTCGCAACGGCAAAACATTTTTATACTGCTGTGAAGGAAGTGAACTTCATGAAATGGGAGCACGGATGGTTTTTGACCTTTTTGAATGCCACGGTTGGGATAGCGTATATCTGAGGGCAGCCGTGCCGCTGTACTTGTTAATTCCTGCAATAGACGAACACCAAACCGATCTGCTGGCTCTTTCTGTTACCATGATACCTCATTTAGCGCAATGCAATGAGATGGTAGATGAAGCCCGCGGGTATAATCCGGATTTAAAAATTGCCTTAGGGAGACGAGCTTTCTCCTCGAGTCAAGAGCTTTGGCGGAAAACGAAAGCAGATATGTATGGAAAAACCGCCTTGGAATTGGTCCGGTGGGCAAAAGAGAATATCATTAGAAAGGGCGGATAAAACCTGTGTCTAGTTTTCTTTGTTCACCGATTCTAAGGGAATGATCAAGATTTCCAATGGAGCGATCCGCCATATCTTTTCCATAGCGAAAACACATCACTTTATCAAATTTTTCCCCAGTCAGATCAATCTGAATTGGACAAGGCTTATGCATCTTCTAAGGGAAAACGGCAGGTTTGGATGAAGGGGCTGCAGATAGATGATATGGACGAAGCCAAGGATCTTTGTCTGCTTTTTTAGGAGGCTTAAGTCTTGGTGTTCGGTTTTTCGTCCAGCTTTTTCAAAAACACAGGCGAAAAAAGCCCTGCAGGGAAAATACTAATTCGTCTGCTGCACATGATCCAGGAGTTTTCTGTTGAAAAAGTTATGGAAAGCGGTGACATGGTAAAGGATCAGTTTGAGCAAATCCAGATGATGAACAATGAACTAGTGAATACCCAGCGCAGTCTTCAGAAGTCTTAAGCGCAACTAGAACGGCTAAATACTGAACTTAACAGCCGGCTGGTTAAGGATCCCCTCACCGGACTGATTAGCACAAGATTTTTGAGCCTGGGGGCTTTTGGGTTGTTCTCATTGTGTCTCTTTTTTTGTTTCGCGGGTGTTCAATAAATTGAATGCACTCTTGGTGCCTTTGGCCATGGTTATGGTCATTGAAGGTAGAAAGTTTAAGTTTAAAAAATTGTATCGGTTTAATGTTGGTTATTTTGTTGATGGTGCTGTTTTTTTCCTATCCAGCTAATGTTTATTTTATTGCATATTTTTATTAGTATGGTTTTGGCAAAAGCTCGTCAAGAAGTTGTCTTTTTTGGTTTTCAGGTGTTCTTGTTGGGTAGCTTAGCGGGTGGAGGTTTCTGGGGTGATATATTAATAACGGATGCACTGTTTAGCACAAATATTTATTGGTTCATGTTGATGATGACGGGAGGGAGTAAATTATACTTGCTGATGCTGTTTTTAGGAGAGGGTCTGTTAGTCTGTCTGTTGTTGGCGAGTGGAGTTTGGTACTGAGCAGAGCGGAAGAGGCATGTGCCTTTTCTTAAGGTACAAGGATAAAGATTTCGATACAGGCAAAAAAAGATGTACAATCGAAAAATTACAAAACAGAAAAAAAGATTCCTTAGCTATTTTGGATCGATCAAAAAACATGACCCAAATCAATATGATGCTAAATTGCTATCGAATTAGCATACGCTATATGCATCTGATCTGCTGCAAAAGGGGGTAGAGGGTCTTTTTAGAGCAATTTTGCAGGTTTAGTTTTCAGGCGAATTGAACTTGAATGCAGTGGGATTTTGCGGGCAGATATATTTGTTTGTTATTTAGTTTTATTAGAAAGCTCCCGGGGATAGTTAAACTATTCCCGGGAGCTTTCTAATAAACTCAGTTAAGAGGGTTTTGAGTCAGCCAAGAATAGTGGCATCTTCAGGAATGGCAAATACTTCATCGGCAATATTTCCTATTTCGATGTTTTTGTATTCCATAGTGATGGTTTCACCATGGGCTGAAATTTCCACCTTAATGGGGATCCCGTATTCTTCATGAACCCAAATAGTCATTTGGGAATCAGCATCAACGCGGATTTTTCTACAATTAATGTCGTCATAAACCACTCTTTCGCCCATTTCCAAAAGGTCCTCATCTACATCCAAAATAAAATCTGATGGGGTTTCGGGGGTGTCGAGATAATCTGGGTCCCAAGGTACGGTATAGGCTAGATTTTCGGCCGGGATATACGAATAAGCTTTTTCTTCAACGGCATTTAAAATGAATACAAACGTTTCCCCTTCCTCTTCAAACTCCATACGAATATTATCATTTTTGATCCAAACCTTAGCGGATATTTCGTGGTCAGGACCTGTCATATAAAGATCGTAGGACATAGCGGAAATGCTTTGTCCTCGTTCAAGGAGTTCAGAGGCTGTCTGATCTTGTGCTGCGGCTTCTTCTTTTTCAGGATCTTCACCACCACAGGCCGATGCAATGAGAAGTACAAAAACAAGCAGTAAAACGCACAAATATTTTGTTTTTTTCATTGTTTTTCCCTCCGGTTTTATATTCGGGAACCGGAAACATGAAGATTAGCTGATTTCTTTAATGACGATATTGCGCTTTTTGTATTCTTCCATCAATTCCTCGAAGACGTTTTGATCTGCACCAAGTTTTTCCGGCATAACAACACCTTTTTCATTAATTTTGCCGGAGGCAAGCATGTCCACCATGATGGCCCCGGTAAAGCCGGTGGTTCGGGCCATACTGAGGAGTCCTGTTTCTTCGTCCCTGTAGTCCACCATTTGATAAGTTTTTTCGAGGTTTTCGCTGTTTTTCTTTCCGATGGCTTTTACGCGAAGCAGCGACATGTCTTTTTCATGATCTTTCATCTTCAAAGCGGGTGCTAGCAGGGCGGTGAGGAAAGTTCTTGGGGCAATGGTGCAGTCCCCAACAGTGAAAGGTTCTGTATTAAGCAGACCGCAATCTTTTAATGTGCGTATTTTGTCGTAATGGCCCGGCCAGCGGATGGTTTTCTCGTAAACATCTTTTACCCCTTTCATTTCCGGGTTCTTATAGGCATGCAGTAATGTGCCTAAACCATCTGTGTAAGCAGCTTCAAAATCTCCTAAACCTTCGAAGTGCAAGGTGACTTTTTCGGTTGTGGCTTCCACAGTATCAGGCCGTCCATCCTTAATGACTCGACAGGCCTCCATAAATTGAGTCCAGACACCCTCGATACTCCAAACGGCTTTGTATTGAAGGGGTGGTTCAGGTTTTTCCGGGATTCCGCCAACATAAACTTCTATCTTATCAGCTTGGTCCATAAAACTCACGCCATAGGCGGCCAGCATATTGGTCATCCCCGGAGCAAGTCCGCAGCTTGGAATCACGGTTACACCTGCCTCTAAGGCTTTTTTATGGTAGGCATCAATTCTTTTGTCAAACTCGACATTTTGATAAAGACCGTAATCAACAAAATGAGCGCCTGCTTCGATGGAAGCATCCAAAGGCGGCAGGGTTAATTTCCACGGTACCGAACAGACAACCAGATTGGCTCTAGTAGATTCAATTAACTTAAACGTATCGAACTTAGTGGAAACATCGATGACTTCTACTTGACATTTTTCGCTGTCAAGCCATCTGGCGGTCTTGTCAAGTTCGTATTTGTCATCTCCTGCAAGAATGATTTTTTCCACCTTTTCATTTTTGACTAAATCGTAAGATGTGGCTTGTCCTTGTTTTCCCGATGCTCCTAAGACTAATACCTTCATAGCATTACCTCCTTGTATAATCTGTTACCCCCGAGGGGTTTAGACCTTTTGTCAAAAAAATGAAAGAATTTTCTTATAATTTCCACTCATTTATCATTCTTGAAAGATGTAAAATCCCCTTTATTCGTAAGAAGGATTTTAAAAATCATCCTCCTAGTATCTTTATAATGGACGGTTTGGATAAAAGGATGGGTCGAAGAAGCTATAAAGTCCTGCTTTAGAAAGTCTTTGAAAAAGAGTAGTGAGAACTGAAAAAGCAAACAGAGAAGAAAGAGTTACTGCCGCTTTTCATTAGAAGGGGTTGGGCTTTTCGCCCAACCCCTTCTAGAATCGTGGTATTTTATGTTTGTTCGTGATTATTACTGTTGAATGTTAAATAATTATGGTAGCTTCCTATACCGTTGGGGGACGATGTCTTTAATTTTAGCTGAAGCAACCCCAATAACGGTGTCTGCGCCGCCGTAATAGACAAGCAATTCATCTTCTTCATCCAAGATATCTTTGTCTTTAGTAGGCACAGCTCCGCAAGTAAATACTACATTGGGAACCCAGCTCTTTCCAGATACGCCTACTTCATAAGAAGCTTCAGGTTCTAAAATGGGGTTTGGCGAGCGGTAGATAAGTTTTGAAGGATCATGGAGTGGGGTAATAAAAACGCCCAAAGAATATTTGAATGCATAGTCCACGCCGTGATAGATGTGAAGCCAACCAAATTTTGTCTTGATGGGTTGAGCTCCTGCCCCGATTTTAACGGCGTCCCAGGTCATGCCTGAACGAGTACCGAGAATAATTTTGTGTCCTTCTTTGGGCCAGGGTGTATTAAAATCTTCGGCATAAGTAAGCCAAATGCTGGGCGCAATTCTATGATACATAGCAAGCTTCCCATCAAAGCGTTCCGGGAAAAGTACAGCATCTTTATTATGAAAACCGGGGAAAACGAGTCCATGGCGAAACCACTGGTCCCAGCGATAGTGTACGAAATCTTCTTCGGGAATGGATGCGAGCGCGATTTGCGGCGTGACGCCGTCGTAGGCCGTATATAACATATAGATGCGTCCGTCTATGGCTACAAGTCTTGGGTCCTCGCATCCCATTTCCTCGCTTTTGTGTTCTGGTGAAAAAGCGGGATCAGGGAGGCGCTCGTCAATTTGCAAACCGTTTTTGCTGACGGCCAGTCCTAATCTAGAAATACCATCGTCGCCTACGGCACGGTAAAGGATGTAAATGGATCCGTTTATACGGATGGTCCCACAGTTAAGAACATATTTGTTTTCCCAGTCATGATCTGATACGGGGGCGAGAATGGGGTTGTAAGGTGATCTAGTTAAAACACCCGCGTCCGGGGAATCTTTTTCAACCTGTTGTTCCACAATGAGTTCGGGTGCGACGGGCTCAGAGCCAAGATAGAGGACGGAAAGGTCTTCGTTTTCTTTGCCCTGCCCCATCAAATCAATGATGCTGTCATAGATTTCGGAGCGATCATTTTGGACCTGTTCATAGAGTCTAAAGAAGAGCTCTCCACTAAACCACCGGCGTTCAACCATAAGAGATAGAGGGGTGGGAATTCCCTTTCCTCCCTTGAAACTATAACTAGCCCAACTCCAAATGCAACAAGTCATAAAGGTTCCATCGGGCAGGGTAAGCCCCAGATGATAAGCTTCTGCCATTTTTTTCATATGTTTTTTAGCTTTCTCAACAGACTCGCCTGAAATGTCCCAGTTTTCTGCGGCTATTTGAATTAGCTTGTCGCGAAGCATTGTGTGCTGGATATGTTCAAATATGCTGTGAGCAGAGAACATGCTGACACCCCAGTGCCCGCCTATGGAATTCATAACCTGTTCAGCAAAATCCTCGGGCATGCATCTTTGCATGTAGGTTTCCCAAATCTTGCCATATTCGGAAGCTTCGATGATTCTTTTAAGGGTTGTGGTGAGAAATCGGGTTTTGGGAAAATCGCCTCCACTTCCTTCTCGAAGGTTGCTAATGACGACACGGCTAGATAGGTGATCTAAGGTTGAGGCTTCTCGCATGCCGGTCAAAGCTGGGAATTCTGTGTAATCGACAACAACGGGAAGGATAGGAGACATTTCAAAATCAGCAGGTGAAAGATTTTTCCGCAGCCACCTAGTATTCCAGGCACTGTATTGATCAGCTTCAGACCAGGGTGCTATGGCTAAAATATCCAGAGCATGGTGATTTTCCAGCAGCTCTTGCGTGTCATGATAGCCCCAAATGGTTATGAGGTTTCTGGGGGGATTCTCTTTGATAAGATGTTCGGCTACTTCTGCTTTAAGGGACATGCTCTGGGGATGTGGAAAAAGATCAAAAATTTTGTTGGCCATATGTTCAATGCCCTTTAGTTGGGTGAGATCACCAGGAATTAAAATTTGATCAAGATCTTCTTCTAACTGCTGCATCAGCTCTCTAATTCCAGCTGCGATCTTTTCTGGACCATCGTCGGGAGTAAGATCTAAATGTTCTTTTACAAAAGAGATGAATTCTTCCGTGTACTCCCGCAAAAGGCTTTCATAAAAGCTGTAGACATGAGCGGTTTTCCCATCTGCGGATTTGACTGCATGGGGAAGAATAATGGGGATGCCCGGGATATATTCCCAATAGGATATCTCGGGGAGAAATGGCTGGAGTTCTTCTGTATGATGAAGCCACTGCTCTTTGAAAAAGGACTTTCGGCTTACAAAAGAGTCAACTTGACTTTCTAGGTTCGTACGGGCATTGAGCGGACAGGCGGCAAATTCGGTTGTTTCGAAATCAAGGCTGCAGTGGGTATTGTCTTTAATCTCTTGGAAATAACCGGCTAATCTTCCTTCAAAAAGGGCGGCAAGCCCGCTGACTAGATCTTCTTTTTGGATGGCTGGGATAAAATGATAAGCAATGATGGTTTGGTAGATGATCTGGGCCCACAGACTTGCAGGAAATGAAAAACGGGTTCCCCCGGCAGCGGCCGTCGAAATGATTTGTTCTAATTGATGTTTGATGTCTTCAGAAAATATGCGGGACCAAACTGCTTCATAATATCGATTGTATCCCCTTCGGAATTGGACAATGTGTGGTCGAATATCTACGATGAGATCTTTGCTAAATAAATCCTCCCGGGGTCCTACATTTAAGGCTGTCTGAACTGCTTGAGGGGTGCTCTTCCAATGATCTTGACTCTTTTCAATAAAATTGAAAAGCACGTGAGCTACTTGACCAAACAGATAGTTGATGCCAACAGGAAGTGAAGTTCTCGGTTTGACGCCAAGATACACTTCGGCGATGGGGGTTTTCATTTCAAGAACTTTGGCCACCACCCAGTAGTTTAATCCGTACTCAATAAGTTCATTTCCGTTCAAACTCATCTCATTGAGAAGTTTTGGCAGCAGCTGTCTAGAAAGAGCCATCCCTGAGTCTAAGCATCCACGCAGTTCTACATTATACAAAGAAGCGAGGAGGGGGAAAACAAATTGTGACCCAATACTGTTGGCAACATGCGACATTTTAAAACGAGGCAAGACAAATTGTGAATCATTATCCCGGATGGGCTGGTACATTAACTTGATCCAATCAGGAGTGAGCCCCTCAGCGGCATCTGCCTTTTCGGTGGGAAGAAGATTCGATTCAAAAATTAAAAGGTCGGCGGTGAGTTTGTGGGCGGTATCCATCAAACTGCGAATAGCCCATCCTCTCGTGGCAATATCCTTGTCCAAAGCAGTTACCAAAATTCGGTTATCAAGAGTTTGAGGCAGGTTCTCTAGCTCTTCATCAGTAAAGGAAGAACCCACCACGCAAACAATTATACTCTGCAGTTCCGGATAGAAAGTGTCCAAGCCAGATTGTAAAATGGGGAGAATCTCGCTTATTCTTTTGTCTCCGGAGAGGAAAGGAATCCCAACGACCAGGTCAACTTCATGGGAAGGAGCTGTCTTTTGTAAAACGGACGATAAGTAAGCCTGATATTTGGACTCCAGTTTTTTCACATTGATCACCTCTCGATTTTAGATCTATTCCTGCTAATATGATTTCGGGTTTAAATTTATAATCCCTTTAATGGGGTAAATTGTCTATGAGGAAAATGTCAAAAACAGTTCTCGTATGGTATAATAAGATTGTGAATTATCAGAATATATGCAAAGGAGGATGTATATGGACTTAGCACAAACTGAAACTAGAGGGGTAAGAAAAAGACTTCAGGTGGCAGTCATAAGCAGCGTCCTCCCGCGCCAGTGCGGAATTGCAACCTTTTCAAATCATATCAGCCGGGGTTTGAGGCAAATACTAGGTAGAGAAGCGACTAGTTATTTAGCATTAAATGATAACGAAGAATATGATTATATCGAGAATGTGATTTTTGAAATAAAGCAGGATCGATTGGAGGATTACCGGGCTGCGGCCCGGGCCATTAATGAGTCTTCTGTGGATGTGGTGTCTTTGCAGCACGAGTTTGGATTATTTGGCGGTGAAGACGGCCAATACGTTGTTGAATTTTTAAGCCTGGTTGAAAAACCTGTAGTCACAACTTTACATACAGTTTTGGAAAAACCATCTCCCGGAGAATACAAAACACTGGTGGAAGTGGCTGCTTTTTCCAAAGCTATAATTGTGATGAACCAGCTTGCTATCAGGATTCTGACCGATGTTTATGATATCCCGGAATTTAAGATTCGTCTGATTCCTCATGGGGTTGCCGATAAGTTTTATATTGACCCGCTTTATTATAAGCATAAGCTTGATTTGACGGATCGATTTGTTGTTTTGACTTTTGGTTTTCTGAGCAGGAACAAAGGAATTGAAGTGGTTCTCAAAGCTTTAGCTGAGATTGCCGATAAACATCCTAATCTATTGTATATCATTCAAGGAGTGACGCACCCGGTCGTAAAGAAGGCAGATGGAGAGGAATATCGAGAATACTTAAAGAAAATTGTTCAGGAAAACCACCTGGACAATCAAGTTGTTTTCGTTGACCGTTTTCTCGATGATGAGACATTGGATCTTTATCTCGGGGCTGCTGATTTAGTAATCTGTCCCTATCATTCAGAGGCTCAAGTTACCAGCGGTGTTTTAAGTCTATCTCTGGGCAAAGGAAAAGCGGTTCTCTCTACTCCTTATCTCCATGCAAGAGATGCCCTGGCTGACGGAAAGGGGAGGTTGGTGCATTTTAAGGATCATCTAAAAATGGCCGAAGCCATTGATGATCTTATTGACAATCAAGAAGAAAGACTGTCCATGGCGGGGAAAGCTTTTATTGCCGGTCAAAAGATGGGCTGGGATACTGTAGCTAGGCAGTACATTGATGTTTTTGAGGATGTGATAGCAAAAGCAGATGCCGACAAGCTCAAACAAGGAAGGGTCTTTACTTTGCCGGATATCAATATGGATTATTTAAAAGAATTGACCGATGAGACAGGGATTATTCAACACACTCTTTATAGTATTCCGGATTATACTTATGACTACTCTTCTGACGATGCCGGGAGAGCAATTGTTGCTTTTGCCCAGTATTACAATCTTTTTAGAGATGAATCGGCTCTGCGATTTATTGATAAATATATGGCTTTTATTGTCCATGCCCGCAGAAAAGATGGCTGGTTTTACAATTATGTGAACTACCAAAAAGAATTTCCCGAACAGAGCCTAAGCGAAGACACTTTTGGACGGTGTCTTTGGGGTCTTGGAGCAGCCACGAGATTGGTCCAAAATCGTTCACCGGGTTTGCTGGCCAGAAACATGGTGGAAGAGAGCCTCCCTCTTGTTAAGAAACTTTCCCACCCAAGGGCGCAGGCATATGCAGCCTGCGGACTGGCCTCTTACTTGATTCTTCATAAAGATTATAAGCCGGCCCGAAAAGGACTTGAATATTTGGCCGATTCACTTGTTGACCGCTTTCATCAGAACAAAGATGGAGATTGGATATGGTATGATGATATGCTAACCTACGATAATGCACGCCTTCCTCAGGCGTTGCTGTTGGCCTATCGACATTTGAAAGTTCCTGAATATCTTGAAGTAGGCCTTAAGACCCTTGATTTTCTCATTAAGGAACAGTACAAAGATGGCTACATTGATATCATAGGGAATCAAGGGTGGTACAAAAAGAACGGGCTGAAAGCGATATACTGTCAGCAACCACTCGATGCCGGATCATTGACGGAGACTTGCATCTTAGCGATGGCTTTAACCGGAAATCAGGAGTATCTTGACATGGCGTATACGACCTTCCAGTGGTTTTTGGGAAGAAATCGCCAGGGGAAAACGTTGTATAATTCCGGTATAGGAGCCTGTGCGGATGGTTTGGCCCCGGATGGGCCGAGTAGAAACCGAGGGGCAGAGTCTACGATTGCTTTTGTACTTGCTCTCGTTTCGTTATACCGCTGGGAAATGATCAGCAAATTTTATTACAAAGATCGCGCAGAAGAATGCAGCGAGTTGTAGGAGGGATAACATGAATGAAAAAAAAGAGTCTTTAGAAGCCGCTGTTACACCTTGGGGAAAGTGGGAGGTGCTTTTAAGCAGACCCGGATATAAAGTTAAACAGATTACGGTAAACCCGGGGCACAAACTCAGTTACCAAAAACATGCGCGCCGAAGAGAGCATTGGTTTGCAGTAGAAGGAGAAGGGACCATCATCCTTGAAGGGAAAGAATTCGTTTTGCATCCCGGCGACTCGATTGATGTCCCTGTTGAAATGCCGCATCGGGCCTTGAACCAAAAGGATGTACCTTTTATCTTCATTGAAGTTCAGCTAGGAGACTACCTGGAAGAAGACGATATTGTCCGACTCGAAGATAGCTATGGAAGGGCGAAGGGATAAGGACTAAGGAGGGGAATCGAATGAGTCGTTTTGCTGTGATCATGGCCGGGGGTCGAGGCGAGCGGTTTTGGCCGGAGAGCAGAACAGAAAAACCTAAACAGTTTCTTACTCTGGTGGGAGAAAGATCGCTGCTGCAGCAATCTTATGATCGCATCAAGGACTTGTTTCCGGCAGAAAAAGTCTTTGTGGTGGTCAATCAGCAGCATTTGGAACTAGCGAGAGAGCATCTTTTCGAATTGCCTTCAGAGAACTTTCTGGTTGAACCAGCGGGCAGAAACACGGCTCCCTGCATTGGATTGGCAGCTGTCCACATCAGGCAAAGAGATTATGAAGCGAGTATGCTTGTGCTGCCGGCAGACCATATGATACAAGGAAAGAGAGACTTTGTGGACTGTCTGGAAAAAGGATTTGCCTGGGCAGAGAAAGAAGATAGTCTTGTCACGATCGGAATTAATCCAACCCGACCCGAGACGGGTTACGGCTATATTGAGCGAGAAGAAGAGGAAAAAGACAAAGATCCGGCGGTGTTTTCTGTACGAAGGTTTGTTGAAAAACCGGATGTTAAAAGGGCGAAAGAGTTTGTCCGGACAGGACGATATTATTGGAATAGCGGCATATTTATCTGGAAAGCTTCAGTGATTCTAAAAGAGATTGAAAACCATATTCCCGAGCTTTCACAGGGTCTCAAAACAATCGAAAAAGCCTGTAATACACCACAAGCTCAAAAGATAATGTCGGAAGTGTTTCCCGGTTTGCCTCGTATTTCCATAGATTATGGAGTAATGGAGAAGGTCTCCAAGATCTTTATGGTGCAGGGTGATTTTGGATGGGACGATTTAGGGAGTTGGGGAGCGCTGGCCAGCCTGTCTGAAAAAGATGCAGACGGAATGGTAGTCAAAGGACCCTTTGTGGGGGTTGACAATGCAGATTGTTTTGTTTATAGCAAAGATGCCCTAATTGCGGCCTTGGGTGTTCAAGACTTGATCATAGTTCAATCCGATGATGTTTTTCTCGTCTGCCACAAGGAAAGAACCCAAGAAGTGAAAGAGTTGGTGCAGATGCTGAAGGAAAAAGAGATGGAGAAGTATCTTTAGCGGGAAGGGGTGTTTTGGTTGGATTATTTCGACCGATATCAAAAATGGCGTCGGCATAAAGATATGGATCCTGAATTAAAGAAAGATCTTAAAAGTATTGAAGGAATGGATGAGAAAATCAAAGACCGCTTTGAAAAAGAACTTTCTTTTGGCACGGGGGGAATTCGGGGTCCTATGGGGGCAGGACCGGCTAGAATCAACATATTTATGATTCGAAAAGCAACGCTTGGGCTAGCCAAGTATCTGCATAGAGAAAAAAAGAGCGAGAAAAGACTTTCGGTGGTCATCGCTTACGATACAAGGAAAAACTCTGATCGGTTTGCCAAGGAGGCGGCGGGTGTGCTGGCAGAAGAGGGGATAGAAGTTTGGTTGTTTCCGCAGCCTGCACCAACTCCTTTATTGTCTTTTGCGGTAAGAACATTGCGAGCGGACGCAGGGGTGGTTATCACCGCGAGCCATAACCCGCCTGCCGACAATGGTTATAAGGTGTATAATGCGGATGGAGGACAAATTACAGATCATTTTGCTCAAGAAATAACCAAACAAATTGGGGAAATCGAAGATGAACTTTCGATTCAAGCGGCTGATTTAGCAGCTGCTGAAGGAAAGGGACTACTCCGCTGGGTGGACAAAAGCGTGGAGAAAGAGTATATCGAAAAGGTCTGCGACCTTGGGTTTAGAGAGCAGTGGTTACAAACAGGTCTTCTGCCGGTCAGCATTGTTTATACCGCTCTTCACGGGACGGGGGCTCGCTATATGCCGAGGATTTTTAATAGAATAGGGGTAAAGGATCTATTTTTGGTCTCTGAGCAGATGATTATGGATCCTGCCTGCCCCACTGTGAAATACCCTAACCCGGAGGACTGGGAAGTATATGCGATGGCGATTGAACTGGGACTTGACAAAAAGGCAGACCTTCTTTTGGCTATGGACTTAGATGCCGACCGACTAGGGGTGGCAGTAAAAGATCAGTCTGATCAATTCGTTCCGCTTTCAGGCAACCAGTTGGGATGTTTAATGCTCTATTATATTCTTAGTCAGCATAAGAAAGGCCGTACACTTCCTTCTAACGGCATTATGATACAAACGGTTGTTACCACAGAGATGGGAAAGAAAATCGCGGAGAGTTTCGGTGTTGAGGTTATTGAAACGCTTACGGGATTTAAATATATCGGAGAATTGATTAAAAGCCGCGTGGATCATCGGCTAAGCACCTTTCTTTTTGGCTTTGAGGAAAGCTATGGATTTTTGGCAGGGGATTTTGTGCGCGATAAGGATGGGTTTCAGGGAGCACTGATAGCGGCCGAGATGGCGGCATTTTACCGGACGAAGAATATGAGTCTGCTTGAGGCTCTTGAAGAGTTGTATCAAGAATATGGGTATTTCCGAGAAGAACTTATCAATATAGATTTGCAATCGGGAGAAATGGATAAAGTAGAGAAAATAATGGATCATTTCCGCTGCAGCGGACCCAGAAAACTAGTTGACAGCCCTGTGATAAAAGTGATTGACTATGCTTCTCAAAAAGAGCTTAATACGAGAACCAAAAAAAGCAAATCTACCAATTTACCCGTCAGCAATTCAATGAAATATATTTCAGAAGATGGATCTTGGTTTTGCGTGAGACCTTCCGGCACGGAGCCTAAGATTAAGATTTATTTAGGTGTGAAAGGTGACACAAAGACTCTATCGGAAAAGAAAAAAGAGGCTTTGAAAACTGAGATCAAGGAGGAGATGGCAAACAAATTTTAGATGTAAAAGCAATTGTCGGTCTATTTTTGTCTGCAAGGGGATGGTATGATGGCTGATTCCGAAACCCGAAAACTTCATCGATTTCATCACTTTAAAGCATGGATCATCTTGCAAAGCGAAAGAGTCATCTTCGTTTTGCTCGCACTGTTGACAGCAGCGATTGTGCTGGCAGTTTTATTGGGGGTTTTGGATCTTGTTCGGTATCTGCCCATGATCTTCGGAACTTCGACGGCAGATTCATATAGAGTATTGAGAGATTTTCTTGGTCAGATCTTATTGTTGGTTATTGGGTTAGAAATTGCTTCCGCTCTTATTAAACAAAAGGCTCCCGCTTTTTTAAATGTTATGATTTATGGAGTCACCATGAAGGTGCTGTTGATTTCAACCCAAGTATTGGATCTTCTTTTGGGGGCACTTGCCTTGGGAGTGCTGTTTCTTGTAAAAAGATACCTGCTTAGCCCACATAGTCAGGAATAGTCATTTCAATTTGAGTAAACACAAAAAGGGAGCTTGGAATTTACAGAAAACAAAAGCAAACAGATAGGAAAATGTGGATATTCATAATGATGCATGCTATAATATAATGTGAAGTGCATGCCAATGTAAACAACCTGTTAAAAGTTCAAATAAAGAGTTTTTTTGTTAATATCATTGACGGTATAAACATACCCTGTTAAAGTGAATTTGGTATAGAGATGAAGGCGCTGATAGATAACCCTTACTTGGGCACTTGGGTTATAAGGAGCCAGTAGTGCAACCGGTCATCAGAAAGCAGATGGCCGGTTTTTGTATACCGTATAACAAAGTATATTCAAAAACAGCTTGCGAGGATCGAATTTTCAATTCTACTCACAATCGCATATAAAGATGAAGGTGTTGATAGATAACCCTTACGTGGGCACTTGGGTTATAAGGAGCCAGTAGTGCAACCGGTCATCAGAGAGCAGATGGCCGGTTTTTTTATACTACATTTCGGGAAGGAGGCGGGGAGAATCAAAAACTACATAGGAAAATTTGAGGTTCTCGAATCTTTTCCGGCTGACAATTATCCAAATAAACTATCGGGGTTAGTGAAAGCGGTTTATTGAAAATGCTTGGAAAATTCTCGCATTTATGAAGATCCTTGTTTTCAGGAGATCGGCTAATGGATTCTTTAGTTATCGCCAGCGCAGTAAGTTTTCTAAATCTGAAGAAGGAGTGAGCATTATGAAATATCCTAGGTATTGGCGAGTGTTTTTGGTTTTGATGATTGTAGTGTCACTGGCTTTTGGAGGGGCATTGGTTGGACTGGCCGATGAAGCCCCCGAGAAGCCTGATTGTGATCCAGAAGTTACCCGTTATGTTGCCCTAGCAGCAGATCACCCAGAATACTTCCCAGGTGGCAATACCCAAAGAGACGCACTTGCGGAAGAGTTACCGGCTCCAGAAGAGTGCACCTTACAGGAGTATAAAATAAACAAGGATCAAGTTGACTTGGAAACAGGTCTATACACTGATTCTGATTTCAAGGTGTATGTCTGGAATGACGGGGACACCCTTACCTGGAAGTCGATGAACTACCCTGTTATGACTGCATTTGCAAAAGGCGGACCCAATGGCGGAAACCTTTACATGTATTATGAAGACCCTTTTGGGAACCTTCTTAATCCAGATGGTGTTATGTTCGATTGTGGCCTAAATCAACCTGGCGGTGGTTGGAGCCATGTAACTTTTTATTACTGTACTGAAGTGGAGACGGAAGCCTTTGGATCATTAATTGTGGAAAAACAGGTTGAGGGCGATGTGGACGGACTGGAAACCCTACCGGACTTCACCATCACCGTAACGGGACCGGACGGATTTGACGAGACGGTGACTTTGGCCGACGGCGAATCCGCGACCTGGACGGATCTGGTGGCAGGAGATTACCTGGTGACCGAAGACAAAACGGGCCTGGGTGATGAATGGACCGTCACCGGTGAGGGCAGTTACGAAGTAGAAGAAGACTTAGAAACCACTGCGACCATCATCAACACCTACGAACCGGAGTTAGGCTCACTGACCGTGACAAAACAGGTGGAAGGCGATACCTCCGGATTGCAAGAACTGCCGGACTTCGTTATCACCGTAACGGGACCGGACGGATTTGACGAGACGGTGACTTTGGCCGACGGCGAATCCGCGACCTGGACGGATCTGGTGGCGGGCGACTACCTGGTGACCGAAGATCGAACCGGTCTGAGTGATGAATGGGTGGTAGACGGTGAAGGCACCTATGCCGTGGAGAACGGGGAAGAAACCCCCGTTACCATCATCAATACTTTTGAGTTGGAATTGGGCTCATTGACCGTGACCAAAGAAGTCCTGGGCGATGTGGACGCGCTGGAAACTTTGCCGGACTTCGTTATCACCGTAACGGGACCGGACGGATTTGACGAGACGGTGACTTTGGCCGACGGCGAATCCGCGACCTGGACGGATCTGGTGGCGGGCGACTACTTGGTAACCGAAGACAAAACGGGCCTGAGTGATGAATGGGTGGTAGACGGTGAAGGCAGTTATAGCGTGGAAAACGGCGAGGAAACCACCGCGACCATTGTGAACACATATGACGAAATCGTCGTGGAAGCATTCGGTTCTCTCACCGTTATTAAGTCGGTTGAGGGAGATACCTCCGGATTGCAGGAGCTGCCGAACTTCATCATCCATGTAACGGGACCGGAAGAGTTTAGCGAGACCGTGACTTTAGAAGATGGCGAATCGCATACTTGGCACGAAC
>SLNR01000016.1 GCA_007132905.1 Candidatus Sumerlaeota bacterium | reverse complement strand
CGCGCAGGTGGGTGCCCTCCTGAATGCTTTGCGTTCCTTTCCCCAGCAGGGAAAGCCTCACGCCACATTCAGAGATCAGGCTCCCTATGTATCAGTGTTGGCTCAAAACATACGGTGCCGCACGCACACAGCAGGGACCTATGATCGCCGATTGTTTTCATTTTCATCTTAACATAATCACACCATGTTTTCAAGCATCGTTTTCACTGGCAGGTTCCTCGCTATTTTTTGGTTTCACCGTGGATTTTAAAAACAAATCCTTAAGCTGCGCCTCAGGAATTTCTGTAGGTGCTTGAGTCATCAAGCAGGTTGCACTTTGTGTCTTTGGAAAGGCAATGACATCCCGGATACTTTCACTATTTGATAACAACATAATTAATCGATCAAAACCAAAGGCAATTCCCCCATGAGGCGGAGTACCGTATTCAAAAGCTTCAAGTAAGTATCCAAACTTTTTCTTTGTCTCTTGTTCGGAAATACCAAGAAACGAAAAAATTCTTTCTTGCGTTTCTCGGTTGTGTATCCTTATGCTTCCACCCCCCAATTCTGTGCCGTTAAGCACCATATCATAAGCTTTCGACCGGATCGATAGTGGGTTGCTTGCCAGATGAGCAAGATCATCTTTAGGAGCTGTAAAAGGATGGTGAACCGGATCATAACGTTTTTCTTGTTCATCGTATTCAAATAGAGGAAAATCTGTTACCCAGGCAAATTTGTAGTCATCTTTCTTGATTAATTCTAGTTGTTTACCCAAGTGGAGCCGTAAGTTCCCTAAACAGGTCGAAACTACCTCCATCTCATCTGCCACAAATAACAGCAGATCTCCAGACTCAGCCTTCATCTTAGCTCGTATATCTTCTATCTCCTCATTCGAAAAAAACTTGGCAATAGGCGATTTTACTTTATCGCTTTGACAAACCATCCATGCTAGTCCTTCTGCACCCCAGCCCTGAGCTAGATCTGTCAAGGAATCGATTTCCTTTCTTGTGAAACTTTCCCCTTTTTTTACATTGATCCCTCTTACGCATCCTCCGCTACCCACCGCTTCTTTAAACACTCGAAATGGTGATTCGCTCACCGAATCGGAGATATCAACAATTTCCATCTCAAATCGTAAGTCCGGTTTATCGGTACCGTACTTGGCAATCGCCTCATCAAAGGTCATTGTCATAAAAGGCCTTTCGATTTCAATATCTTTTACCTTTGAAAATACATAGCCTATTAACTTTTCGGAAACATCCATAACGTTCTGTTGATCGACAAAGGACATCTCCATATCAATTTGGGTGAATTCTGGCTGCCGGTCAGCTCTCAGATCCTCATCACGAAAGCACTTTACAATTTGAAAATATCGATCCAAACCCGACACCATTAAAATCTGTTTAAACAACTGTGGTGACTGGGGCAACGCATAGAACCTTCCCGGGTTAACACGACTTGGTACAAGAAAGTCTCGTGCCCCCTCAGGTGTGCTTTTCGTGAGCATGGGTGTTTCTATCTCCAAAAAACCCGCCGAATCCATGAAATCTCTGACGGCTTTCGCCGCCTTATGGCGAAGGATCAAATTCTCTTGCAACTTAGGGCGGCGCAAATCAAGGTATCTATGCCTCAGCCTAACAGTTTCTTCAACATTCAAATCATCTTCAATATAAAAGGGAGGAGTTTTCGAATCATTATATAGTACTAAGTTCTCGGCAATAATCTCAATATCTCCTGTCTTGATCTGTTCATTTTTCGTCCCTTCCGGTCTCTGTTCAATTCTGCCTGAAACTGCAACCACATATTCATTTCTCATTTGCTCGGCAAGGGAAAACACTTCTTGACTATTTTCAGGATCAAACACCGCCTGGATAACGCCTGAACGGTCACGTATATCAATGAAGATCAATCCTCCATGATCTCGTCTCTTATTGACCCATCCCATTAAAGTTACCTGTTGCCCTGCATGAGATAATCTAAGTTCACCACAACCATAACTCCTTATTCTTTTCTCATTTTTGTCGCTCATATCCAGGTTTCCCCCCATCTGCCGTTATTTTAGCAGCTCCTTTACTTTGATAACAACCTCCGACAATGGTATCTCTTGCTGATCGCCCGATTCCATATCGCGCAAAACAGCTGCCTGTCTTTTCAATTCGTCTTCACCGATAATCAGTGTAATTTTGGCGTTGATTTTATCAGCATATTTCATCTGTCCTCTCAAGCTTCGTTCTAGCATATCATAATCAGATGAAATGTTTTCTGAACGCAGTTTGCTTGCCGTCCGAAATGTTTCTAAAGAGGTTCCACTCCCAATCGAGGCGATAAACACATCTACCGGAGGTGTCTCTGGCAGCACTTTGCTTTTTTTGTCTACCGTTAGGATCAACCTTTCGATGCCCAAGGCAAAACCTACACCGGGCGTCGGATCCCCGCCACATAGCTCGACCAGCCCGTCATATCTTCCACCGCCACAGACCGAGCTTTGAGATCCCAGCGCGTCTGAGGTGATTTCAAAAGTTGTTTTGGAGTAATAGTCAAGACCTCTGACCATTTGCGAGTCGATTTCAAATGGTATCTCAACCGCTTTTAAATATTCCCTCACTCCTTGAAAATGCTCTTTGCATTCCTCACATTGAGAATCCAAAATACTAGGAGCATTACTAGCAACTTCCTGACAGTTTTCCTTTTTGCAGTCCAATACTCGAAGAGGATTTCTCATATATCGATTACTACAATCATCACATAATGCTTCTAATCTTTCGCTTAAATAATCTTTTAATTGTCTTATATGTGTCGGCCGGCAAGCCGGGCATCCAATGCTGTTAATAAATAAAGTCAGACTGCCAGCTTCATCTACACTCTTCATTTTTAAACCAAGACGCTCCAAATACTTAACTGCCAGCTCGATTGTTTCTACATCCGCAGCCGGGCTCTTTGCCCCCAGAATTTCAATACCGACTTGGTGGAACTGTCGATATCTGCCGGACTGGGGTTTGTCATATCGAAACATCGGTCCGATGTAGTAAAGTTTTGTAGGCTGAGTTTGGCTGTAGAGCTTATGTTCCAAAAAAGCCCGGACCACAGGAGCCGTATTCTCGGGTCTCAAAGTAATATTCCTATTACTGCGGTCGTTAAAAGTATACATCTCTTTTTCTACAATATCTGTTGTTTCACCGACACCCCTGGTAAAAAGCTCGGTGTGCTCAAAAATCGGAGTGCGAATTTCGCCATACGCGTATTCTTTGCAGATATCCCTAAATACATTTTCTACAAACTGCCATTTTTCTACTTCTCCTGGCAAAAAATCATTTGTTCCCCTTGGTCTAGTTGTCAGCATGTTTTCCCCTCCGTTTTCCATAACATGAACTTTCACCCTGTCTAAACAAATCATGGACAGCCAGGACGCAAGACTATTTCCACAATGCTAATCTGCATCGAGGAATTAAAATCCTCTTTATCTGCTAGAAATGTTCATGGTAACATCTGTTTCGTGCTTTTGTTATGCTTTTTAGAAATAAGTGAGTACTTTTAAGTCTTTTTCCTCTTTCTATTCATGCCCGCTCCCTCTCTGTCTCGCTAATCCTTCCTCCCATTTTATTAAAAGTGCTCCGCCTTGTCAAGAATCAGCCTCTTAAGCAGGAAAAACCGCATCAATAAATAAATGGTATTTAATTGTTATTGAGTCATGACCTAGGAGGTATCTTACCGTGTCTAAAGGAAACGCCCATCGAATCAAACCCCATCTTTATCGTTTTGAAAGATTATCATATGTCAAAACCACCAACATTTTGGCCAATTCAAAACAGGAAAAAACCATAATCGACTGTTCTCTCGGAACGAATCCTTTCGGCAGTTCTAGTTTAGCTGCAAAAGCAGCTCGGCATGCTTTTGATCACTTTCCTCTCGATAAGTACCCGGACCCGTCCTACTCACAATTAAAAAATGCCCTTGTTAAGTTTTGGCAGCCTCAGGCTGCATTAGATGAAAATGACATTATCATAGGCCCTGGTTCTTCCGGGCTCCTTGAAAAAATCAACAAAGTTTTCATCGACAACACCACCCATGTTCTCGGTTACTGCCCTCAATTTAGCGAGTATATTACAGATGTAGAAGCTTGTGGGGGGCACTACCATTATGTTTCTCTAAGTGCTGATCATCGTTTCGCTTTTGATGTAGAGAAATTTATTGAAGCTATGGATTCTAGGTTCTCGCTCATATATCTTGACAATCCAAATAACCCTACTGGACAAATTCTACCTCTTAATCACATTGAAGACATCGTTTCCCATGCGCAGAAAAAAAATATTGCGGTGGTGGTGGACGAAGCGTATGGTGACTTTATGGATCAAGAGAACTCTTCTATTAAACTTTCAGACCATTACAATAACCTCATCACTGTTCGTTCTTTCTCGAAAGGATCCGGTCTTGCTAACCTAAGAGTAGGTTATGCTGTTATCAAGGGGCCGCTTAATGATTTCATAAAAAAAATTGATATGCCTTTTCCCATTTCGGGACCATCTGCTTACATTGCAGCAGCATCTTTGCAAGATACTGCTTTTATTCAGCAAAGTAGATTAAAAATAAAAGAATCAAAAAAGCGGCTGCTTGAGCACTGCCAATCGCTATTTTCGTCTCAAACAGCTGCTGAAGTACCTATCCTTGTTTTAGGTCATCCTGATCCTGCAGTTGATTTTGCAGATTTTCTGTCCAAACAGGGAATTTTATGTGAATCCGGAAAATATTTTCGAAACCTCGGGCCTCAATATGTTAGGATTCGGATTCCTACTCATATTGATCCTCTTCTTGAACGCCTATGTTCAGCAGTATGACTACACTAAAAAAGGATTGCTCTGTTTTTCCGTTTTTATACTGGTTTCAGGCCCATGCCCCGGAAGCACCCTGGTATTGTCAGGCAGGGTGAGAATCTTCTCTTTGATCCCCTCGATTAGATCATCATGGGAACCGCCAGGGAAATCGGACCGACCTACTGAGCCAGAAAATAATGTGTCTCCACTAAACAACACATCATCGATGCTAAGACATATACCACCGGGAGTATGCCCCGGAGTGTGCAGGATATTGATTCGGCAGTCACCAAACTCCAGATCATCTCCGTCTTCTAGGAGAAGGTCAGGCGGTACCACTTTTTCCTCTTTGCTGGCATACAAAGAAAACCTGTGTGCGGATGCTTCTAGCAAGGGAGCATCTAACCTGTGAATGGCAATCTCTCCACCCAACGCTTCCTTTACTTCCCCATTTGCCGAAGCATGATCCATGTGGCCGTGAGTGTTAATAATGTATTGGACATCCAAACCCAATGACTTTACTGTTTGGCTGATTAGTTCGGCATTCCCACCCGGATCAATAACTACGGCTTTTTTCGAATTTGAGCAGCCTAGTATATAACAATTCGCCTCTAACCTGCCCACGGTGAGTTTTTCAATGATCATCACAATACCTCCTTGTCTATTTATCACTGTCGATTGCAAAGGTCACAGGCCCATCATTTATCAAATCTATTTCCATATAAGCTTGAAATTCACCCGTTTTCACCGTCACCCCCAACTGTTCTAAACTCTCGCAAAAAGATTGGTACAAAGGTTCTGCTATTTCTGGCTTGGCAGATTCTGTAAAGCTCGGCCTTCTTCCCTTGCGGCAGTCTCCGTAGAGAGTGAACTGAGATACAACCAAAGCTTCTCCTCCAATATCAAGCAAAGAATGATTCATCTTTTTGTTTTTATCCTCGAAAATCCTTAAATGAGCGATCTTGTTAGTGAGGTATTTGATATCCTGCTCGCAATCCTTTTGGTGAACACCTAATAGAATAACCAAACCCTGATTTATTTCGTTTTTAATGCTACCTTTAATGGAAACAGCAGCTTTTGTAACTCTTTGCAGTACAACTCTCATTGTCACATCCTCCGCAACTTGTCTATTTTGCTTTTTTTTGACTGCTTTTTTCTGTACTTTGAGTCGCCCGACTTACCTGCATCACGTCTTTGGTTTTCTTTATTTTGTCCACAATGTAGTCTAGATGGGAGAGACTTCTTATTTCTAGTGTTAGTTCAATATGCGCCATCCGTCTTTTGTCTTTATGAGCGTTAATCGTGGCAATGTTGGTTCGAGTATCTGAAATCGTGTTAATAACATCTGATAACAGCCCGGAACGATCAAGGCCTGTTATATCAAGCTGCACTTGATATAACCCTGTTGGGACGTCTTCCCACTTTACCTCTATGTATCTTTCATCGTTTTTACTAATGGAAGATACATTAGGACAATCGTAGCGATGGATAGAAACCCCACGCCCCCTTGTTATATAACCCACAATCTTATCTCCGGGTAGTGGATTGCAGCATTTGGAAAAGCGAAAAAGAATGTTATCCTGCTCAGCAATTTTGACATCTTGCTTGGCTTTTGGGTCTTCCTTTTTCGTCTTTTCTTCTTTTTTATAGTGTTTTATGACAGCCATATCATCAACTTCAGAGGGCCCTTTTTCCTTCCCGTACTCTTCATACAGCCTTCCAGCCACCTGTACGCCTGTATGTCTGCCTTCGCCGATGGCTGCAAAAAGATCCTCTGTATTGCTGTATCCTAGCTTCCCGGCCACTATATCCAATCTTTCGGTCTTGAGCAGTTCGCTCGCATCATAACCTAGCTTCTTGATCTCTTTTTCAAGTGATTCTTTCCCTCTAATAGTGTTTTCCTCGCGTCTTTCTTTTTTAAACCACTGCCGAATTCGACTTTTCGCCTGTGATGTTTTAACCGTCTTCAACCAGTCCCTAGAAGGTCCGCCGGCTTGCTTTGAGGTCAAAATTTCCACAAAATCTCCGTTTTTAAGCTCATACTCCAGAGGAACAATTTTTCCATTTACTTTGGCGCCCACACAACGATTGCCAATATCGGTGTGAATGCGATAAGCAAAATCAACCGGTACGGCCCCGGCTGGCAGATCAATCACATCTCCCTTTGGAGTAAAAACAAATACTTCGTCTGCAAAGAGATCCACCTTGAGTGTCTCCATAAACTCTCTGGCGTCTCCCATGTCGGTTTGCCATTCTAAAAGCTGTCTCAACCAGACAAGCTTTTGTTCAAATTCTTTATCGCTGCGGCCCCCTTCTTTATAGCGCCAGTGGGCAGCAATACCGTATTCTGCTGTGCTATGCATATCCCATGTTCTAATCTGAATCTCTAAAAGCTCCCCTTTGATCCCGATAACGGTAGTATGGAGCGATTGATACATGTTAGGTTTCGGCATGGCGATGAAATCCTTAAATCTGCCGGGTAGTGGTTTCCACAAAGAATGAATCAATCCTAAAGCTCCGTAGCAATCTTTCACATTTTCCACGATGATTCGAATGGCGGTTAAATCATAGATCTCATCAAAATCAATTTTCTGGTCCGTCATTTTTTTGTAAATACTGTAAAGATGTTTTGGACGCCCTTCAATCTCGGCTTCTATATCTGATTCTTCTAACTCCTCTTTGATCGTCTTCATCGATTTTTCAATGATACTCTCTCTTTCGCGTCTTTGCTTTGATACTTTTTCAACTAAAGCGTAGTAGTCTTTGGTTGCAATGTAGCGAAACGCTAAATCTTCAAGCTCCCACTTTATCTTATATATACCTAATCTATGGGCCAGCGGAGCAAAAATGTCCAGTGTTTCTTGGGATATTTGTTTTTGCTTGACTAGAGGAAGAGATTTAAGTGTACGCATATTATGCAAACGATCAGCCAATTTGATTAAGATTACTCTAATATCCTTGGCCATGGCTAAAAACATTTTCCTATAGTTTTCTACCTGTTCCTCTTCTCTTGTCGAAAATTCCGATCTTTTTAACCCTTTAAGCTTTGTAACCCCATCCACCAGATCGGCCACTTCATCGGAAAACTCCTCACGTATTTGCTCCAAGCTATTGCCGGTATCCTCAACGACGTCATGAAGAAGTCCGGCCGCAATCGTGATCAGATCTAGATCTAACTCTGCTAAAATCTTGGCTACGGCCACCGGGTGGCGCAAAAAGGGCTCCCCTGATGCGCGCATTTGCCCTTCGTGCGCGCTAGAGGCGAATTCATACGCCTTTTCCAAAAGACGAGTATTTGCCTGAGGGTTGCTTCTTTTTATCTCTTTAATCACACTTTGAATCATACGAATCCCCACTTGTCGTAAATCTAGTTTTAATAGGTAATAAGGGAAATCACATCATATTTGCCCAAGTTCTCACGACCATTCAAATCTTTCAACTCGATAATAAACACTACACCTACCACCACGCCACCTAATTTTTCAACCAGATCAATGGTTGTAAATATCGTCCCTCCGGTAGCCAGCAGGTCATCCACAACAAGTACTCTCTGTCCGGGCAAGATGGCATCTTTGTGAATTTCCAGAACGGCTTTGCCGTATTCAAGTTCGTATTCGCAAGCTAGCACTTCACAGGGAAGTTTCCCCGGTTTTCTTATTGGGACAAAGCCCAATCCCATTTCATAGGCCAAAGGCGTGCCCACCATAAACCCTCTAGCTTCTGGGCCTACAACTAATTCAGCCTTTTTGTCCTTACACAACTGTGCCAATTCTCTAATAGAATAATGAAACGCATCACGATCTTTGAACAGGGTGGTAATGTCTTTAAAACTAATCCCCGGAATCGGGAAATCTTGTATCTCTCGAATTTTTCTTTTCAGCTGATCCATGGAATATTTTCCCTGTGTCATTGTGGATCCCCTTTCGAAAAACCTGCCATTAAGCAAGTCTATGTTTCTTCCCCACTGCCTATTCGTTTGGCAAACTGCTGAATTCTTCATCTAGCACTCTTTCCCATTGAAATAAATCTGAATCTTCAAGTGAAAATTTCTCTTGATTCCTTTGCTTCCAGGTAATTTTTATTTCTTTTCCCGCTGTTAAGACCTCTCGCTTCAACAGGCCTATTTCGCTAAATATTTCCACTGCTGCCAAAAAGGCTTCTTCATGAAGGTCGGGGTGAGCCAACATTGTCCTTACTTTTCGCAATTCTTCAGTCTTTATGGTATGCGAATCTTCATCAGGGAAAAGGTTTCTTAGATGGTAGTAAACTTCTTTTAATATCTCCCTATTGGGAATAAGCTTTTTTATCATCTGTTGATATTCACTTAAAGCATCACTGTCAAAAAGATAATGTATTGAAACACGACGACTCTGCTGCTTATCTGCCACCATTTCGATGAGCTGCTTTTCACTAGGGTATAGCAAGGGGTAGTATACAAAAATATGATGAAATAATTTCATATGTTTTTCAATTTCATCGCACTGTCCAACTAAGATTATCACTCCTCTATTCTCAGCTGAAAAACTATCCAAAATATTTCTTTTTATGTCAGGCTCTTGATCAAAACTTAAAAGATACTTAGGTATTTTTTCGCTGGCAATTCTCGTCTTTAAATCCAAAGAAACTTGTCGTGCCTGCCCTATCGAATTCACCAAAATCAAAACTCTCTCATCCTTGTTAAGGATATTGACAACATATTCTGCCTTAGCGATGTCCTTGTCTGAGACATGAATTATCGAAACGGCACGAGAGCGAGCGGCGTCTTCTTGGTGTTTCTTTGCCTTTTGGATCAAAGTCAGCTGAGCTTTAAGGTTTTTTAATACCCCCGTTTCCTTCCGTAAAGCAAAGTTATCATTCCAGCTTGAACTCTTAATGTCCCTGATCAGCATTTGAACTGAATCTCGACCATTCCAAGAATTTTTATCCATTGTAAACACAAAATCCATCCAAGTACCTCTCTTTATTACAGGGCAAAGATCCCCTTTTGAGAAGGCTATCGCATCGATCGGTGATTCTCGCCTGCCAACTTTTAATTTTAAATGATCACCACTGCTTCCCACTGTACGGCATTCCTGGACCTGCAGCTTCTTACTCAAAAAAACAGGCGGGGGGTTTCCTTCCCCAAATGGAGTTAGTTCCAAGAGCTGTGAAACCGTCTTTAAATCAATCATGTCGAGGTCAACTTCAGCATCGATAGTAATGTAGGGAAGCAGATCATCTTCTGATAAAAGGCTGTCCGCATAATAATTTATTTTATTTCGAAACTCACCAACCTTATCGGTATCTATCTGCAAGCCGGCTGCCTGAGCATGTCCTCCAAAACCTATAAGACTTTCTTTGCAGTGATCTAGTCCTTTAAAAAGATCAAAACCTTCAATGCTGCGCCCAGAACCTTTCCCTTCCTCCTGTTCTGAAGTGATTAGGATCGTGGGTCGAGAAAAAGTTTCAACAATTTTTGAAGCCACAATACCGATGACCCCTGCATGCCAATCCGGGTCATAGAGCACAATAATTTTGTCTTGATCATAATTATTTCTCTCCACCATACTTTTAGCTTGCAGATAGATACCTTTTTCTATCTGTTGACGCTCGCGGTTGCTGATTTCAAGTTCAGCTGCAATTGCGTTAGCAGTCGCTTGATCCTTTGTATCAAGCAAGGAGACCGCTTTTTGCGGATCCCCCATTCTCCCGGCCGCATTAATACGGGGCCCTAGGACAAAAGCGATGATCTGCGCCGTTATATCTCGATCCAAAGAGCCGGATGCTTCTTTTAAAGCGGTTATCCCGGGTCGAGGTGCTTGATTTAATTTCTTGATTCCTTTATGCACTAAAACCCTATTTTCACCAAGCAACGGAACAACATCCGCCACGGTTCCAAGCGCAGCAAAATCCACAAACTCGGACAGTTGATCAAAATCATTATCGAACAAGGCTTGAGCTAGCTTGAAAACCACTCCTACCCCTGCTAAATTCTTATATGGATAAAAACAGTCTTCTTGTTTCGGGTCAATCAAAGCTTGCGCATGAGGAACTTCATTTCCCGGTTCGTGATGATCCGTGATGATAAGGTCAAGCCCTGCTTCACTACAGCATTTTGCTTCATCCGCGGCACTGATCCCGCAGTCAACGGTGATTAACAGGTCAGCCCCCTCAGCTGCTATCTGGTTTACAGCCTCCCGGTTTAGTCCATACCCTTCTGTAAATCGATTCGGAATATAAACCTCGGCATTTCCTCCAAGCTTGCGAATAACGTTCAAAAGCAAGGTTGAACTGGTAATTCCGTCAACATCATAGTCACCAAAAACCACAATGTCTTCCCTGCTCATTACTGCCTCACTTATTCGCTTAACAGCCTTCCCCATGTCTTTCATTAGAAAAGGATCGTGGAGTTGTGACCAGGATGGATTAAGGAAGCCCTCGGCCTCTTCTGCAAAGCCTCTGCTTTTTAATATCCACTCAACCAGAGAATTTTTGTGATCCCCAGGTTCCTCTGTCCCTTTCTTTGTGCTTTTTTCAAGGCTGCCATTTATCTTCCATACTTTTTCTTGTTTTATCATATATATACTCCCATCAAAGATTGCTCTACACAGTCTCATTATAAAGCACTTTATTTCTCATATCAAGGCTCGCGATTGCAATGATTATAATATGAAGCACAGTCATTTTTGACTGCGCTTCATATTAGTTCAACATTCATTTGTCCTACTTTTTATTCTCTGTTTCACTCGACTCCGTCTGCTTATCCGTCTCCTCTTCGTTCTCCTGACTCGTTGAGAGTTCATTCTGCAGTTCTTCTATCCTCTTTTTGAGACCCGCATTTTCTTCTTCTAAGTTTTTTGCCCTTTTTGACCCTGCTTTGATTTTTCTACCCATGGAAAACTGCCGGAAAACACCTAAGAATCCAGAAAGAACCGCCCCGGCCGTCAATGATCCGAGAACAACAATCACAAGAGGAACTTGGGTATTCCAAATCAGAAATGAAACATAAACCATGTCTTTATTCTGAACCGAAAAGATGGCAACCAAAAGCATAATCACAAGTGAAACAACTAGTCGATACACGGCTTCACATCCCCTATCTATATTTTAGCTAATCAAATGAACAGATCAGCTTTTTGCTTCAGTAATTTTTTGCTCATGCTGTTTCCATAAGTACCAAAGAGGTGAGGCAATGAACATTGATGAATAAGTGCCAAAAATAATCCCTAAGAACATAGCCAATGAAAACTCTCTTATCGTGTGTCCTCCCAATACTAAAATGGCAGTGATCGCAAAAAGAGTTGTTGCCGAGGTGTTAATCGACCTCGGTAAAGTTTCGGTGATACCAAGGTTGACAATTTCCGCATAGCTTTCTTTCACCCTAGCTTTTAACTTCTCTCGAATTCTATCAAATACAACGATGGTGTCGTTGATAGAATACCCGATGATTGTCAAGAGTGCCGCCACAAAAACTTCTGATATAGGAAACCGGAGCATGGCAAATATACCAACAACAGCTAGTGAATCATGGAGTATGGCAGCAATCGCAGCCATCGCAAACTTAAATTCAAAACGATAGGTAATGTAGATTACCATACATATTGATGCAATGACCAACGCCATTAAAGCTTTCTCCCTTAGTTCCCGGCTGATGGCAGCATGGACACTATCGTCACTGATCGTCTCATATGCGCCGACGTCGGCCCTCAAAGATGCAAGGAGATCCTCTTTTTGATCTTCGCTGACGGGAGGAGTCCGAATAATCACTGCAGAGTGGTCGCCGGTTTCGTTTCTTGCTCCAGCCAGTTGAATACTGCTTTCTCCTAACCCGAGATCATTAAGGACCGTTCTTATTTCATTTTCAGTGATCCCTTCTTCAAATTCTAGATTCAAAAGGGTTCCACCTGTAAAATCGATCCCTAAATTTAAGCCCGGCAAATTTGTATCATAACTAACGTTCAGTCCCGTAAAGACCAGGGCGACGATGCCAATCAATACCAAAACAGACGAGATACTAAACCATGTTTTCCAGCGGCTTGTTACATCAATACTAATAGCTTTTCCAAGGAAAATCACTGCCTCACCCCCTTATACCAATAAACATTCTACTGTCGGTAATCTTCCCTGCTTCCACAATGATTTTTAGCAATCGGCGGGTTATAATAATGGCCGTAAACATGCTCACCAAAATTCCAATAGATAAGGTGACTGAAAACCCTCTGATCGGCCCTGTGCCAAAATAGAATAAAACAGCGGCCGCAATCAGAGTAGTTATGTTGGCATCCAAGATGGTTCGAAAAGCTTTTCTAAAACCTGATTCCACGCTTGCCCGAATGGTTTTTCCAATTCGGATTTCTTCTTTTATCCTTTCAAAAATGATAACATTCGCATCAACCGCCATGCCAACCGAAAGAATCAACCCGGCAATCCCGGGAAGTGTCAAATGAGCATTAAGTCCAATTAAAACAGATAAAACAATCAAAGTATAAATAACAAGGGAAAAATTCGCTATGAAACCCGGGATCCGATAATAAAACAGCATGAACAATATCACTAATGCAATACCGATTAAACCCGCGCGAACACTACTGTCTATTTGATCCTGGCCTAATGTGGCACTGACAAATCGCATTTCTCTTTGCTCCACATCCACTGGCAGAGACCCGGAATCTAACATGATCTCCACTTGTCGCGCATCTTCCAGTGTCTCATAATTTGTAATGAAGGCCTTGCCGTCAAGAATTGGTTCTCTTACTGTTGCAACCTGAATAACTTCGTCATCGAGAAAGATCATAATCGGACGGTTTTCTGCCGCCGCTCTTCTCGTTGCCTCGGCAAAACGTGTTGCCCCTTCTTGATCAAATTCAAGACTCACTACATTGCTGCTTCTTCCATCTTCTAAAGTAACAATCATTGCCGTTGTTTGCACCAGGTTGGCTCCGGTTAAAATAGGTGGGACGTCGAAATCAGGAAGAATTTCATCATTTTCCATGACGACTCCCGCTTCGCTTCTAAACTCAAGCTTGGCCATGGTCCCAATAATAGCGAGTGCTTCCTCTGGATCATCCACATCCGGCAGCTGAACTACAATCCGACGATCCCCCATTCGCTGGATGATCGGTTCCGTCAAGCCTAACCGGTTCACCCGTTCTTCAATAATATCCCGGACATCCCTGACTTTTTCATCAGTTAACGGCCGTTCGGGTGTGTCCATTGCTTCAAAAACTATATAAGTTCCGCCTCTTAAATCAAGACCTAGTCTTAAATTACCTATAAAAGGGGTATCCAGAAACGGCTTTTCAGCCCCCGGCAAATACACAGGCTGAACAAAACCATATATTGCAGAACACACGAGAACAACAAGTGCGATCAGGAAGATCATATTCTTTTTCTGCATTACTCCCGTCCCTCCCCACTAGATAAAACCACGGTTCCCATTATATCGGCGCCGCTTGAAACTGTCAATGAAAGCACATCATTATCTGTCATAGTAACTTAACTTCATTTATCATTAGCACAAAATGACAATCTAGAAAAGAAGCTGCTTTTCGACACATACTCATCCTTGACAGAAATATTTCGAAATACTCCATTACGGGTGAAATCGATGTATCAATCGACAGCTCTAAGGTGATTGTTCTCTCCTCCTCATTTACACGAAGAAATGAATGCTCCGCGGCATAATTGACTCGATCATGCATATCAAAAGTTTTCATATCTTGGTTTCTCACTCTTGACCGGTGCACATCAGATTTATCCGCCATGATTAAAGCTGCCGAAACCAAATTTACCGGCAAACCATATTCTTCCTCGTGATTGCCGATGGCTGAAACAACCAGGGCTGCTTCATCATCCGGCATATTGAGTTTGGTTAGGATCTCCAAAGAAATCATCGATCCCGTCTGACCGTGATTGTGACGGCTAACGACATTTCCGATGTCATGGAGGTAAGCGGCCATTGCGGCCAGTTCAGCCGTTCTTTCGTCATACTTTAGTCTTACCATGATGTTTTTGGCGATATGGGCCACTAAAGAGGCGTGCCGCAGACCATGTTCTGTAAAACCCGTAGCTCCCAAATATTCGTCGCCGCTTTTAATAAACGAAATGACTCTCTCATTTGCTTTGACATTCTCTAAAGTAACCATGACGGCCTCCTCCATTGAATCATTTCTTCCGGTGTCTAGGTAACCTGCGCCTAGACTTTCTTTTACGCATAGCTCTTTGTATGACAAAAAACACACCTAGATAAAGCACAATGTCACCGGGGCTTAATACATTGCCGCCCGGGAAAAAGCTTTTATGCAGCGGAATAATATCCGCCAACCACGGAAAATAGGTATTTTCCGTCAGCAAAGTATGCTTGAGAAGGTTTCCTCTCTGCAGTAAGGGCACATAGTAATCTAAACCGGCGGCTGATAAGGCATCGGGAGATACCGGCATCCGTCCTCCATTACTTAGAATAACTAAAGCATTCATCGCCACACCGATGATCACCAGCCAAAACGACGGAATATGACGGTTAAACCACAACCCCACCAGCAAGAGGATATAGGTAAGCATAAGAATTCCTTCACTATATGCCAGCAAAATTGGAACACCAAGTGTTGCCGAAAAAGCCACTGCGTACTGCAAAATAAGCGCAAGTAAGACTAGTTCTACCTTCTGCAGATTTAAATTAATCAGCCTCTCTATTCTGCCTCCCCATAACATTCCCACGATAATGGAGAAGACAATCACCGCCAAAGCCATTTTCCCAACCCCTCCAAGAAGAAACATACCCTCATTTTTTCGCCAAGGGCAACCAATTACCTTCAAAAATTTTTCAAGACTACACAAACAAAAAAATAAGAGCCCCAGTTTCCCAGAGCTCTTTCTAGAGGTTTCATCTCGAGAATTACTTGGTTGCCCAGCCTCTGTCTTTAAGAGCCAGAGCAATCTTATTAATGGAATTTAGATATACGCCGGTTCTCATATCAACTTTATGCTTTTCGGCCATTTCGTATCCGTCGCTGTATGCTTTTACCATTAACTCTTCGAGGCGCTCATTCACTTCTTCTTCAGTCCAATACAGACCATAGTTATTTTGGATCCATTCCATATAGGATACCGTTACTCCACCGGCGTTGGCAAGAACATCAGGAATAACATGCACGCCGTTTTCAAAAAGAATATCGTCGGCTTCAGGAGTAGTAGGACCATTAGCAGCTTCACTAATAATTTTGGCTTTGATATCCCCTGCATTATCTTTCGTAATTACGTTTTCAAGGGCCGCCGGAATAAGGATGTCAACATCCAACGCAAATAAATCTTCGTTGGTGATGTCTTTGCTGCCTGGGAATCCTTTTACAGTACCGTTCTCTTTTACAAAAGCGTCCAATTCATATGCACACATGCCATCAGGATTGTACGCGCCACCATACACATCGATGACGGCAGTAACATTGCAGCCCATGTCTTGGATAATCATGCCCGCATAACTGCCAACATTACCATATCCTTGAATCGCCACCGTTGCTTTATCCATGTCGATGCCAAGCTTTTTGCAAGCTTCACGGGTCGTAATATCAACCCCGCGGCCCGTTGCGGCTGTTCTGCCTAAAGACCCGCCCAAGCTTATGGGTTTACCGGTAAGAACGCCCGGTTCGCTTCTATTTTTAATGGCTTCATATTCGTCAAGCATCCAACCCATTATCTTCGGGTTCGTATTCACATCCGGAGCAGGAATGTCGATGGCATCACCAATATCATTGGCAATAGCCTTAATAAAAGCACGACTCATTCTTTCTAACTCGCCTTCAGAAAGCTTTCGAGGATCGACTTTGATTCCGCCTTTTCCTCCTCCATAAGGAATACCTGTTACAGAACACTTAATACTCATCCAAGTAGACAGAGCTTTGACTTCTTCATAAGTAACATCTTGGTGAAAACGAATTCCACCCTTATAAGGACCAACGGCATTGTTATGCTGGCCGCGAAAACCTTTAAAAACCTGCACACTGCCATCATCCATGCGTACCGGGAAATTAACCTCGATCACTTTTTTGGGTTCTCTAATAATAGCATGCAGACCCGGATCCAAATTCAACTGCTTGGCTACCTTATCAATTTGACTTTGCGCAATTTCAAAAACATCACTCATTCATCTTTTCCTCCTTTATTTTCATACCTAATGGCGGTCAATAAAATAGTTTTGCCCACCCCCTTTAGAAAGTGATTTATCGTTTCAGGAGAATATATTAGTTCCTCACAGGAAAACAACGTGACGTACACTGCATACTTCGCCTTACCAAGGAAAATATCCTTCATAAATCCTATTTTCTAAAAGTTCAGAATAGACACAAAAATTTCAGTCCAAGAATTATAGTTGCATCCTTTTTAGAAAACTCTAAAGCCGCCTGTCATCCTCGGCCCGATCGTAATAGGAATCATCGCTTTCTTTATCCTCATTTTCAATCCAGGTATCTAAGCCACTTTCATGTCCGCTCGCTGCCACCCTTTGTCCGATGGCAGGTCTCATAACCCTGATATTTACATTTTCACTTACTTCTAAAATCACCACATCGTCGCTTTCTTCACTCTCGCTTGTCTCAATTTCACGAACCGTACCAATAATCCCTCCAACAGTCACTACTTGGTCACCCATAACAATCGACTTTACCAAAGTGTCCTGTTTTTTAATACGATCCATCCTAGGCTTAATGAAGATATAGTAATAAATAAAGTACACAAGCGCCCCGACTGCAAAACCCGGTATGAGTCTTGTTATTACAAAATTCCATAATTCCATCCTTGGATCCATCCATCTATTCCCCCCGCTTGTTTTTT
>SLNR01000036.1 GCA_007132905.1 Candidatus Sumerlaeota bacterium | reverse complement strand
TGGAGATAGAATCGTTGAAAGACATCGGTTTCAAAAAGATAAAGACAATAGAAAAGGAATGGATTTTTTTTTAAGGAAGAGATTTTGTTGATCGTAAAAAACAGAGCATCAAGGAGATTCTTGACATCCACCCTGGAGCAATGGAAGTTGCTTTAAATCATGAGCTAAACTTTGCCGGGTGCCGGAGGCGCTTTCAAAGATATCAGAGCAAGGCGCATTAGATAATGATTACCGACAAGCATTTGGAGGTCTTTAAAGGCCATATACAATGGACTAAGGCGCTGTCAAAAGAACATTGAGAAATAGTTGCTGTAGGGTAATGATTAAGAAACAGTTTGATTTTTGTTTTGCTTGAGCTTTTCCAGTTTTTATTTAGAGACAAAGAAAACGTGTTCTATTCGCAATTTGCGCAAAATAAATTTCCTTAGGTTGAAAAAGCAAAGAACCACCGTAAAGTAGCTCTTTGCTTCCTCTGAAAAGGGATGATTTTCTTTTTTTTGGAATCAAAGCCCCCGCGAAAAAGAGAAGTACTCAAAAAGAGTGTAAGAAAAATAACTGCCGTAAGGTGTTATCCTTGCTTGCTGTACAAGGCATGCCTTCTTTAGAAGATCTCCTGAGAAAAGATTCTTTATAGCTTGAACTGCCGATCTTATATGTCTCTTACTCAGTTTATACCAGTTTTTTCGCCTCTTCAGGAATCCAGTGGGCGTCTTTTCCTTCCCATTTTACATTGCAGCCGATGGGATTTGTCAATGGAGTGCTTACTTCTTTACCGGTCAAATGTTCTTCTAGAGCGTTTTCCAAATCATTAACGGTACTTTTCTCAGCTTCTTTGGGGTTGTCTACGCCTCTGCCGGTGTAGACTAATTTCCTGTCTTTGTCAAAGATATAGAAATGAGGGGTAAACAGAGCTCCATAAGCTCTTGCTGTGTCTTGGCTTTCATCCCGCAGATAGATCCAAGGGAAGTTATGTTCTTTCATCCGTTCCACCATATGTTCAAAGGAGTCGGCAGCATTGGTATTTTCACTGTTGGAATTAATCCCTACAAAGGCCACGCCTTTGGGCATGAATTTTTCAGCCGTTTGGCGGGTCATCTCATCCGAGCCGATCACATAAGGGCAGTGGTTGCAGGTGAAAAATAGCACTAGCGCCTCGGCTGAGTCAAAATCCTGCAGCGAATAAGTTTTTCCGTCTGTTCCCGATAGGGAAAAATCAGGGGCAGGATCACCAATTTTTAAGGTAAAAGCCATATTGATCTCCTCCTTCATATTTTCTGTAGTTAATTTTAAGCTTATCACGGAATCTTTTGACTGTCAAAATGGACCGCCTAATGAAAATAATGGTAAATGATTGGAATCATTCGAATCGGTATATTGACAGGGGAAATAAAAAAAAGCAATCATCATATCTATTTATTTAAAGTGATGAAGTGTAGACAGTTGCCTGTCTTTTCCCTGCGGTGAGAATGCTGGCCGCTTTTGCGAGTAATGTTTGTGTTTCTCGGAATTGAAAATTTTTTAGTGTTTCTACTTCGATTTGTTTGATGCTCTAATGTTTATGCCAGGGAAATTTGGCTTCGCCGGTTTTATCTTGAACTATTATAAAAGGAAAAGGAAAGTAAGCAATGAATCCAATTCAATTCTAACGCTTCTATGACGGATTTTACGGCACTGAAGAGATGTCCACTTAATTGTCAAAAACACAATGTTTGATTCATCCGGGTTACTTCATCCTAGTAAGGGAATTTTTCGCTGCTAAAAGGTTTTTTAGTAAAAAAAGCTAATTTCATTAAGACACGATCAATTAACGGGAGGTTTTTTATGAAAATCCATGTAGTCAATCATTATCAGGATATGAGCGTAAAAGCTGCTGAACTGGTGGCAGAACAAGTGAAGGACAAAAATGATTCCGTACTGGGGTTGGCTACCGGCTCTACACCGGAAGGGATGTACAGCCGGCTGGTAAAGATGCATCAGGAAGAAGATTTGGATTTTAGCGCCATTCGAACCTTTAATCTAGATGAATATTTGGGTCTTGGCCCCGATCATCCACAGAGTTATCATTTTTACATGCACCAACATCTTTTTCATCACATCAATATCCTTCAGAAAAATATCAACATTCCTGACGGAAAGGCTATAGATGCGGAAACTGCCTGCAGGGATTATGAAGAGAGTATAGTCAATGAAGGCGGTATTGATTTTCAGGTGTTGGGGATAGGAGGAAATGGCCATATCGGTTTTAATGAACCCGATACGAGTCTGTCGGCAGTGACCCATGTGGTTGAACTGACAGAAAAGACAGTTAAAGACAACAGTCGTTTTTTTGATTCTGAAGAGGAAGTGCCCCGCAAAGCGTTGACCATGGGAATGGGACCGATCCTAAAAGCTAAAAAGATCCTTCTTTTGGCCAGTGGCGAAGGCAAAAGCGAGGCCATCCGGGCTACTGTGAGCGGCAAGATCACCACTCAAGTTCCTGCCACTTTCCTGCAGCTTCACCCTAAAGTGATCTTGATTTTGGATAAAGAAGCGGCGAAGCTTATATAAAAGATAGAAGATGGTCTGTTTCATAGAGAAGAATTTTCCTGCCGGACACGAACAAGCCGACTGAATAAACAGACAGAGTCCTCATGGAAGAATTAGATTGGTAGGTTTAACAAAAAAGACAATAGTGAAAGAACAAGGGAGGTGCCTTCGTGACTTCTGCTGCATTTTTTGATATAGACGGGACTCTTTACAGAGAAGGCTTAATAACGGCTACTTTTAAGAAGTTAATTCGCACGGAGATCATTGAAGAGGATCTTTGGTATAATGAAGTGAGAGAGAAATATGACAAATGGGATCGTAGAATCGGAAATTACGACGATTATCTTTTAAAAATGGCAGAGATCTATGTGGAGGCCGTAAAAGGGCTCCACAGGTCTCAAATTGAGTTTATTGCCCAAAAAGTGGTGGATCAAAACGGCGATAGGGTGTATACCTACACCAGAGACAGGATTCAAAAGCATAAGGAAGAAGGGCATCTTATAATTACAATCTCCGGATCGCCTGAAGAACTGGTGGCGGCGATGTCAAAAAAGCATGGTTTTGATGATTATGTCGGGACGAAATATGTAAAAGACGAACATGATTATTTCACGGGGGAGATTTTGCCTATGTATGATAGTGATAGCAAAAAGAAAGCGGTGTTGGACTTTGCGAAAAAATATAATATTGATCTAAAAAAATCTTATGCGTATGGGGATACGGCAGGAGACATGGCCATGTTCAAGCTGGTGAAAAACCCCATTGCGGTTAACCCCACTCGTGAACTGTTGTCAAAAGTAAAAGAAGATCCGGAGATTTGCTCAAAAGCGGCAGTGGTGGTAGAAAGAAAAGACATGATTTATCAGATGGATATGAGTTTTTTTGATTCTTTCTAAATAGAGATATGTGGTAAATATTACAGAATCGGATTCAAAAGAAAGTGATTCAGGTTTTTGTCCCAAAAAATACGAAGGTAAGCTTATCCGGTGATGTTTTATCATTAGTTTTCCGTCTCCTCGCCTGGAGCAGGTCAAAATCGAGCCTGTGTGTCTGCTTTTCTTCCTTCTGGTCCGAAATTGTCCCCGACAGAGAAAAAAAGATAGAGGCAGCAAGGCACTTGATTCTTAGGATTAATACCTGTCAAAGATCAAGACGGATCGTCTCCATATTCTTTGTTAAGGAAGAGCGAAATTTTCAAAGCACCACGAAAAAGCTGTATGGCCTTGGACTCCAAGCGCATGCAGCTTTTGCTGGGGATAAGAAAAGCTTCTTCCAATAAGGTTATTTGTTTTACCAGTATTGTTCAGTTTTTGATTCATAATATCGGTTTAGATCAAAAGGACTGTAAATGCCTTTGTCGGTGACCACACCGCTTATGAGGTGAGGCGGGGTGATGTCAAAAGAAGGGTAATAGCCTTTGACTCCCTCGAGGGTATTGCGAATGCCTCGGCATTCTAAGACTTCGTTGGGATTTCTTTCCTCGATTTTTACTTCTTCAACATGTTGGTGAGCTTTGTCGGGAATTCCTGTAACAAAATAAGGGATGCCGAAATGATGGGCAGAAATTGCGATTTGCATAGTTCCAACTTTGTTTACCACATGCCCATCCATGGTAATGGAATCGGCAGCCGAGGTAAAGACATCAATGCCTTTGGTTTTCATAGTAAAGGCCGGCATATTGTCCGTGATAACGGTTACATCGAAGCCCATATCGTAGGCCACTGAGGAGGTTAAGCGAGCTCCTTGAAGATAGGGGCGGGTTTCCGGACAGTAGATCTTGATGTTTTTTTTGCGATTTCTAGATTCTCGCAGCATCATCCCCACGATGGTTTCTCCAAAGCATTGGGTCATGATATTGCCATCGTCCGGGAATAAATCTACCAGGTATTTTGCGATTTCTTCAATTTTTGAATAACGGCGGTTCATGGATTCGATCGTGTGCTTTTTGATTTCTTCATCAACGGGCAGACCTTCTTTTAAAGCTGCTTCTGCTCTTTGCAAGCATCCTTCGACAATTAATGTCATGCGGTTTACGGTGGTGGGGCGGGCATGAGAAAGGCGGTGAGCTGCTTCTTTTAAATAAGAAAGCTGGCCAGAGACGCTTTGATCTTGGCATTCATAAGCGGCCAAAGCCATCCCCATGCTGGCTGCCGTGTAAGGGCCGGCGCTTTGTGTGACCATATCGGCAATGGCTTGTGCGACATCTTCATGGCTCTTGCAGGTTACAAATTCAATTTCGGTAGGATAGATCCGGCGGTCTAAAATTCTGACGGATCCTTTTTCGTACCAGGCGACATTCTCATACTGCAGCATAAAAGCGAGGTCGTGATCTTCTCTTTTCATAACGAACCACTCCTAATAAAATGTGTTGGTAAAGAAATGATCTCCACCGGAAAGCCTCTTGAAACAAGTCCTCTACAAGAGAGTTGATATTTTGAAGCGAAAGCCCGATAAACTGTCGTAGGGCAAAACACAAAAACTCTTTATTCCTGGATTTGCT
>SLNR01000077.1 GCA_007132905.1 Candidatus Sumerlaeota bacterium | reverse complement strand
TAGACAAAATAAATAAGAAGCAGTCCTGGTAAAAAAATCCCTATCCCGCTGACAACGGCCCCCGCGATTTGAAACAAGAAATTCCCGTCACGAGCGGCCAGCCCCCCGGCATAAGCACTAAAGCTGAACATAGGGCCGGGCAGCCCTTGCACAAGACCATACCCCGTTAGAAATTCCTGACTGGTCATAAACCTTTTTATCTCAACTAAATCACCGTGCATAATGGGAACTACTACCTGTCCGCCCCCAAAAACTAAATAACCAAAGCGATAGAATCTAGCAAATAATTCTACCAGTAAATTCTCCGAAATTAATAATGCCAGGCCGCTCCCAACTGCCAAAATAAGAAAACGATCATAAAGGGCCAGGGGGGAGAGATGGTTATCCGCGTCCATAATTCATCTTTTTTTGATTCCACTACGCTTAAAATCCCACCGACCAGCAAAACCAAAGGAAATACCCACGGATCACGCACAAAATAAGTCGAGGTGGCGCCAAAAAGAAACAAGAATACGGTCAACCGGTCCTTGATCACCCTCAATCCAATCCGATAGGCAGCCACCAAAATAAAACCGACGGCCATCGGACCGATAAACCGAAGACCTTCTTCTGATAAATTCATTGCTTCCAAAAAAACAAAAGAAAATGACAGGATTGTCATGACGGTAAGTACGGGTACCGCCCAGATAAGAAACGTAAAAAAAGCCAGCAGAGGACCGCCTAATTTGTAGCCAATGGAAACAATAGTCTGCGTACTGGTCGGCCCGGGCAGCATCCCGCATAAAGCAATCAATTCCACGAACTCTTCTTCTTTTAAGTATTTCTTTTTTACAACCAGCTGGTCAATAAACACCCCAAAATGCGCTTCGGGTCCTCCGTACGCTCCGAAAAAACAGATCACCACATCTTTAAGAAAGGCACTCCATGAGATCCGACGATTATGTAACTTATGTTTCCCAGCCATCTTGTCCACGCCTGTTCCACCTTCACCTATGTCTTCTTAAGTACTGTTTCCCATGCAAGCAGCTACATATTTCTTTTCGTGATGATGAAAAAAGGAAATTAGCTCCCCTTTGAAACAGCAAAGCCTTTTTTTGTCTTTTTTTTTATCCTTGCCGTAAATCGATTCAATCTACTGGAACTGACTCAATCATGATCTATACTTAAAATGGCAGATTTCTATTTTATGTTTAAGTGCCTGAACCGATTTAAGGCGCCAGCGATTTCATGCTTTCTAGGAAGTGCTAGGTTACCCGGATGACCTTGGAAAGGAGATATCTCATCCAATCCTTTTTCAATGGCTGTACAATAAATCTCATCAACAATTTCTGCAAGGGTTTTTTGATCGTCGGCCAGCTTTTCCATGATGTACTGAAACATAAAACCAATGGCATTGGTTTGATTTGAGTCAATTAACTGCTCGAGATCCGTAAGTTCAACATTCGTTTTATTGTAGCTGATTTGATGGATTCCCCTCGGTTTTATTTTTACCCCTTTTCTTCCTTTCGGAAAGGATGCCTTTTTTAAGACGCGCGGATGGTCTTTTCTCTTATTCGCCGGCTGGGATGACTCCTTTTCACGATAATCACGACGACTTTTTGCGATTCTTTTCGCCTTTTCAGTAGCATCTTTTGGGACATATTCATCCATCATGATCACATGGTCGGCTACATCAAAATAGTCGCCGGAGCCGCCAATCACAAGTATCGTAGACACACCGCTATTTTCATAAAGCTCCCGGACTTTGTCAATAAAAGGCGTTATCGGCTCTTTTTCTTTTTCGACTAGCTGTTGCATTCGGCCGTCTCGTATCATAAAATTGGTAGCACTTGTATCTTCGTCAATTAACAGCAGCTTGGCATCTGTCTCCAAAGCTTCCACAATGTTGGCTGCCTGGGATGTACTGCCGCTTGCATTTTCTGTGGAAAACCTGACTGTGTCCTGTTTCATGGGCAGGTTATTAATAAATGGGGAAATATCTACCTTCTCTACACTCCGATTGTTTTCTGCCTTGATTTTCACGGCTGTTTCACTAGAAACCACATACTCTCTTCCGTCCCCGGCAATATGGTCATAGATCCCTAATTCTATACTGTTTAACAGAGTTGTTTTCCCATGAAATCCTCCCCCTACAATTAAAGTCACTCCTTGGGGGATGCCCATACCATAAATGGGCCCGTGATGGGGAAGATCAATCTTTACTTCATACTCCACAGGGCTTTGAAAAGCGACAGCCCCTTTTTTCAACGGATGCTGGGAAATGCCGCTTTCTCTTGGCAGATTGCTGCCATTTGCAACAAAAGCCACCAAAGCTCTCTTTTTTATTTCATCTCTAAGTACATGCTGGTCTTCTGCTAGCTGTATCTTCTTTTTTAGTTCTTGCCTGAGGACATTCTCATAAAACAACGAAGCTTCGACTATTTTGGGAAGTGCGGATATAAAAATATCTTTGGCTTTGTTGCCTAAAATTTTTCGGCCCGCGGCGGGGAGTCCTACTTCAAGCCGCGCTTCAACTCGGTTTTGATCCACAACGACAAAATTTCGCTCCAGCATTTCCTGGCCGCAACTTCCAATCGAAAGCAGTCCGCTTTTTCCTGAACCACCCACATGCTTATAGAAACGTCCAATATTGCTTGCGCAGGTGCGGCTAAGAAAATCAACCGCGGCTCTTTTTTTGTAGGGGGTATCAAATAATTTTGAAGGGAAATTGGCTTTTTCACCCGGCACTTCTACTCGTATTCTAGAAGGAGAAGCGTAAGGATCTCCCTGGACATAGTCTATAGACAGCAAAAAGTCACTGAACTGATATTTTCCTTTAAGGTCTTTATAGGATTTGTATCCCTTCCCGTCAATTTTATCTAACAATTTTACAAGCTCTTGCGTGCTCATTTTGACTCTCCTTTAAAATTTTTTCTAAAGCAAAAAAACAACTAGTCCTGCACATTTTTCGTAGGAGCAACCGATCATGATATAACCTTTTCCTCTTAGAGCCAAAACCGGGCTTTTTCGAGTCTCAAACTAGCTTTTACAGCTCTCAACTCCATCAGCATTTTTAATCTGTCTCACATCTTCCTGTCACTCTTTACTTCACAGATTTCTCTTTGCTTTCTTGTAGTGAGTTGTGTCGAAAAAGGCTTGGGTTTGTCCCAAGCCCACGCTTTTTTCCCTGCTGTATTTCTTGCTCAAATGGAAAATGAAAATCTCAATAGCTGCATACAGCCCCATCGGACCTTGATTCTGTACCGCCATAATAAACACCATCTTGCTTGAGGATGATTTGCCCCTTACCAAACAAAAGCGTCATGGGCTCGTATTTCATTTCGTGTCCCTTTTTTTCTAGGTCTTGAAAAGTATGAAAGGGAAATCCGGGCTCTACAGTAAATTTTTTACCTTCCATCCACTGCCATCTTAATGCATCCATAGCCATCTGGGGGTTTAATTGAAAATCAATCATATTCATCACCACTTGCACATGGCCTTGAGGCTGCATATAGGCACCCATCACCCCAAAAGGACCGACCGCCTGACCCTCTTTCATGATGAAGCCGGGAATAATCGTGTGGTAGGTTCTTTTGTTTGGCTCTAGGTAATTATGGTCCGCTTTATCTAGAGAAAAATCAGCTCCCCTATTTTGTAGAGCAATTCCCGTACCTTCTACAACCACTCCGGAACCAAAGCTCAGATAGTTGCTTTGAATAAAAGAAACCATATTGCCTCCTTCATCTGCCGTACATAAATAAACGGTTCCGCTTGGATCTGGTTTTCCTGCCCGAAAATCTTGTGCTTCAGTCCCGATCAGCTTTCGCCTTTCTTGTGCATAAGCATCGCTAAGCAGTTCATCACAAGTATAAGGCATGTAATCAGGATCGGTAATATATTTCTTTCCATCCGCAAAAGCAAGTTTCATAGCTTCAAACTGCTTATGATATGTTTCTGTGTGCTCTCTGTCTTCAAAATCAAATCCTTTTAAAATATTGAGAGCCATTAGGGCCACCAAACCCTGCCCGTTGGGTGGGATTTCACAGATATCGTAGCCTCGGTAGTTTACTTTGATTGGATCAACCCATTTTACTTCATAATTGGCAAGATCATCAGCGCTCAAAAAACCATTATTCTTTTTTGAGCTTTCTGCTATTTTTTTAGCTATATTTCCTTGATAAAAACTTGTTGCCGAAGTAACTCCTATCTCTTCCAGCGTATCCCCGTGATCCGGAAACGTAACTACTTGCCCGGTTTCAGGCGCATTTCCTTGAGGCATAAAAGTACGATACCATTCTGTTAGGACTTCACGGCTGCAGTTCTCTTCCAACCGTCGCTGCGCTATTTTCCAGTAGTCTGCCACCACCACGGATACAGGGAATCCCTCTCTTGCATAAGATACCGCCGGTTTCATCGTCTCTTCGAAAGGAAGCTTCCCAAATCTTTTTGATAAAGCCGCCCAAGCGGCCGGGACGCCGGGAACGGTAACTGTCTCCCAGCCAAACATCGGCATTTTTTGATACCCTCTTTTCTTCACGGCTTCGGCCGTCATGCTCTTTGGCGCGTAGCCGCTTCCGTTTAGACCGTAAAGCTTCTTTTCTTCCTCGATCCAAACAAAAGCAAAAGCATCGCCTCCGATGCCGTTGGAAGTAGGTTCAACGACTGTTAGGCAGGCGGCCGTGGCAATGGCCGCATCCACCGCGTTCCCTCCTTTTTTTAGCATTTCCAGGCCGGCGCTTGCGGCTAGCTGTTGGGAAGTAGCCACCATCCCGTTTTTTGCAATGGTTGTGTACCTGTTTGAGGGATAAGGCTGGTAGTGACAGTCAAATTTCAATATCCTCTCCTCCTGTCTTAATTACATCCGTTAGTTTCGTTTTCTCCAATTCAGGCAATCTCTTCTTAAGGCTGGCGTGAAAATTCACTAAACTTGGACATTCTTGCCGGTTGAGTATTTCTTTCTGCAGCACTTTATTGCTATGAACGTTCTTCCATCATTCGGCCGATCCAAAAAATTATTTATCCACCTCGGGCATCCATTTCCAGGCCTCAAGTCCGGATCCTAACAGCCGCATTCCGTTTAATGTGCTCACTTCTTTACCTGGTTTATCATTATCAAAATAGATGGATACCAAAGAGAAAGCAAGTAC
>SLNR01000135.1 GCA_007132905.1 Candidatus Sumerlaeota bacterium | reverse complement strand
TCATGGCTTTTTTTTTTAGATGAGTCCATGATCTATCTAATGTGATGCGGGCCCCATCAGGCAGCAATGCTGCCTGTCTTACTTTCGGGGTGAAAATAGTTTTGAAAAAACCTCTTTTTTGCTGGAAAAGAGGTTTTTTTGTTAAAAACGATACAATCACGTTATAATGATAATGAAAAGAACGCAAGCTCAAAGAGAGGATGAAAACTTCAAAGGAGAGTGAGTTTAGTGAAAAAGCTGAGTATTCTTTTGTGCTTTCTTATGATGTTAGCTGTTTTTTCAGGATGCGCCGAAAACGATCTTGATCCACCAGAAATTCCGGATTGGTTTATTACGATTGAAGGGTTCCCCGTCGAACACGCGGATGTGGATGAAATTGCTTTTACAAATGAAGATGCAGAATTTCTAGAAGTGGTTTCTCTGGAGGTAGTCAAAAAGAAACGTGATGGCTCAGAAGTCACCGAGTTGTGGACAGGGGTTCGTCTAAAAGATGTTTTGGATTCCATAGATGCTGAGGGATACAGTTCCTGCACCATTGTTTCTAAAGACGGCTATTCGGTGGATTATTCTCTAGACCTTATAGAAAAAGAAGAAACGATCATAGGGTGGGAGATGGACGGTGATGTTTTGTGCGAAGTAGAAGGGCCGGTGCAGATGGTATCCTCAGGAGAATTCGAGAACATGTTTGTAAGAAACATCGAAAAGATTGTTTTGCATTACGAATAGATCCTAAAAATTGGTTTTTGTCTGTGCCGATACAGTAAAGAACTGGATTACCTAGAAGCAGCGGAGAACTTTGCTATTTTTTTCATTTGATTTTCAACAAGGGTGACTTAACAAGAATGAAAAATGTTTGGAAAACCGGAGGCGTTTACATGAAAGAATTTCTCCCCGATGAAAGCCAGGGATTATTGATTCAAAAGTATCCGAGCAAACAAAATGAAGTTTCATTAATGAAACGACCGTCAAAAAAAGAGCCAAGCGGTTTTGACTATGTGATTGTCAAAAAATTCACCAGATCCCAAGCTTCTTTTTATTGGGAGAGGGAAATTCTGCAGTTGTTAACAGGCTATGTTTGCGTTCCTAAACTTTTAGGTGGAGGGGGCAACCTGTTGGTTATGGAGCATATTGAAGGGCCAACTTTGCTGGAATGGATGGAAAAGGAGGAACGGGAAAACCCCTCATTCCCAAAAGATTCGGTCGAAAAGATGTTTGAAAAGCTCATAGACTGGCTGGTCGGTTTTTACCAGAGACTTTATGAAGCAAAAGGGAAAACGTATATCCTCTGCGATATTAACCTTCGTAATTTCATTATGGCCGACTGCCTGTATGGATTTGATTTTGAAGACTGCCGGGAGGGCCGGGTTGAACAGGATTTAGCCCGTTTTGCCGCCTTTGCTTTATTGTACGACCCTCCCGGGACTGCTTGGAGAGAGCAGTTTGTGCAGTTGTGGCTGGCGAAGGCTTCTGATGGTTTTAATATCCCGCAAAAAAAGATCGAAGATGAAATGGATCACGAAATGACTTGGTTGAGAAAAAGACGGAAAAGGAAGAAGAAAACAAAGAACGATTAGAGCTGTGGCCGTATGTTTTTTAATGAAGGGAAAGAAGAGAGTTCGTCTTTTCATGAAAAAGGCAAAAGACAATCATTATTTTTTCTTTGCGCGCAGGCTAGGTCAGATGTGGAAGATAAGAAGGGATGAGGCCTTGTTTTGGTGGGGATCTCTCTGGTTTGCAACGATTTTAGCCCTGTGTTATACTAAATGAGATGTTGATTTTAAAAGTTAGATACTTTGACTTCAGGGGGTAAAAAAGAGTGCTGGAAGCGGTCCCGACCGAAGTATGGTATTTGGTCATATTATTAGGCTTTATTGCTGTGTTGTTTGTGGTTGTTAAAAGACCGGTTTATGAATGCATCATCGGTGGCTATCTGCTGGTAATCGTCCTGACTGGCCGGTATGATTTGTTTTGGACCGGCCTGATTGAACCGGCCGAAAGCACCCTTTTTTATGCCATTTTATCGTTTTTGTTACTGGCGCAGATTTTCGGGGAAACCAAAGTGGTTGATAAGATCATCCGAGTCATTTTGGCCAGCATTGGCCGAGTAAGAGGCGGAGGCGGTTATGTTTCCTTATTTGCCAGTACGTTTATGGCGGCTTTGGCGGGAACAGGCCCCGGAAATGTTGCCTCGACGGGGGTATTTACCATACCGACGATGATAAAGACGGGTTTCCCGCGTGCTTTGGCTGCCACGACGGAGATGTCAAGCAGTGCTTTGGGAAATATCATTCCTCCATCCGGCATTGTACTGTTGACTTATGGGGTATATAATAATCTTTACCCGGAAGACATCACTTTGACACAGTTTTGGCTTCTTGCCTGGGGCGTAGGTTTGCTTTTCTTTCTGCAGCGGTGGCTAACCCTGTTGGGTTTTACCTGGTATTATGACGTGGATGCTCTGCCGACGGAAGATCGGCCTCCTTTAGGAAAATCTCTGCGTGAGGGCTGGTCGGCGCTTGTCATTCCGCTAATCATTTTTTTACCTTTGCTTTTTGACAATTACCTGTCCGGCTGGATTGGTGTCCGGCTGGGATCAGAAGGGCAGGAGGCTTTTTCCCGCCTGGTGCTGGTTACAACTCCCGGCGTGGCCATGCTGTACAGCGTGGCGATCGCCTCCGGGCAGGAAAGTTTTTTACAAAGACTAAAGTCTGTCTATCAGTCCTTGACCAAGGTAGCCAAAAAAGTAGCTCCCGTGGCCGGAACCATTTATGTGGCTTATGGTATTTCCATCATCTTTAATACTATCGGGATGGAAGAAAGTATACAAAGCTGGTTTATCGGGATGGGCCTTACCAGGATATCACTGGCCATTATACTGCCCTTGTTCACCATGTTTTTGGGTATGGTGCTGCCGGGTTCGTCTCAAGTGGCTATTTTGGGAGGCGCCTTAATATCCACTTATGCGGCGCTGGATATGAATCCTTTACTGATTGCCGCTATGCTGCCGGCTTTAACTGGGGCTATGGAAGGCATGACGCCTCCTTTGGCTTTAAGTATGTATGTAGCCATGGGAATTGCCGACTCGCCTTTTGGGCAGACGGTAATTCTGGCTTTTGTGTGGGTGGCACTTCATCTAATACTATCGATGTTTATTTTAGCAGGGTTTATCCCTGTTCCATGGTTATAGGGGGTGCTGTTTTTGGGAGATAAAGTAGCTAAGATGCTCGGGAAGGCGTTTGCGGCGTCTGGTATGGTAGTGATGTTTTCGGGTGCAGTTTGCTTTTTCTGCTTCGTGCTGGGCTTAATAGTGGGCGGATCCGGCGGGGAAAGGTTGGCGCTTTGGGCGGATCAAATTATGAATGCGAGTATGCGCTTGGCACTGGTTACCACCGTGCTCGGGCTGCTGCAGATGTATGCGGCGCGAGAGCAAGCACTGACGATGAATGATAGTGATTGAGAAAAAAAAGAAGAAGATGAAGGATAAAGCTTTGGTGGACCAATGTTGAAAACAGGATATTTTCTTAATAAAAATTGCAAAAGAAAGGCAAAAAAAGTCCGATGATGGCGGCTGCCTCCACCGGACTTTTTTTGATCAAACAAACAGTTTCTTCTATTTAGATTGTTTGCCTTTTCCTGGCGGCGGCATAGATAGTCAGCAGAATCAAAGTGGGAGCGTTGAGTAAAAGGAAAGTGCTGCTTGTCTGCAAAAAGATTTGCCACCTCGTTTGCTCCGGGAAGACGACCAGGCCCATTACAAAAAAGATGGAAAACAGAAAACTTATAAACGGCATTATAAGACCCGGCCATGTGCTTTCGCTTTTTGATAAATACATCTGCAGCCAAATGATCAATAACAAAAAAAGAACCAACGACATGAAGCAAATCTCCTTTCTACCATGATTTGTTTTTCATAATCGGCACCTGCCTGAACTAGAGCAATGAATTGTTTCGTTTGAGAAACAGCTAAGATTGTAAATTGCAGCTGTTTTTTTCGTTTACTTCCTGGCAGCGGATGGAAAAACCTTTTTTCAATTATTGAAATGCCTAAAAGTCTTAGTCAAGGCCCCGATGTTTCTTTATTACTTGTAGAAGGTAGTGTGTCATATACTATATATTTTGGTTTTACAGAGGGTCTTAAAAAGATCATAGTATCTAAGAAGGGCGAAGTCAACTGAATTTGCCTGAAACATTTCATGAGAAGATGAATGATCGATCAGCATGATGGTGTCCTTTCATCGGCAGACAGGTCTTGACGGGAAATGAAGGAAATAGATTTCATAAAGAGAATAGCATGAGAAGAGTGCTTATGCAAAAAAATGTTTTACCAGAACTTGCTGGGCAAAGAGGTGTTGTTTTTGCACGAGATTTATTATCCCCCCATTAAGACGGACAGCCGTCTGTCCCTCATCAAAAAGTGCCTCCATCACGCAAGCTCTAAAAAAGAGGTGCTGTATTTGGGCCCCTCCAGAGAAGTGATTTCATCCGTACGAGAGACCATCACAGAATTGTGTGATGGGTTTATGCATATCAAAGTGGGCGGATTTGAGGAATTAGAGCGATTCATTTTGGGTCAAAGCCGTTTTGATAAAAGGGTTATTGACCAAGAAACCTCACTTCTAATCCTTCAAAAAGCTTGTCTAAGTCTTAAAGAAGAAGGCTGGTATTTTTTTGAGTCGGCCCATACCGATGGCTTGGCCGAGGAAATGCATGTGATGATCAAAGAGATGAAAAGGGGTTATATTAAACCGGAAGATCTTTATAACAAGATATCTCGCAGTAGCCTGACAGGTGATGACCGAGAAAGAATGAAGGCGGTTGCTTCGGTGTATGAACTGTATCAAGAGCTTCTATCCGAAAAAAACATGATGGATGTGGACGATGTTTCGCTTTTGGCGGCGGATAAAGCCGTCGCCAAAACACACCTTGAACCCGTTGATTGGATTGTTCTTGATGGTTTTATCAATATCGACCGGGTTCACCGGGAAATGCTGCAAAAGTTCATGCAAAACAACAAACAGATAAGAATCACGGCCCATGTCCCCTTTTATACAGAAGCGGTCGATGAATTTATCAGACAGGAGATCATCACTGACCTTGTGTCCATGGGTTTTCATCTATCAGCATTAGAGGGAGAGCCTAACCAGGGTGCTTTGGCCGCCCAGGATCT
>SLNR01000172.1 GCA_007132905.1 Candidatus Sumerlaeota bacterium | reverse complement strand
GATGGCCCCTGTCTCCGCACGGCTCTTTAACCCGGCGTTAAAAGAGTTCTACGAGTTAAAACGCAGTCAGGGCAAGCATGCCAATGTGGCTACCGGAGCCGTGGCCAGAAGATTGGCTCATTTAGTGTATTCCATCTGGAAAAACAATAAGCCCTTTGAACCGGATCACCAATGCAACCCACCTGGTAAAAATTAATCCCAGAACCTTTATGTGATTGTCAAAGACCAATATTTACTCTTGACTGTTCATAGCACGTCTTTTCTTGTGTTTTAATTAGTATTGTACTACTAGGAAGGTGGTATTATGAACTTAGAAAAGCAAGAAAGCACACCACTCTTTGATGCTGTGAAAAAGTACATATCGTCAGAAACCATTTCGTTTCATGTGCCGGGCCACAAACATGGAAAAGGGATGAAACCTTTCACTGACTTTGTTGGTTCAAAAGTAATGAATATGGATCTGACTATACTGCCTGATCTAGATAGCATATGCCATCCCAAACATGCCATTAAAGAAGCCGAAAAATTGGCGGCCGATGCCTATGGAGCAGATCAGGCGTTTTTTCTTGTAAACGGCACGACTTCAGGCATTCAAGCCATGATCATGGCCCTGTGCAAAACAGGAGAAAAAATTATCGTCCCGCGCAATGTTCATAAATCAGTTATTGGGGGCATTATTCTCAGTGGAGCCATTCCTGTCTATATGAAGCCGGAAATAGATCAAGAGAGGGGAATAACCAAAAACATTACCCCAGAGGCTGTGCAAACAGCATTACAAAAGGTTCCGGAGGCAAAAGCAGTTTTTGTAATAAATCCAACATACTACGGAATGACCTGCGATATTCAACGAGTCATAAAGATAGCCGATGCTTATAAAGTCCCCGTAATTGCAGACGAAGCTCATGGGGCACACTTTCCATTTCACCCTAGCCTTCCCGACTCAGCCATGAAAGCGGGTGCAGCGATGAGCGCGGTAAGTATGCACAAACTAGGAGGGTCGATGACCCAAAGTTCGATACTGCTGAGCAGCAACATTCGGATCCGCCCACACCGAATAAAATCATTTTTGAACTTATCACAAACTACAAGCCCCTCCTATGTGCTTTTAAGCTCTCTAGATGCTGCACGTAGCCAACTTGCTGTCTATGGAAATAAAATGCTGTCCCAAGTAATAGATATCGCTGAAAAGACGAGATGGAAAATTGATGGTATTGATGGGGTTCATGTATTCGGGAAAGAAGTAAATGAAACACCCGGCTGTTTTATGACAGACCCTACTAAAGTAACCATAACAGTAAAAGCATTAGGTTTACATGGGTATGAAGCGGAAAAGTTTTTAAGGGACCGTCATTCGATCGCCTTTGAAATGTCGGACTCATATAACCTTCTAGCGGTTTTTTCCTTAGGGGATAGCTTGAAAAACAGCCAACGCCTAGTTGATGGTATCAAAAGCCTGTCCGCCAAATCATCTCTCATCAGAGAAAAGAGAAAAGCACATGAAATCAACTTACCTGATATCCCTGACATGGTTCTGTCACCAACAGACGCTTTTCACAGTAAAACAAAGCCGGTACCGATAAAAAGCGCGTTAGGAGAAATAAGTGCAGAAATGATTATGGCTTACCCGCCCGGTATTCCTATCATCTGTCCCGGTGAAAGGATTACCAAAGAAGTGGTAGATTATATCAAGATACTAAAAGAAAGCCAATGCCGTCTGGAAGGAACAGAAGATCCCAGTGCCAATATGATTCAAGTGATCAGCTGAGTATTCTTCACAAACATAAATACTGTCCATAAGAAAAGACACCGCCAAGTTATAATAACTTGCGGTGCCTTTTACTAATAACATTCTAGCTGCTTTCCGACAGCTCAGACAGATCTTTCATAAGGTCGTCCAAATTGATTCCATGTGCTCGAGCACCCTGCTCGACAGTCTCAAAGAGAGCGCCTCCTCATCCAACGCAGCGCAGACCGTGTTTCATAAAAACCTTAACCGCACCTGGGTATCCATCGATGACGTCCTTAATGACCATGTCTTTTGTAATCATGTCAATCACCTCACTTTGCCCTCTATGATACCACATTTAAGCTTTATGTTCAATTTATCCAAATACAGATTCTTCATAAAGATCGCATTCCCTTTTTGGTAACTAGAAAAAAGGATGCAATTACAGGATTCAGCAATTGAAAAAGCGAATTAATGAAAAAGAAGACAAAGGAGGAAAATTACTATGAGCTGGAATAATCCCGAAAAAATCGAAGAAATTCTTTTGCGAATGGTCTCTTTTACCAGCACTTCCGGGACAGCCGAAGAAAAAGGGATGGCCAAGGAAATATATGAAATTCTGAAAGAAATCACCTATTTTCAAGATAACCCCGAATTTATTCAGTTAAATCCCATACCTGACGATGCCCTCGGCCGCTACTTCGTCACAGCTTACTTGCAAGGAAAGTCTGATAAAACAGTGGTTTTGCTTAATCATCATGATATCGTTGGGCTGAGTGACTATGGTGCCTACAAAGAGTTAGCTCTTGATCCCATATCATTAACAAAAGCAATCAATCCTAGTATACTGCCTCCTAATGTCCGCAGTGATCTTCAATCAGGCGAGTGGCTATTTGGCAGAGGCGTAATGGATATGAAGTGTGGAGGAGCTCTTCAAATTTGTCTGCTAGAAGAGTTGGCCCAGAAACCAGAAGAACTGGAAGGAAATATTTTATTTTTGTCCGTCCCTGACGAGGAGAACAATTCCGCTGGAATGCTCGGTGCCGTGCCTTATCTTAACGAACTAAAAGAAAAACAAAGTTTGGATTATCAAGCAGTTATCGACAGCGAGCCGGCTCCTTTTAATTCTGACGGGACATTTAATGTATACATCGGAGCAATAGGAAAGGTCCTGCCTATGTTTTATTGTGTAGGCAAAGAGACACATGCATCCGATCCTTTCGGTGGCATCAATGCTAATTTACTGTTCTCTGAAGTTCAGCGGCGACTTGAATCCAATGCTGAATTGGCTGACATGGCAGATGGAGAATCATCCATGCCTCCCACTAATTTAAAGACTAAGGATACAAAAGAATTATATAATGTCTCTACTCCCCAGGCCAACGTCTCTTATTATAATGTTTTTACACTGACACGTTCTCCAAAGGAAGTGCTGCAAAAACTTGTTTCCATCTCTGAAGATGCCTTCGCTTCAGCTTTAGATAAAATGAAAAGAGAGGCAGAGAAATATGCTGCGTTTACTAATCAGGAAGCACCTACAGTGCCCTGGGAGCCAAAAGTCTATACATTTGCCGAAATATACGAAATGGCTTTACAAGAACATGGTGAAAAGTTTCGGCTCCATATTAATGATTACATAAACACTTGGAAAGTACACACAACTATTGATGAAAGAGAATTTTCGTTGAAAGTCGTTTCTGAAGTTCATCGTTTTTGTCCGGACAAAGATCCTATGATCGTCATATCGTTTGCCCCGCCGTACTATCCGCATATCCGTAATTCAGGGGAAACAGAAAAAGAAAAGAAGCTACTGGGAATGGTTCAAGAACTCGATGATTATGCAGACTCAGAGCTTGGTTTTCGTCTTCACATCAACCGCTTTCACAAGGGCATCTCCGATATGAGTTACTGCGGACTTCAGGATGCCGATGATGTGATAGAGATGCTCAAACCAAACATGCCTACCTGGGGACAGCGTTATTCTCTTCCTTTAGATGACTTGGCAAAACTGAATATCCCAATTTTTAATGTCGGCCCATTTGGTAAAGATGCGCACAAGTTTACGGAAAGGCTCAATGTAGATTTTTCTTACCACCATGCACCTAAACTTCTGAAAAAAGCTGTTCTTACCATGCTTAAGTAGCTCGCGTTCTGATCGGCCGGCAGGATGCACATCGGGTGTATCCTGCTTTTTTCCTTTAATTCTAAATCCATGAATGGTATAATATTTGGGTAAATCAACGAAGAAAGTGAGGGAATTGCTGTTGTCACTTATACAAGCTTTGATACTTGGCACTATTCAAGGTCTGACTGAATTTATTCCGGTAAGCAGTTCAGGGCACCTCGTCCTCTTACATCGTCTTTTCGGCATTACTGAAGGATCATTAACCTTTACTATATTTGTCCATCTAGGTTCTCTGCTTGCCATATTTGTGGTGTTTTTTGAAGACATTTTGCACATTGTGAAAAACCCTTTCGATAAACTGCCTCTACTACTGTTGACGGGTGCTGTTGTCACAGGGGCAATTGGACTTGCTTTCAGTGGTTTTTTCCGCTCTATCTTTGAAACAGGACAAACAATAGGGATCAATTTTATATTGACAGGTCTTGTCTTATTCTCCGCTGAAAAGATACGAAGAGGGGAAAAGGAAATCGCTGAAATGACTCATCTTGACGCTTCATTTATTGGTTTCATGCAATCATTTGCCATAATGCCAGCTATCTCTAGGTCCGGCATGACCATTGTCGGGGCACTTTTTAGAGGGATGGACCGTATAGAAGCTGCTCGATACTCCTTTTTACTATCCATCCCTGTTATACTAGGTGCTAGCTTACTTGAAATAAGGGAAGTATACTCAGGTGCTTTACTGGAAAGCATTAATACCATACCGATTTTGGCAGGCACAGTCTCTGCAGCAATAGCCAGCTATTTTGCCATCAAATATATGTTAAAAGTATTAACCAAAGGATCACTGGCCGTTTTCTCCTATTATGTTTTTGCACTTGGGGTGTTTGTGCTGATTGATCAATTCTTTTTTCAAGCTTTTTTTCCCTCGTTTTTTTGATTCGTTAGGAGGTCAATATCTTGATGTCACCTGAAGATAGTAATAGAGCAATGAACAACCGACAAAGAAAGATAAATCAAGACAGCGATATTCCTACTTATTATATTTTTACTTATGGCTGCCAGATGAATGAGCATGATTCAGAAATATTAGCCGGTCAGCTTGAGTCATTAGGCTATGTACCATCTGAAAGCGAAAAAGAGGCCGATGTAATACTCTTTAATACTTGCTGTGTAAGAGAAAGTGCCGAGAGGAAAATTTATGGCAAAATCGGATCCGTTAAAAAAATAAAAAAAGAACAACCACACACCATTATCGGTGTGTGTGGTTGTATGGTGCAAAAACCCGGGGAAGAAAAACGCCTTAAAGAAAAAGCTCCTCACATAGATTTTGTATTAGGAACCGATGCGATGCATCTTTTACCGGAAATGATTGATAAAGCCAGCCGATCAAATAATACGGTTTCGCGTATCCTTGAAAATGAAAACCGACCTATTATCGAGCACCTGCCAAAAACAAGAAAAGACTCATTCCGGGCATGGATCCCCATTATGCACGGGTGCAATAACTTCTGCAGCTACTGTATTGTCCCTTATGTAAGAGGGAGGGAGAGAAGTAGACAGCCGCAAAATATCATCAACGAGATCAAGGAATTGGTCGAGCATGACCGTACCAAAGAAATTACATTGCTAGGCCAGAATGTGAATTCATACGGTGCAGATTTATCACCGGAAATTGACTTTGCCGACTTAATAGCAGAAGTGGACAAGATAGCAAATCGAAAACGAATCAGATTTATGACTTCCCATCCGAAAGATTTTTCGCAAAAGCTAATCGAGACCATAAGTGAAACAAAGCATGTATGTGAGCATATTCATCTTCCGATTCAATCGGGGAGCAACCGCATCTTAAAACGGATGAATCGAAAATATACAAGAGAAGACTACTTTGAACTGGTAAAAAACATAAGAGAAGAAATACCTAACGTGAGTATTACAACTGACATCATTGTTGGTTTTCCAGGCGAGACGGAAGAAGACTTTTTAGATACTGTCGACCTTGTGGAAAAAATTGAATGGGACGCTGCTTTCACTTTCGTTTACTCAAACCGGGGCGGAACTCCGGCTGCTGCGATGAGCGGGCCAATTGACGAAGAAAAGAAAAAAAAGAGGCTCCAAGAGTTGATGAGCAGGCAAAACAGCATTTCTCTAAAAACCAATCAATCATTAGTAGGCCATAAAATGGAAGTGATGATCGAAGGAGTAAGTAAAACAAACCCTCAGGTGTGGGCAAGCAGAACTAGAACAAACAAGCTGGTTTTGCTCCCCAAAAAAGAAGAGGAATCAACAAAGCCTGGAGATGAATTAACTGTCCGCATTACTGAAGCAAGAACGTGGACTTTGTTTTCTAAAAGATTATCCTAATTGTAATCATAGCTTGTTCTTACAGGATCAAGGAGGTATGATGGATTGAGCCGCTACACCCCCATGATGCAGCAGTTTTTAGGCATAAAAGAAAAGCACCCTAACTCTATTTTGTTTTTTCGTTTAGGCGACTTCTACGAAATGTTTTTTGAAGATGCCCAAAAAGCAGCTCAAATCTTGGATTTGACTCTTACTAGCCGGGAAGCAGGGAAAGGGAACAGGGTTCCCATGGCCGGGATTCCTTTTCATGCTGCTGAAGGATACATAGCTACTTTGATCGAAAACGGTCAAACCGTTGCGATATGTGAACAGGTCGAAGATCCAAAAGAGGCTAAAGGAGTCGTTAAAAGAGAAGTAACCAGAATTATCACACCCGGAACCGTAATGGATCCCGGACTACTTGATGAAAAACATAATAATTATCTTTGCATTGTCCTGGAAGAAGAGAATGTTTTCGGTATTGCATCTGTTGATTTATCCACCGGAGAATTTTATACTACCCAGATAGATAGTGATAATTCTTTATCTGCCCTTAAAAATGAACTTCACCGATTAAGACCGGCTGAGCTCCTGCTGGGTGATGCTATTTTTGAGAAAGAAAAATGGTCTCAGTTTGCAGAAGAGTGGGGCGGAAACAGAATTGCCAGCATAAAAGAACATGAAATGCCATACCAGCGAGCCCGAAATAATCTACTAAGCCATTTTGAAGAAACAACATTGGAAAAATTCGGATGTGAAGAAAAACCTATGGCCGTTCGCGCCGCGGCGGCGGCTTTTAACTATCTAAAAGAGACTCAAAAAGGGGCGTTTGCCCATATCACTGAACTGAAGACTTACGAGGTCTCATCCTTTATGACTTTGGACGCAGCCACAAGACGCAATTTGGAGCTGACCCAAACGATAAAAGACGGGAAGACGAAGGGCAGTTTATTGTGGGTTTTAGACAAAACAGTTACTGCCATGGGCGGAAGATTGCTTCGTCAGTGGACAGAACAACCTCTTATTCAAGAAGATAGAATTAATGAACGACTTGATGCTGTAGAAGAGATCACTAATCATCATTTTTTACGCCATGATCTTAAAGAACAATTGAAAGAGATCTACGATCTTGATAGACTGACTGCCAGAACTGCCTGCGACCGGGCCAATGCTCGCGATTTAAAGGCATTAGCACAATCTTTAGCAATGACTCCCGTCATACAAGAATTGTTAGCAGCTGGTGAATCTTTCCTTCTCAAACAACTGTACGATCGGCTTCACCCTTTGGATGATCTTGTTGACATGCTTGCAAGTGGCATTGCTGAAGACCCTCCCTTGACACTAAAAGATGGCGGTCTGATCAAAGAAGGTTTTTGCCGGGAAATTGATGAGTACCGGAGGGCAGCCAAAGAAGGGAAACACTGGCTCGGGTCATATGAGGCCGAAGAGAAGAAGAAGACAGGAATTAAGACCTTAAAAATCGGATACAATCGCGTTTTTGGCTATTATTTCACAGTAACCAAAAGTTACGCTCATCTTGTTCCCGACCACTATAGAAGAAAGCAAACCCTTACTAATGCAGAAAGATATACAACCGACAAGCTGATGGAATATGAATCAAAGATCTTGGGCGCGGAAGAAAAGCTAGCTTCTCTAGAATATGAAGCTTTTTGTAATCTTAGAGACAAAGTAAATCAGTGTGCTTCCGCGATTCTTGAAAACAGCCGGCATCTCGCCGCTTTGGATGCCATTATTTCTCTTGCTGAGGTAGCTGCCCGAAATCAATACTGCAAACCTGTGGTGAACAACTCCTTGGAAATTCATGTAACCTCCGGCCGTCACCCGGTAGTGGAAAACACAATGAATCCCGGAGAATTTGTTCCAAACGACGTCGCCTGCGGCATGGAAGATCAAACGCTGCTCATCATTACCGGACCCAATATGGCCGGGAAATCAACTTACATGAGGCAAATTGCTCTTATTGTTTTGATGTCCCAAATAGGCTCTTTTGTCCCTGCCGATCAAGCTATCATAGGCGTTGTCGATAGGATTTTCACCAGGGTTGGAGCTCAAGATGATCTAGCCTCCGGACAAAGCACCTTTATGGTGGAAATGAATGAGGTGGCCCAAATTTTAGAACATGCTACGCCAAAAAGCCTACTTATTCTAGATGAAGTAGGAAGGGGAACAAGCACCTTTGATGGTCTTTCCATTGCTTGGTCGGTGGCAGAGTATATCCATAATCATCCAAGTCTGCAGTGTAAAACATTATTCGCTACTCATTACCATGAATTAACTGAACTTGAAGAGCTGCTGCCTCGGGTTTGTAATTATTCAGTGGCAGTAAAAGAAAAGGGAGAACAAGTGATTTTCCTTCATAAGATCAAACACGGCGGGGCAGATAGGAGCTACGGTATTCAGGTGGCAAGACTAGCAGGCCTTCCAAAACCTGTTTTACAAAGAGCCAAAGAAATTTTGTTTTCATTAGAAAAAAGAGAAGAAGCCAGCAAAAACATCAGAAAAACAAATGATGGACCCGCTGCAAATGACAGCGAACAACTAGCCTTTTTTGCTAATAAGAACCATCCCGTCTTAAAAAAACTGGAAAACATCAATGTCGAAAATACGACCCCTCTTGAAGCCCTTCACATACTGAATGAACTTAAGAATATGAGCCAAGAAGGTGAATCAGATGAGTGAAAAACCAATTCCCACTATCCAAGTGCTCTCAGAAGAAACATCAAATCAGATTGCTGCCGGGGAGGTCATAGAACGACCTGCCTCTGTAGTGAAAGAGTTCATTGAGAATTCACTTGATGCTAAAGCTACGAATATATCTATTTACATTGAAAATGGAGGTTTACACAAGATTCATGTTGTTGACAATGGACACGGAATGTCCGAAAAAGATGCCGGTCTTGCTTTACAAAGACATGCCACTAGTAAAATTCAAAAATCCAGTGATCTAGCCTCCATTGCAACCCTAGGATTTCGTGGTGAAGCCCTGCCTAGTATTGCCTCTGTTTCAAAACTCGAAATGAAAACGAAACAAAAAGGAGCTTTATCGGGAACCTACCTCTACTTTGAAGGTGGCCAAAAAATCAATGAAGATCATGTTGGCTGTCCTGAGGGCACCTCAATTTTAATTAAAGACCTATTTTTTAATACGCCAGCCAGAAAAGAGTTCCTTCGTTCTGTGAGTGCTGAAAACGCTTCCATCAGCGATCTCGTTGCAAAATATGCATTAGCATACCCGGAAGTCGCTTTTCGCTTAACCAATAAAGGTAAAGTAATTTTTCAAACTACCGGCCAAGGCGATGTTTTGGATGTGATCATGAGTATATACGGTCTAGAAATCGCCCGGAAAATGGTCTCTTTACAATCGCAAAACAAGCACATAACGCTAGAGGGTTTCACGGCCCCGGCAGCGATGACCAGAGGAAATAAGAAACATATCTCTGTTTTCGTCAATCGCCGCTTTGTCCAATGCCCGCTTATCGATGATGCGGTCCTGAAAGCTTATGGAGATCTGCTTCCTATGCATCGATACCCTATAACAATCCTCAATTTGCACTTAAAACCCGAAGAACTAGACATCAACGTGCATCCTGCAAAATCAGAAATTCGCTTTCACCATGGGTCTGACATCTATGATATAGTCGTCAAGTCAATCAAGGAATCGTTAGCACAATATAATCATACACCCGATATTATTAAATCGCCTGCCAAAGAGAACCAACAAAAACAAAATCAAGCGGTCTTTTCCTACGATCAAAAATTTACCCATAAACAGGATTCAAACGCAACGGCAGCCGAAAAATCAGATGAACAGTCTTGCAGACCTGACAATAAAGAAAGTACTGAAAACCAATCAGCAGAGTATGCATATTCTCATCATGATTCATTTGACATTCGAATCATCGGCCATGTGTTTTCTACTTATATTGCAGCTGAAGTCGGTGAAGAAATGCTTATTGTTGACCAACATGCTGCTCAAGAAAGGGTATTGTATGAAAAACTCATGAAAGACGAAGAGAAAAAGTCTCCTGTCCAGCAAAAACGATTAGTGCCTTTTGCTATTGAGCTCACGCCGTCAGAGCAGGAATTTGTCAGTGAGACCCGTAGGATTTTTGAAGACATCGGATTTCAGATCACACAGACAAGCGGGAGGACGATTCTTGTGCATGCCATCCCTGCGTTTATCCCAGAAGATCAAATAGAATCCGTCATACATCAAATCCTCGAAGAAGTCTCGTCGATACCCCGAATAAAGACCGCCTCGTTTGATTTTCAAAAAGAAAAAATGATTACGGCTGCTTGCAGATCTTCTGTGAAAGCCAAGGACCGAATTACCTCTGAAGAGATGGAAGAAATTATCAGACAGCTATTTTGCGCAGAGTCTCCTTATACCTGCCCGCACGGAAGACCCACCATGTTAAGGTTTTCTCTAACAGAACTTGAAAAACGTTTTAAACGTATATGAAGAAGGGATCTTTATGAAAGACTACATTGTGACAACAAGCCAAAACTCAAAACAGAAGACATTTGAAAAGGCTCAAAGCTTCGCGGCTGAAAACAAACTGCTTTTTGTCAAAAGAAAAACGAGCCTGAAAAACATCTCTTTAAAATACAATGCAGAAGGAATTTTCGTATTTACAAATGCAGAACTTTATTATTGGTACAATGAAACAGAAATCAGATTCCATCCGAATATGTCCAAGCTGCGCATATTGGCTCTGCAAAGAGGTAAACCGGATCGAATGGTAAAAGCAATGGGTCTCAAACCTAAAGATAAAGTATTAGACTGTACTATGGGCTTAGGCGCAGATGCCATTGTATCCTCTCATGTAGTGGGGCAGGGAGGCATCGTCTATGGGTTAGAATCTCAATGGGAGATTGCTACCTTGACAAAGGCGGGGTTTTTGGACTATGCAGAACAGGAGGCCTCCTGTTCTGAAAAGGAAGCTCTTTTTAGAATCAAGATACTGCACCAACGATATGAAAAATTCTTAATAAACGCCAGAGAAAATTATTTTGATGTTGTTTATTTTGATCCGATGTTTAGAGATACCATTCATGACTCATATGGTATTGACGGCATACGTTTACTTTCAAACCAATCTCCCCTTTCAAAAGAAGCCGTTGCTAACGCTGTTCGAGCTGCAAAAAGAAGAGTAGTCCTAAAAGAAAGAACAAACAGCCCTGAGTTTAGCCGATTGGGCTTTACCCCCCTAAAAGTAGGGAGAGGAATAAAAACACAGTTTGGTGTGATTGAAAAGAGAGAGGGATTTTTAAATGGACAAAACTCTAGTTGTCATCATCGGGCCTACAGCGTCCGGTAAAACAAAGCTGGGAATTGATATAGCCATTAAGATGGGCGGAGAGATCGTTTCAGCAGACTCAATGCAAGTATACAAGCTTATGGACATTGGGACAGCCAAACCTACGGAAGAAGAGAGAAAAAAAATTCCCCATCACTTGATCGACGTTGTTTATCCCCACGAATCTTTTACTGCTTACGATTATCAAAAAATGGCTGTGGCTTGTATAAAAGAAATTTCTGATAGAGGGAGAGTTCCCCTAATGGTAGGCGGCACGGGTTTATATGTTAAAGCTGTTTTGGAAGGTTATGATTTTGATTCTTCGCAAACCGATTGGGATTACAGGAAACGACTCGAACGATTTGCCGAAGAAAAAGGAAACAAAGCTTTACATTCATTGTTACATGAAATTGATCCCAACAGCGCAAAAAAAATTCATCCCAATGATGTTCGAAGGATCATCAGGGCTTTAGAAGTTTATAACCAGACCGGCAAGCCTATCTCTGATCAGAAAAAGAAACCTTCATACTTAGAAAAAATGGGGTTTGGGGTCAGCAAAATTGGGCTTACTTTGGACCGGGAAAAACTATACAGAAGAATAGAACAGCGTGTTGATGAAATGATTTCAGCAGGTCTTATTAAAGAGGTAGAGAATTTGCTTGCACTTGGGTATTCAACGGACTTATTTTCAATGAAAGGACTAGGATACAAACAAATTGCCGCCTATCTTGAAAATAAGATGTCTTTAGAGGAGGCAGTTGAAGAAACAAAACAAGAAACACGCCGGTATGCAAAAAGGCAGTATACTTGGTTTCGTAGCGACAAAGCGATCACCTGGTTTGATGTGACTTCCTACGATTCGGTTGAAGATCTCAGCAGAAATGTTCTTTCTGTGATAAAGGATATATAAAAACCTCGTAGAATGGTAAGTAAAGGCCGGAAATTTAAAATGGAGGGATATGGATGACGAGAACCCAAATCAATCTGCAGGATAGTTTCTTGAACCAAATAAGAAAGGAAAATGTGCCTGTCACAGTATACCTTGTAAATGGATTCCAGCTAAAAGGCCATGTCAGGGGTTTTGATAATTTTACAATTATTATGGAAAACGAAGGGAAACAGCAATGTGTCTACAAGCACGCGATTTCTACCATAACTCCCTCCAGGGCTATCAATCATTCGTTTACGGAGGCTGCTAAGTACGCTTCAGAAACAGACGAAAAAAAAGAAGATTAATAGAACGCAATAACAGGCCAAATAGTTACTGCCGTAAAAAATAGATTACCATTCCTTTTCGGTAATCTATTTTTGGTGTCCGCTCCCAAGAACAGACGAAACTGAGGTTCTTAGTTTTTGCTAACTACATGCCACTAACTCTTCATTCCAAATGATCATCCCCGGGTCGAATAACCAAAACCTTGTCTATGCGAAGACCATCCATATCAACGATTTCAATCCTCCACTTGTCCCAATAGAATGAATCTCCTTCTTTAGGAACCCGATCCAAATAGTACATGACAAAGCCCGCTACTGTTGCATAGTTGTCTCGCTCTTCTCCAGGCAAAAGGGAAACATTCATTATGTATTTGAGCTTGTCAATTCCTGCCGATCCTTCCACAAGCCATGAACCGTCATCCCTTTGAACCACATATTGACTGTAAACCTGCTCAAGAGAGCCGACAGAACCAACAATTGCTTTTAAAAAATCAGTAATGGTGACAATTCCCTGCACATTCCCATATTCATTTATAACAATCGCGATCGATTCTTTAGATTCCTTAAATTTGAGCAGTCCTTCCAGTACTCGTAAATTCTCCGTGACAAACATGACAGGTTCTAACTTTCTTTTAGGATCAAAATCTCTTTCAGCATAACAATCAGTCAGTAGCTGTTTGACATGAGCAGCCCCCAAAATACGATTCATGCTGCCTTCACATACGATAAAACGGGTAAAATCATGATCTATTACTTTCTTTCTGTTTACCGAAGAATCGTCATTTACATCAAGGCAAACCACTTTATTCTCAGGAGTCATAATAGCGGTAATTCTTTTATCATCAAGACGAAGCACTCTTTCGACAAGATCATGCTCTGCCTCATCAAACAAGCCTTCGTCTGCTCCTTGTTTTATAAGTATGCGAATTTCTTCTTCGGTTACTTCCGGTTTCCCGGTGGATTTTGCACCCAATAATCGAAGAAGAATCTCGGTTGATACACTTAGGACTTTTACAACGGGGGCAGATATGTACGATAGGATTAATAAGCTTCGGGCAAGAAAAGCCGACATAGCCTCAGGGTTCCCGTAAGCTAACCTCTTAGGAACAAGTTCCCCAATGATCAAAGTTAGGTAGGATATAAAAACGACTATAATTCCATAGCTTAGAATTGAAGCATAGCCGGCTAACAAAGGAATCTCTAGAAGGTATTCACTTAGCTTTACAGCAAATGTAGCTCCCCCAAAAGCTCCGGCGGCGATCCCGATAAAGGTAATCCCTATCTGGATCGTTGAAAACATCCTGTTGGGATTATCCATTAAATCTAAAGCAATAGAGGCCCGACTATCACCACTATTATACATTTGCTGTAAAGTTACACGTTTCGAGGCTACAATGGCGATCTCTGCTCCGGCCAGAGCACCGTTTGTAACCAATAGCGCCAATATTATCAGCATTTCTATAAAAACGTTACCCAAAATACTTCCTCCTTCCAAAACTCAGTAAAGTTCATTTCTTAACTTTATACATATTTCAACATGACTCACTAATTCCTTCTAAAAGATATTAAAACAACTTAAATTTCAATAAAATTGGGAAATGAAATTAATTAGACAGAATCACTTAAGTTATTTCAATCTGTTTTGGCAGTCTAATAATATGATATAATACCAGTTGAGGTGTTGCTGGTGAAAAAAGCTTTGCATGAGATTAGCACAAACAAAAAAGAAAGTGCCGTTTTAGTAGCGATCGACACAGGAGCTACCGGCAGCTGGTTTCCAGAAGATATTCTCGATGAACTCAATGAACTGGCTCAAACTGCGGGAGCAGATGTCACAAAGTGCTTTGTACAAAGGCGAAAAAAACCCGATGTGGCGTATTATGTTGGGGAAGGGAAAGCCGAAGAAATCCGTGAATACTGTATAGATAACTCTATTGACATGATTATCTTTGCAGAAGAACTCTCTCCCGGACAGAAAAGGAATCTTGAAGAAAAGACCGAAACCAAAATTATTGACAGAACAGAGCTCATTCTGGACGTTTTTGCGATGCGTGCTAGGTCAAAAGAGGGAAAACTCCAGGTAGAACTGGCTCAGTTAAACTATCTACTTCCTCAGTTAAGTGGAAAGGGGACCGTGCTTTCCCGGCTTGGTGGTGGAATAGGGACAAGGGGTCCTGGTGAGACCAAATTAGAGACCGACCGCAGGCATATCAGGAATCGTATACATGATATAGAACAAGAAATCAAAGAGCTGCGAAAACATCGGCAGCTTCATAGAAAAAGCAGGCGATCGATACCACTTGCCACCATTGCGCTAGTAGGATATACCAATGCAGGAAAGTCAACTTTTCTTAATGCATCAACAGATGCAGAAGTTCTTGCCGAAAACAAGCTTTTTGCAACTCTTGACCCAACTACGCGACAAATTACACTCCCTAATAACCATACTGTTTTGCTTTCAGATACAGTGGGGTTTATTCACAATTTACCGCATCATTTAGTCGCGGCTTTTAAGGCCACTTTGGAAGAGGTCGCTGAAGCTGATATTCTTCTGCACGTTGTCGATGTAAGCCATCCAAAATACCCGGAACAAATCGAAGCTGTACAAAATGTCTTAAGCCAATTGGATATTTCGGATCGTAAGACTTTTACAGCTTTAAATAAGATTGATCGACTTTCTTTTGGTGAGCGGCAAATAAAAAAAACAAAAGATATACCAGACAGCTATCCCATTTCTGCATTGACTAAAGAAGGCATTCCAGAACTGATGCGGGGGATTTCATCTTATTTGGATCGGGAAAGAGTAACCGTTTTTTTACGAATTCCTTACGATAAAGGGGACGTTGTTTCATTTATCCACAACCACGGGCAAGTCTTACTTCAAAAATTTGAAAAAGATCATACGATCATAGAAGCAAAAATAATGCGCTATGATATTGACCATGTTTCGCCATTTATAGATAGGAAATTTGAGGATTAGGTAGGAGGAAACCAGCCACGATTGATCAGGAGCTTCTCGGGCAAGTAACGTATTTTGCTCTAACCAAAATCTGATGAGCAGCGCTATGATATTACTAAAAGTATACTATTTGATAACAAAGAGACCTTGATTTCTTTTTGCCGACGCCTCCAAAAAATTACCCATCGATAGTTTGCTACTCCAACACTTTGAAAGATACTGGGTTTTCTGTAGAACGCTTCTAATGCATTGTCAGCAGAAAGCCTCGACAAGGATTAAGGAAAAACTAAGAGAGAAGGAAAAAAAGATGATACAATACATGATCGTAGTTTTCGCTTGGATATTGATAGGGTCGGGCCTGTTAGGAGTGATCGTTCCCGGTCTACCGGGGCTCCCTTTTATTTTGGCAGGTATATCCTTGTATGCATACCAAACAGGATTTCATGCAATCACTTCTGAGTTCATAGTCGCTATGGCAGCTTTAACTGTAATAGGAACAGCAGCCGACTATCTTTCAAGTTTATTTGGTGCAAAGAGATTCGGAGCATCACGTATAGGCATGTGGGGAGCATTTATTGGTGGAATCATTGGTCTTTTTTTGCTTCCCATTTGGGGGATCATTGCAGGACCTCTGGCTGGTGCGATTTTAGGAGAGATGGTAGCGGGAAACAAATCGGGCAAAGCAGCCTCTATAGGGCTGGGCACTTTTTTCGGCATCCTCACAGGAACATTGCTTAAGTTTGCTATAGCAGTTTCCATGGTTTCTCTTTTTATTCGCCAGTTAATTTTATAAAGAAACAAAAAATTTTGGACCTACTGACTAATTTATTAGTCTCAGGTCCAATTTTTTTATGTTCTGCCGTTAGTCTTATCAGATAAATCAGTTAACCTTCCGGATAAGGGAAATAACTTTACCTAAAACGCTTACATCGGGTGTCCTGATAGGTTCCATATGCTCATTAGCTGGCTGCAGACGTATATGATTTTCTTCTTTATAATACCGTTTCACCGTTGCTTCATCTTCCAGCAACGCAACAACAATGTCTCCATTTTGCGCTGTATCTTGTTTATTAACAACCACATAATCACCATCGAAAATCCCATCATCAATCATGCTTTCCCCTTTTATCCTAAGCATAAAAACTTCATTCCCTTTGCAAAATTCAGTAGGGAGGGGATAGGTATCCTCAATACTCTCGGCCGCCAAAATAGGTTCTCCTGCCGTAACCCTGCCAACCAAGGGGATAGACATATAACTTGAGCTATCGGCATATAAATTGCTCTTGTCTGAATCGAATTCTCTTTCCGCCAGGATCTCGATCGCTCTGGGTTTCGTTGGATCTCTTCTAATGTAACCGTCATCTTCGAGTTTACGGAGATACCCGTGAACAGTTGAAGATGATCTTAGGCCAACGGCTTTTGCGATCTCACGGACGGAAGGAGGATAGCCTTTGCTCTTTTTCTCGCTCTCGATAAATTCAAGGATGGCCAGCTGACGATTGTTCTTATTATTCAATTTCACCAAATCACCGCCTTTTAAAAATTCCCTCTGGCAATTATTTGCTTCTAGTATAGCATAGACAGGCAAAGCATGCAAACATTTGTTCGCTTTAGCGGATTTTGCCTTTTGCCTCTTGACGAGAACATACGTTCGTGTTAAAATGAAGTCAATCGAACATGTGTTTGGGAGGGCAGATAATGAAAAGTACACGCAGAACCATCAAACAAATACGAAGGAAACGGACTAAAAAAACACCCATCTCACGATTTTTTTTGTTAATCTCATTTATACTAGTGGTAGTCGTCGTCATGTGCGCCCATACAAGCTGGGATTCACGTGTAACCGCCAGTAATCAAGCAGAGGAACCTCATTATGTTGTTGTTTCCAGAGGAGATACACTTTGGAGCATTGCGCAGTCGATTGAGGGTTCCAATTACACTGATCCCCGCAAACTGGTCTATAATTTAAGAGAAATGAACAATCTTTCTTCAAATACCATATATCCCGGGCAGAAGCTTTTAGTTCCGGCGTTAATTACACAATGATAAGATTCGCATCAGCTTGAATCGTCTTGGCTTTTTTGATATAATCTCTGCATGGCTTGATCGTAACAAAGTGAAATACCGAGGTGTTTATATGCGACAACAAGAATGTGTTTTAGAAGAAAAGATTTGCAATCGATGTAACCGTTGCAGTTATTGTGATATAGACAAAGACAAAATATGTGATAATTGCTGTGAATGCTTAGAAATGGACTCGATGCCGGCTTATTCTTCGATAAAGATCGACGAGGTGGTTCCGCCACAGATGAACAAAAATGGTCATGAAGATACGCAGAGAAAAGAAAGAAAGTACAGAGTGCGAAAAGCAAACAAAGAACACAAAACAAAAAAAAGTAAATATTAGAAAGAATAAGAAAAAGAGCTGTAGAAAACAGCTCTTTTATATTTTATATAACGTCCTATAATATATCTTATGTAAACTAACATTCAAAAATTACAAATTATTCTTTGGTTTTCGTGATCTTGTTCCCGTTTCGGCTATTATTACTATTGATCTTTATGGCATGATTGCCATTTTCTTCGGGCTTAACCGTCTCTACAGCATCTAACAACTTGCATATTCCATCTGGGGATATTTTCTTTTTGTGCATTTTTCTAAAAAGGTTTGCCCAATATGTAATAGGATAATCTTGCATATACTGAATGATCTTGTCGGTGACTATTTGCTTTAAAAATTCATCTTCGGCGATTTCCTTCTCGACATCTTC
>SLNR01000076.1 GCA_007132905.1 Candidatus Sumerlaeota bacterium | reverse complement strand
AACACCGCCATCGATGCGCTTTTGGCGGTGATCCAAGATGATTTTACTTTTTCTTCGCCGCTGCTGAATGAGCTGTCCAGCCGAGGGCAGAAAATGGTGCTGGTGGATGCCCACCGCCGGGAAAACCTGGGAGAGCCCATGGAAGAGATTTGCCGGGCCATCAAGCGGCTGGTCTCTGCTCATCAAGAACTGGAGGTTGTTTTTTCGGTTCACAAAAATCCTCAGGTGTCTGAAGTGGTGGAAAAAAACCTGGGAAAAGAAGCCAGGATTCATCTTCTCAGTCCCCTTGATTATGTGCAGTGGGCTAATCTTATGAATCAAGCGTGGCTTATTATCACTGATTCGGGCGGGCTGCAGGAGGAAGCGCCGGCTCTGCAAAAACCAGTGCTTTTGCTGCGCAATACCACCGAACGGCCGGAGGCGATTGACGCCAAAACGGTGTGGATGGTCGGCACCAAAGAAAAGGCGATCTATGAAGCTTCCTGTCGTCTGTTGTCGGATAAAGAACATTATGGTACAATGTGCAGGGCGGTCAATCCTTACGGAGACGGATACGCGGCCCAAAGAATTGTAAAAGCGCTTCTTTATGTTTTGGGTGAAGCAAAAGAAGCACCCGATGAATTTTCTTTACAGAATAAGCGGGAATGAACGCCCGGGAGGGAATAATGTGGAAAAAATTGTAGTTGCAGGCGGGAAAAAACTTTCTGGATCGGTACAGATCAGTTCTGCCAAAAATGCCGTGCTGCCTGTCATTGTCGCCTCGCTTCTGGCACAGGGACAGTGCCGGTTAGAGGGAGTATCTCCGCTGGAAGATGTTAGGACCATCTGTGCGGTATTAAGGACCATGGGAACCAAAGTGGATCTAAATAAAGACGGCACTATTTTCATTCAGGCCGGTTCGGGGGAAGCAAAAGAGCCGCCTTATGAATTGGTACGACGCATGCGGGCTTCTTTTTTGGTGATGGGCCCCTTGCTGGCCCGGCAGAAAAAAGCCAGGATTTCGCTGCCGGGAGGCTGTGCCATCGGAACAAGGCCGATTGATCTTCATCTAAAAGGATTTACGGCGATGGGAGCCAAAATTACCATCGGCCACGGATATATCGAAGCGGCTGCCGATCATTTGCGGGGAGCCAATATTTACTTGGACTTTCCCAGCGTTGGGGCCACCGAAAACATTATGATGGCGGCTTCGCTGGCAGAAGGAACCACTGTGCTGGAAAACGCGGCTGAAGAGCCGGAGATCGTCGATGTCGCCAACTATCTCAACGCCATGGGGGCAAAGATCCGCGGGGCCGGAACCAACATTATCAAGATCGAAGGGGTAGAAGGGTTGACAGGCACCACCTATACGGTGATTCCCGACCGGATTGAAGCCGGAACTTACATGGTGGCCGCGGCCATGGCCGGAGGAAAAGTGAAGCTTGAAAATGTGCTTTACGATCATTTAAAACCCATTATTGCCAAGCTGAAGGAAACCGGAGTGCAAGTGGAAGAAGAAGACGGCGGCATCATCGTAACAAGCGAGGGACGCATAGGAGCGGTGGATGTAAAAACCCTGCCCTATCCGGGCTTTCCCACGGACATGCAGGCCCAGATGATGGCGCTGATGACGGTAGCCAAAGGCACCAGCGTTGTCACTGAGACTGTGTTTGAAAACCGCTTTATGCATGTGGATGAGTTAAAGCGCATGGGAGCGGACATCCGTATTGAAGGCAGGAGTGCGGTGATTCGGGGGGTGGATTCGCTGACGGGAGCACAGGTAAATGCCACTGATCTTCGGGCCGGAGCAGCTTTGATCATTGCCGGGCTGGTAGCCGACGGAGAGACTGTTGTCGCAGAAACCCATCATCTTGACCGTGGTTATGTGGATATGGAAGGCAAGCTGAGAAAGCTGGGAGCCGAGATCTGCCGGATCAGCGAATAAAAAAATTAAGCCGGGGATGATTTGAAGAAGAAAGGGCCGCCGTAAAGACGGCTCTTTTTGATTGTTCCTCTTTTTAGCCGGCGGATTCTCTAAGGCATGCCCGTATGGAAGCGGTATCAGAGAAAATCTTCTCGGCCAGAGCTGGTTTGTTCATGGCATACAGATGGATGCCGTCGGTGCCAAAAGACAACAGATCGATGATCTGTTCGGTGGCATAGGCTGTCCCGGCCTCCTTGAGGGCAGCCGGATTGTGTTCGTAGCGCTCCAACATGCGGCGGAATTTGGGCGGGAAATCTGTCCGGCTCATGCTGAGAATCCGATCCACTTGCTTTTTGCTGGTGACCGGCATGATCCCGGGCAAGATGGGCACTTCTATCCCCATATTTCGGGCTTTTTCTAAAAAGCGGTAAAAATGGTCATTATGGAAAAACAACTGAGTGATGAGAAAATCCACGCCGGCCTCGACTTTTTTCTTTAAATAATAAAGATCTTGTTGGAAGCTTTCGCATTCGAGATGCCCTTCGGGGTAGGCGGCCGCCCCAATTTCAAAAGCAGCATGGTGTTCTCTTAGATACGAGATGAGTTGGACGGCTTTAGAAAAATGAGCCGTGGCTTTCTTCGGATCCTGGCCGTGGGGTATATCGCCGCGCAAAGCTAAGACGGAGCGAACCTTTTTCTCTTTTAAAGAAAGAGCGATTCGGTCGATGGACTTTGGGCTCTCAAAAACACAGGTAAGATGAGCCAGCGCCGGCAGGCGGTGGTTTTGGATCACTGCCTCGCAAATGGTCTGTGTGCCTTTTTTGGTACTGCCTCCGGCTCCATAGGTGACGCTGATAAAGTCAGGTTTTAATTTTGAAAACCGCTTGACAGCCGGCAAAAGCAGCTCGGGAGGTTCTTCTTTTTTGGGTGGGAATACTTCCACAGAGAAGACAGTTTTTTGCTGGATCAAATCTTGGATAAGCATAATTCACCTCGATAAAAAATATTTTCAGCAGGAGATGGTATTCCTATAAGGCAAGTACTTTAGAAAAAAACAACTGCTTTCCTAAGGAAAGCAGCGATTGGCAAAGAAAAAAAACTCTGCGAACAGCCCTTGTCCTTATCTTTCAGGATATGGATCCTGCAGGAATTGACACCGTTTATTCGAATGAGAATGCCGGTTGTCGGGTTTCATCGGGCCCGTCCCTCCACCTCTCTGGATAAGTTCATGGTTTTATTTGATTATATCAGCTATTATACGCAGGCATTTTAAGAAAGTCAAACAAAAAAAAGAAAAAGCGGCTGAGCAGCCGCCGATATCTCCTATTCAATATCGATTCGTTTGCTATCTTCAAGGAAATCTTTTTTGGGAATTTGAATGTTTAGCAAGCCGTTTTGAAAAGAGGCTTTAATCCGGTCCTCGTCCATGCCAGGCAAATAGAGAACCCGTTCCATGGAACCTAACCTTCTTTCCTTGTGGACATAATCCTCCTGCTCTTCATCCACGACCTCTTCTCGCTGGACGGATATGCGGAGTCTTTCGTCTTTGGCTTCCAAATGAATCTCTTCTTTGTCTACACCCGGAAGCTCCGCTTCGATGGTGAATTCTGAGTCGCTTTCTTTAACATCGAGACGAAAATCCTGTAAGCGGGCCTTGGTCGGAGCAAGATCATTGAAGAAGTCGTCCAAAAGGTGGTAGAAATCTTCAAACCCTCCCCGACCGGGTCGGAAAGGCCCTCGACGAGACGGTAAATGGCGAGCCATCAAAGACACCTCCGTGACTTTTTTAGCACTCTCATGCCTCGAGTGCTAATTTTATTATAAAAAAAGTCTCGGTTTCTGTCAAGGGGATTTTTTTTACCAAATGGGAAAAGTGCCTGCAAAAATAAAGGGTTTTTGTTCTTATCAGGGAAATGGATAGCCGAAGAAAAAAAGGAAAACAGAAGCGGCATGTTGCTTTTGTTTTGCTGCGGCGAATAAAGTAAAAACAAGCATAGGAGCTGTTCGGCGCGAAAGCTCCTTGAAACAAGGTGGGGTGTTCATGGCAGAGATGAAAGATAAAAAAACAAGGGAGGATCATATCCTAGCCGCCAAAGAAATAGCCGACGGACAGACAGTTTTTCTTTGGTGTTCGGATAAAAAAGGCAAAAAGACAAAGGTGAGCCGTTCCTGGCTTGCCTACACCGGCCGCCTGCAAAAAGAGGAATTATCCTTAGGCTGGCTCAAAAGTGTCCATCCCGACGACCGGGTCAAAGTAAAAGAGACGCTTTTAAAAGCAGGGAGGGACGAAGAAGAAATAGACCATGCTTACCGCCTGCGGGATCAGTACGGCAAGTTCAGTTGGGTGGCAGAGACAGTGATGCCCCTTAAAAATGAAGAAAAAGCCGAAGTTTCCTTATCGGGCGCCGGGAGGCTTTTATCAGAAGAAAAAGGCAGCCACCCCTCTTTTTGCTCACAAGGTGAAGCAGTGCCAAGACCGGCTTTTGAGGTAGACGAGGCAGATGGGAAACTATTATCGGTTTCGGCAAAAGAAATAGAGAGGATGCCAAAGAAAGAGCTGACTTCGCCCGCGTGGCTGGAAGTGATGCTGCAGAGCATCGGCGACGGGGTGATTGCCACCGACTCTAAGGGCAAGGTGGTGTACATAAATCCCGCGGCCGAAAAAATGGTAGGGATAGCACAGGATGCGGCCGCCGGTTCTTTCCTTGGAGAAATTTTGACCCTCTATTACGAAGACACCCGAGAGCCTCTAAAGTTTTTGGTGGAAGATGTTTTAGAGTCGGGCCGGCGGGTTCATCTGACTGATTCGATGGTACTAAAGGATCAAAAAGGCCATTTTCTGCCTATTAACGGCTCGGCCGCCCCCCTTCGCTGTTCAAACAGCGAAACGATAGGCGTGATCATTGCCTTTCAAAACCGAACAGAACAAAAAAAAGCAGAGAAGGTGATTTCCGCCCTCTCTTATGATTACGAGATGATCTTTCATGGGGCTCAAGCGAATTTGTTTTTGGTGGATGTCAAAGAAGGTCCTCGTTTCGAATACCGGCGTCTTAATAGGGCGGCCGAGGAATTTGCGGGCCTTAAGGGAGAAGAAATCATCGGCAAAACAGCCACTGAAATTTTTGGAGAGGACATCGGCTCTGAGGCGGATAAACAGTTTGCCCGCTGCGGCAAGACAAAGAAAAAACACTCCTACACGGCTGAACGAGTGTTTCCTTCCGGCCGGCGGACACAAAAAGTTACTTTGACACCGGTTATCAAAGAAGGAAAAGTAATACAGCTGATTGGATCATCGTTTGATCTAACTGAGCAAAGGGAGTTGGAAAAGCGCCTGAGAGACAGCCGGGCCCAGTTTCGTTTGTTGTTTGAAGACTTAAAGGACATGGCCTGTGTCTACCGGTTTTACGCCGACAGACCTTCCGGGCCCGTTTTGGAAGTAAACCGGGCGATGAGAGAGGCTATGGGCTACACCCGGGAAGAGATTT
>SLNR01000118.1 GCA_007132905.1 Candidatus Sumerlaeota bacterium | reverse complement strand
TGGTCCAGGATTACCTGCTAGACTATTATCCTTATAGGAGAATTCACACAAAATTTATGATGACTCCTGATAGGTATGAAGTCCAGTTGGCTGGCATCTAACTGGTAGTCAAAAAAAGTGTAGCAGTTTCCATCTGTTTCAGATTAAGTCCGTATAATGGAGTAAAAAGAAAATGAGCCAAAGTGTTCATCCTCGGATAGAATATAAGTACCACAAATACCTAACGGAGGAGATGAACAAATGGCTCAATTAGATATTTCACTAGATACGGAACTTTTGCACGGACTTTTTACCAAAGACCAGCGGGATGATGCATTTGCCAGGCTGCTGGAGGCGATTCTCAATCAGGTTTTAGATGCCCAATCCACAGAACAGTTGAGAGCGGCACCTTATGAACGATGTGCGGAACGCACAGGCCAGCGCAACGGCTATCGGGATCGCGATCTTACAACCCGAATCGGCGGCCTCACTTTACGAATCCCCCGGCACCGGAACGGAAGCTTCAGCACCAGTATGTTCGAACGCTATCAGAGAAGTGAACAGGCACTGCTGCTTTCGATGATCGAAATGGTGATCAATGGGGTATCAACCCGAAAGATTGAGAATATCACCGAAGAGCTGTGCGGCAAGACTTTTTCGAAGTCTATGGTCTCAGACCTGTGCAAGAAGCTGGATCCGGCCGTCTATGCGTTTCAGAACCGACCGCTGAGCGGTGAATATCCCTTTGTCTGTGTGGATGCGATCTATATCAAGGTGCGGGAAGAGGACCGGGTAAAGAGCAAGAGTCTTCTGATCGCGACGGGTGTTAACCAGGAAGGATACCGGGAAATAGTAGGGTTCTATTTGTCCGAGAACGAATCGGAAACCAGCTGGGATGAGTTTTTTACCGAGCTTATCCAAAGAGGACTGCCAAGTCCCCGGCTTGTGACATCGGACAACCATAAAGGTTTGGTCAAAGCGATTCAGAAACGCTTTCCCGGTTCCAGCTGGCAGCGCTGCCAGACCCACTTTTCCCGCAACTTGCTGGACAAGACACCCAAGACACTGCAGCCGTAGGTGAAAGAAGATCTGCGCAAAGTATACGAAGCGGTGGATATGGACAGCGCCCGAGCAGCTAAGAACGAACTGCTCAGTAAATACTCGGCTAAAGCGGCCAAAGCCATGGACCTTCTGGATGAAGCATTCGATGATATTACTGCGGTCTTAAGCTTACCGCTGCGATACCGTAAAAGATTACGTACGACCAACGGCATCGAGAGACTCAACCAGGAGATCCGCAGAAGGGAAAGAGTGATTCGAATATTTCCCAACGAAGCTTCCGCTATCAGACTGATGGGTGCATTACTGATCGAACAGGACGAAAAATGGTCAACGGGGCGCAAATATTTTGAGATGGATGTCTACTATGATTCGATTGATCAGCCCCAAGAGCCTCACCAACATGTGGCCTAAGGGCTATTTATTCCACGGTCCTCTTGACAGTGAGCCTCTGCCGGCATGGTTGCAGGCATCACCGGGCATCCTGTTTGATTTATGTATGCTCGGGAAGATTCATGCTGCCCGCTTGGGTAGCTTACCATGCCGCCTCTCACTGTTAAGAGGCTTTCGCGGCATAAAAAGTTAAGACTTTTTATCATAAGATATTCTACCGAGGTATTTACCCACGAATATGGACTTGATTTCTGTTTCACAAGATGGAGACAGCCATTGATGTCATTTTTACATATGGCCTGGTGGAAGAGTTGTGCAGTGGGGAAAGCGGGCGACCGGCTATCGAATCGGTGGTATGGTGTAAAATCCTGTTCATGCAAGTTATATTTGGGATAAGATCTTTGGGCAGACAATCGAAGAGATCTGATTCAATACAGCCTCCCGGTGGTTTCTGGGATTGGGTCCGGCGGACGAGATTTCTCATTGTGTGATTTTCGGGAAGAATTATGTCCGGTTTTTCAGCGACAAACCGGTGTTTGAGAAGATATGAGCCCGCTTTCTCAGGCAAGTGGTGGAATCGGGCTATGCAAAACGGAGGATGTGTATATCGACGGAACCCATGTCAAGGGCAATGCCGATAAGAACAAGCGGATGAAAGGATGGGTAAAGAAGAAAGCTGGTTGTATGCAGGGTTTTTAGAAGAAGAGATGAATGATTTGCGAAAAGAGAAAGGGAAGACCCTTTAAAAAATGAGCCGGGGAGGGCTGTAAAAGAGATCAGTCAAAGCATTAACAACCCTGACGCCGATCTGTTTTGCAAAAACGAAAGGGAGACGTGTTTTGTTATTCAATCAGCACTGCCTGCGACCGAAAAGGATTTATACTGGGTGTGCACATGAGCGCAGGGAACCTGCATGGCAGCAGGAATGTGTTCTCCTGTTTAAACAGCTCAAGGAATGGCTTGAGGGGTGAAAAGTGTAGTGGCGGACGCGAGCTGTGCGGCGGCCCCTATCGCAAAACACTGTTTTGATCACAGCCTAGTGCCGATGCTGCTCTACAAACGACTGATGACTCGAAAAGAGTACTTCAAAAAGCACGAGTACGCATGGGAATGAATATCATGACGGCTATATTTACCCACAAGATTATGTGCTCAGATCCTTATAGACCCTAGCGAACCGATCGAGACGGATATCGACTTTATGCCTCGGATCCAAACCACTGCCGCGAATGTCCGGACCGCCACCGCTGCACTCAAAGCCGTAATGCAACCAAGGTGGTTACCCGCCACCTTTGGGCCGTCTATCTGGAGGAAGCCGATCATTGGCGGCATACTGCCTGCAACAAGGCCTTGTATGCTCTACGATCTCAGACCATTGAGCGGGTGTTTGCCGATTACAAACAAAACACGGGATGCGCTATGCTCAGTACCGGGGGTTGAAAAAAGTCAAGGATGAAGCTTGGTTGACTTTTGCCTGCATGAACATGAAGAAGATGTCCAACCGGAGCTGGAGACAGGGCGCGTAGGCCGGTCTTTCAAATTTTTACGGACGATGAGCCGATTTTGCATTCATCCCGGTAAATTTCATAAAAAGACGACCTTGAGTTGTCTCCTCAAAGCCGCCTTTTGTCTTCAGTCTGAGAGGATCAGAATATCGAATCCTCTTTTTTATCTACTTACCCCTTATTTTTTTTCTTGAAATGCTCATCCCAATAGTTTGGGCTGAGACCATAGCTCACCCTGTCTGGTTTTTCTCCTCTCTCAATGCCCGGGATAAAGCGATCCCAGTAATCGTAATGGAGCCTGACAACTTCCTTTCTCAATAAGAGCAAGGCCAAAATTGAGGACGTCACGCCGATGATCAAAACGGTGTCACTGATCAACCACAGCAGTCCTGTATCAGCCCCGGCAAAGACCATGGGGGCGATGAAGTAAACGATAAATGCCCACATGGCAATCCGGTTCAGCCTCGTATCCCCAGCCAGGAAGTTGACCCGCTTCTCTCCACCGTAGTAGGCGGTGAGCAGGGTGGTCCAGGCGAAGAAAGTGGTGGCCAACGCTACAATCACGCCGCCCCAGTAACCGTAAGCAATCTGCCAGGCGATTGTAACCAGCGCCGCTCCGGTGACATCCGGGTTAGCGAAGTTGGCGCCGGTGGCCATGATCGCAAAGACAGTGATGGAGCATACGATCAAAGTATCAAGAAAACATTCACCGAAACCCCAAGAAGCTTGGCGGATGGGATGATCGACAATGGCCGCGGCGTGGACGTTGAACCCGGTACCCATGCCGGCTTCGTTGGAGTAAACTCCACGAGCAACTCCAAAACGCATGGCTTCTGCCACAGTAGCACCGGCCACCGCACCTGCTCCGGCATAGGGTGTGAAAGAGTTCCCTACAATAGACATAAACATGGCCGGGATTTCACTTAGATTCATGGCTACCAAGATAATGCCGGCTGTAATATAAAATACGGCCATAACGGGAACTACTTTGTCGGCCACGGCAGCGATTCTTCGAACTCCTCCGATGATGGTAATACCAAGGGTAACCATAATGAAGGCGATCCCTACCGTAACCGGAACATTGAAGGCTTCCTGAATGGAAGTGGCTACCGCGTTGGTTTGTACCAAAAGCGCCCAGGGCGATGTGACAACGATCCAAGAAAGCCCCTGTGCCAGTCGCCTCCAGCCCAACCCATTCTGCAGCACATAAGCGCGGCCGCACAGATACTCGTCGATCCCTTCAAAATACACCCGGTATCTTTGTCCGAGTGTAATCTCAGCGGCTTTGGTGGACATACCCACAAGTGCGGTCATCCACATCCAGAATACGGCTCCGGGCCCTCCCGATACAAGGGCAGTTGCCGGGCCGGCGATGTTACCAACTCCGATAACCGACGATATGGAAACCATGGCGGCGGCGAAGCTACGTACGGTCCCTTCTCCTTCAACATCTTTGGCGAACATGGTACCAAAAGTATTTTTCCAGTGGTGCCTGCCCCTCAATTGGTATGCGCCTTTAAAGGCTATCGTATAATAAATCCCTGTGCCCAGCACACCAATGAAAAGCGGTGGACCCCAAAAGAATCCGCTAACGGTTCTAACAACGACCGTGAGAATTTCAATAAAAGCCTCCATGAAAACGCCTCCTTACTTTTTTGGATTCTAGAAATTATCAAGTTTTGCTCTGATTCACCTCCCTGTATAAAAAGGTAAAAAAACCAGAAAATATTCATTCATCTGAATCTTATCATTTCTTAAATGATGAGTCAAATAATTCAGAAAAGCGCGACAAAATTAGGAAAGCCAATCAGAACAGTACTTTTTTGATGCTAAAAGGAGTTTTCTGAAGTATTTAATTCAAAAAAACAAAAAAAGGAAACGGATAAATATTAACAAGCGTATATTCATGCACTTCCCTTGGCCAAGAAAGGTCAAGAAGCTTGTACAAAAATGAGAGTGTAAAGATCTTCAAAAGAAATATACTTAGTTCTAAGATCATAGAAGTTGATGGATGATGCGGATCGTCTATTCGGATAAAAAGACAGGATAAACACCAAAAAAATATCAATGGAGGCTCTAAAGCGCAATATAAGAAAAAAAGCAGAGGGAAAGTTGAAAATATATTCATCAGCAATTTTATTTCTGCTCAGTCAATGAACCGATAACAAAAGACAGTCTTACTGTATTGGACTGACATGGTCCTGTCGAAGCTGCCGCAATGAAATCTTTACTTTGGGCGAATGTCTTTGTGGAAAGGCTGTACAAAAAACCGCAAAAAATTAACACCTGCCGTTTCTTCACGACCGGTGCTAGTAATTTTTTTAGATTTTTGACAAAAAAGTCTCAACGGAGTAGTCTTTTTAGAATCCATTGTGACAAGTAGAATGGTATGAAAGCGAAGGCTAGTGACCGTGAGTCTACAGGAAAAAACTGGGGTTACCAATAAACAAGCAACAAAGAACAGCCAATCTCTAATTCTTTAT
>SLNR01000138.1 GCA_007132905.1 Candidatus Sumerlaeota bacterium | reverse complement strand
CGGGCATCCATTTCCAGGCCTCAAGTCCGGATCCTAACAGCCGCATTCCGTTTAATGTGCTCACTTCTTTACCTGGTTTATCATTATCAAAATAGATGGATACCAAAGAGAAAGCAAGTACTTTATTGGTAGCCATGACCGTTTTGATATTATTCATGACCGTTTCTATATCCGGGCCGCCGAATTCGATCGTAAAATGATCGGGTGTATACTTTCCGTCCAAAATATCTCCATCAATGTGTAAATACAACACATCCACTCGGGTCGCCAATTGATCCACTGCTGTTTTCCATTTTTCGGGATCATTGAATGTTTCTGTATCGATATGAATCACTTCCGCTGCGTTTAACACTTTCTCTTCTTTTGGATCAAGATCTCGCGCATCAGTAAGGATTATATCGCGCTCCTCAATGGGAGGATTCAAACCAGCCGCCTCCATCCACTCTTGATAGGCCTTCCCTGAGCACAATCCCGCGCATACTGCCAGCGGGGTCCCACCCAAAAGACCTGATTCGGTGGTCTCGGGGGTGTTGATATCGCCATGTGCGTCAAGCCATATCAAGCCGATTTTTGTCTCCTGTCCCAGGGCTTTTCGCAGTCCACCCGCTACCCCAATGGCGTGACTGCATCCTCCGCCTACCATTAACAAAGCTTTTCCTTCCCCAATACTCTTTTTTGTTAGGCTGCTGATATTTTTAATTTGCTCTTCATGGGGCTTTTCTTTATCGTTACACTCAATCTTAGAAACCTCAAAAGGAACCCCGGCCTTATGATAAACTCCGCAAAGTTTATAATCATCAAGCTCCCGCCAGCCCGCCGGTCTTGTAACATAGGACTCAATCTGGACCTCTTTTTTTCCGTCTTCTTCATAGTAGACCTTCCAGAAGGGCTCTGTTTCATCATAAGGAATTTCGATTACCTGTAGTTCTTTTAGTTCGTTTTTCAAATCCGCTTCATCCTTTCTCGTGTGATCTATGAAAGAGAGCCGCGCAAAAGCTGTTTGAAGGTGGCTCCTTTCTCATGTACTCTTTAACCTCATTTCCCTTTCAAAGTGATCCATGTGCACAACTTAGGAAATAGCCAAAAAAAATACAAGAGTAGATCATAAGCCTGAGAATCATGTCTTTTGTTTCGTGAAGATCGGTCAAAGATATTTTTTCTAATCAAGGGGTCAACAGCAATGTGCTACTATGGTGCGATCACCTTGAGGCCAGATTGCCCTAACATAGTATAGACAATTATCAGCAAACTCATTTCATCCTAAAAAAAACCCTAATCACGTTCATCTGAAAATTCTACTATGCCCATAATGAGACCCTGGATTCATTACTCTAGCAACGATCAATCACAGCCGCACACATTGGAAATTTTGACATCCATAATAAAGCCACAGGTTTCATCCATTCGATCATAGAGTTCCTTTATAAGCGCAAAAATCATTTCTTTTTCCCCGCTAATGACCGTCGACATAACCCCAATATCATATTCGACACCCGAGCTTTCAATGATACTTAGGACTTGTTTTATCTTTTCAGAATAGTCCGTTATTCCGACAGGAGCAAAAGATATTTGACAAGAAGCCATTTTCATCGCACTGCTCATGATAATCCCTCCCGTTGATGTATTTTTGGTTTTCAGCGCGTCTGCTTTTTTTGTTAAAAATTTCCTATCACACTTTTTATTTAAGGAACATATGAAATGCTTAGCAAGCCTCAGTGAATCTATAAACTAGTTTTGAACGAGTCAAAGACTCGATTACTCATCCTATATAAAACCATACATGAAAGAAAAAGCACCTTTGGCATTAGTTCTTCAGTCAAGCGGTAATTCCTGTAGCCACGGTCAAGGTCTTGCTTATAGACCATCTCCGTATTGGATATTTGAAGACGGTGAGCCTTTTATGATTTACGCTTTTCTTTTTTCGATCAAATTGCCTCTTCCAGCCACGAACAAGACCAAGGAAAACCAGGTTAGTCGCTTCAACATGGAAAAATTCAATATATGATAAAGACAAATCCACTTCAAAGAAGTATGATTTTTTTCTGCTGCTTCTGGTTATGTCTTTTACTCATCCTTTACAATAATTCTGACATCACTCGCTTTGTCTCTTGATCGGCAAAGAGTATCAAACGATATATTCTTGATTTATTTGACGCTTTCTTACACACTATAAACTTTTGACTAGCAGGTAGTTATAGTTGGTTTTTGCCATTAATTTCAATGTTTATATTTTGGTTTAGTTTTCATTTTCTTATTAAAGATAAATTCTGTAAATCCCTCCTAGCGACTTATACCCGATCAGCCTCCTACAAGATTATTATACCTAACTCTCTTGTGTCTGGCTAATCGGGTATAAGTCGATTGCTTATATTACATTAACAGCATTTATTCGAAATTCCATCATTCTTCTTTTTTATTGCTTTATAAAACCTTCTCAAGTTTTCCGGTATGATATATTCCTGCTTCTCTTTACTCTTTTCGCTCTTACCATAGACTTCTCTCAAAATCGCTTCGGTAATCATTGCTTTGGGTGGTACAGTGTATTCCTGATCTTGATATACCCACACACGGCAATCCACATCGTCACTACATATATCTCCACAGGATTCACAAATACTTTCTTTTATCTCCATTTGTATATCTCGTCCGTTAACACGAATAGTCGGAGAACTGACAAATTGATACTCCTTTGCCTTTTCCTCACTGGAAACATGCACTTTATTTACTTCTACTTCTGCACCTGCCGCTTCAAGTACCTTAGAAACATCCGCCAAAGCATCATCAAGATTTGTTTCTGCTCCTTGGCATCTTTTACACAAGCTTAAATCCAAGTATAATAAATCAATGACAATATACTTTTTGTCATCCTTTGTATCCTTTGAAGAATCACAGCAACCAGAGCCGCAGGAGCAGCCACCTGTATTATTGTAAATATCTACGGGTGATTTTTGTGATTTGTTCAAGTCTAATATTTTATATGTTGCTTCACGGATTGCCTTTGCTGGAATATCTTCATACTCAAGACCATCATAAAATACAGTTCTGCAATACATTTCCTTTTCTAATAGCTCAGTGCAGGACTCACAATAATTTTCTGACGCCTTAATATCTAGAATCTGTTCAATGGGAACCCCGTTAAATAAGATTGTATTTGATTGTGGAATTTGATTGTCTTTTAGTTTGGTTTCGAACCATTCTACCTTAACTCCTTTTGATTTTAGCTTCCTGTTTAGCCGCTTTACCTCTGCATTTAAGTTCTCACCAGTATCATAACATCGATTACAAGTTTCCCCTTCTACATCAAGGTGTCTCCATTCAATTTTTAAAGTTTCCATCTGAATACCTCCATTAAATTCTAGTTATGCTTCTATAGTATTAGACGGAGATATCACCGAAAGGACCCACCTTTATTAGCAATTTATGCAAGAAAATCCTTCATCCGAACCATGTTTATTCTCAAGTTCAATAATATTACCCTGTTTATCGGACTTAACTTCACAGCACTTAAGCATTGTTTCCTTCAGCTTCTTTCGTGCTCGCTGCACTCTATTTTTAGCTCCTGAATAACTCAACCCCCATTTTCCTCCCAGTAATTTTTGCTTAACGCCATTATAATCACTTTCAATAATGGCATCCTTATATGTTGTGGGTAAATACTCAGTCAATTCAAGAAGACAGGCTGCTACTTCCGAATTATAGTTTTCTGGCCCGGGCATATAAGAATCTTTCCTACTCAAGAAATCAACGTCTCCCATATAAGTAAATCTGTCTTTACGCCTATAATAATCAATTATCGTGTTTCTTGCTACACAGTATAACCAAACCTCAACATTTTTGACATCCGAATTTCTACCTTCGCTTTTGATAACTCGAAAACCTATTTCCTGAAGTATATCTTCAGCTTCATATTTATCTGAAATTTTTCTCATAATATATCTCTTTATTTTCGTATCATATACATCCCATAATTCTTCAAACATCAATCAGACCACCTCCCTAGTTAGTTTCTGGTTGCAACCTGTGTTTTTTTTATATCTACACAATTTTTTAGATAAGCCTTTCTCCCTCGTTTCGTTTTCACTACAAAACCCTGCTATTTCAACCAAAAAATCATATAATTAATTTTACCCCTTCTAGACGCATTCATCAACCCAACTCAGCTTAAACTTCCAAATTCACTCTATTTTAGGAGCGGATAAATTTTTCCTAACTATTGAAAGTAAATTATTTCTTTGCATACATCTATGAAGTTTACACCCTCTTCAGGGGATAACCAAGGTTCATTCTGAAATTTTTTCATGATATTTTCTGTTAATGTCAAACAATGTCACAGCGCGTCTTTGCCTTACCGCACTGCAGATTTAAGTGTGCACTATCAAATCCTATTCTTAGAATATTCAATGCAAGTGTAGTATAATAGCTATAAAGAAATCATTAGAAATGAGGTGTTTTGAATGAACGAAAAACAAGCTGAAATAATGAGAAACAACCAAGGGTTTGTGGCCGCACTCGACCAAAGTGGGGGAAGCACACCGAAAGCACTTGCCGCTTACGGAATTCCAAAAAAACGGTATGATAGTGAAGAGGAGATGTTCGATCTTGTTCACTCCATGAGAAAAAGGATCATTAGTAGCCCTGCTTTTACCTCAAAACACATACTGGCGACCATTTTGTTTGAGCAAACGATGGATCGAACCATTGAAGACCTGTATACAGGGGATTTTCTTTGGGAGAAAAAAGGCATTGTTCCTATTCTCAAAGTAGATAAAGGCCTGGCAGAGGAAGCAAAAGGGGTTCAGCTGATGAAACCCATAACAGATTTAGATTCCAAACTAGATCGAGCTGTCCAACGAAACATGTTTGGAACAAAAATGAGGTCTGTTATCAAAAACGCCAATCTAGATGGAATCAGAACCATTGTGGAACAACAATTCGAGTATGGTAAAAAAATAATAGACGCAGGACTTGTTCCTATTTTAGAACCTGAAATAGATATTAAAAGTCCCGATAAGGCAGAATCAGAAGACCTGATGAAAGCGGAGATATTGAGGCACCTTGATCATCTTTCCGAAAACGAAGTACTTATGTTTAAGCTTTCCATCCCCGACAAAGACGGCTTCTACAATGATCTCATTGAACATCCGGTAGTTATGCGTGTAGTGGCCCTCTCGGGCGGGTACAGCCGACAAGAAGCAGTCCATCTTCTAAAACGAAACCCCGGGTTAATTGCCAGTTTTTCCAGAGCACTGGTAGAGGGGCTTCATGTTCATCAGTCAGAAGAAGAGTTTAACGCTATGCTTAAGAGTTCTATAGAAGAAATTTATAACGCGTCCATTACTTAGGTCATGCTCTAACTATTCAAAAACGGTTGGATAAAAAAGACCAGGCGCTATTTTGAATGAATAGCTCCTGATCTTTTAGTATTGCTTCTCACAAAAATTCTTCATCGCACATTT
>SLNR01000067.1 GCA_007132905.1 Candidatus Sumerlaeota bacterium | reverse complement strand
GTATCCTCATTCAACAAGCTCCTTTTTATGCATCCGAAGCCGCAGGAGTTGAAACCGTCTCTTGGCTTGCACCAAAATAATCCTTTTTTTCTGGCGCTGCTCTTACTTTTGGTGCTTTCGTTTTCAACGCCATGAAAGCTCCGACAGCACTTAAGACCGCCGATACCGCATACCCGATCGCATAAGTTCCGGTAACATCCCTTACTATTCCACCCATCAGGGGACCAAACACACCGCCTACCCCCCAAGCAGTCAGCATCATCCCGTAGTTGACTCCAAAATTCTTCATGCCGAAGTAGTCCGCGGTGGTCGCCGGAAATATGGACAGCATCCCGCCAAATGTAAAACCAACCACCGAGACCCCGGCCGCCAGGCTCAGGCTCGTTGTCAGCTGGCTGAAAAGTATATAGACCACTACCTGTAGGACAAACATGCTCAGCAGCGTCTTCATCCGTCCCCAGCGATCAGATATCACGCCGCACAGGATTCTCCCGGTACAGTTAAACACCGCATAAATACCCACCAGCATATAAGCATTTTGCACGCCGGCCTGTTCAAAACCAATCTTGGCTAACTGTCCGATCAAAAGTAACCCTGCAAAAGTCCCAAAACAAAACATAATCCACAGCCTTTTAAAGGCAGTGGTCGCATAAGCTTCATACCAGTCATATTCTACTTTATAAAGGCCGGCCTCTCGTTCTTTAAGGTCATTTTTCAGCTGGTCCACCTTTACCGGCTTGATCTCATAACCCTTCGGCGGATTGCGGATCAACTGAGCCAGCACCATGATGATCAAAAAAAAGCCGGCTCCCATTATCATAAAAACCGTCGATAAAGCGTAAAGAGAAAGCAGATAAGTCGTAAGCGGGGCAATGTAAAGAGGGGCCAGTCCAAAACCGCTCACCACGATGCCGGAAACCAATCCCCTCTTTTCTTGGCTGAACCATTTTACCGCAGCCGGGGTGGGAGCTGCATAGCCCATGCCCATCGCCATACCAAACACAATGCCAAAAAAGACCGTCAGCCCCGCCGGTGTTAACATCAGTCCCGACATTAAAAATCCTACCCCTGCCAGCCCGGCCGCTGCCATGATCACCGGACGGGGACCATACTGGTCCTGCAGCCGACCGCCCGGCACCATTGACAGGGCAAACACTGCGCAAGCCACCATATAGGGAATTTGGGTCGCCGTGGCCGACCAGCCCAACTGATCGATCAAAGCCGCCGAAATCACGCTCCAAGCGTAGAGCATGCCTAAAACCAAATTGACGCCGAGTCCCGCCAACGTCACCACCCAGCCCGGCTCAAATCCTTTATTCCTCATCAGCCCGTCTCCTTTCCTATCACCCGGTATCACTCTTTATTGGCAGACTGTTCCATAAAACAAAAAAAGATGAAAAACCACGGGAGCCTGTCGGCTTGTTCACTGTCGAAAGATTCTCCTTTCATTGTCTTCACACCTCTTTTTCATCTTTCTCCTATCTTGATGAAAATCCAAAAATTTCTTCTTCTATCACATAAAGCAGCTGCCGCCGATAAATTCCATCATAATAGAATTAACGGGAATTTCTTGACATTCAAAAGGTACAAAATGATCTAAAAACCGCAGTAGCCTTGAGGCCTCGATATACTCTTGGCGCGTTTTTTTAACTGACTTAAGAAGGGGCTCGGCATGAGGCTTTAATACGCCTAATTCATAGACCAAAGCCGAGTTGAACATGGCATCCGCCTCTTCTTGAAAAGGGAATATGCACTTTTCTTCGCCCCTTCTGACTGAAGGCCACCGGGCTATGGTTTCTACCGCCTTGTGACCCCGAAAATGATAATCCCTCACTAAACGGCGGATCAACCGGGTATCGGTGGTAGGGATTCTGTTATACGAGTCAAGGTTTAATTGTGTCAGGGCGCTGATGTATATTTTAAATTTCTGCATCCTCGGAACCGATCGTGTTAGTTTTTCATTTAACCCATGAATCCCTTCGATGATGATCGGCTGGTCCTCAGTAATTTTTAATTGATGCCCGTTGTAACCTCGCTTCCCATCGATGAAATTGAAAGTGGGAATCTCGACTTCTTCCCCTTGGATCAACTTCTGCAGATGCTCGTTGAATAAATCCAAGTCAATAGCTTCGAGTGCTTCAAAATCATATTCCCCGTGCTCATCCAAAGGAGTCTTGTCCCGATCGAGAAAATAGTCGTCCAAAGAGATGGCAGCCGGCTTTAACCCGTTGACCCTAAGCTGAATTCTCAATCTTTGAGCAAAGGTCGTTTTCCCGGAAGAAGAGGGGCCGGCGATTAATATAACCCGGGCACGGTCTTTTTCTTTCTCGATCTGATCGGCAATTGCCGCTACTTTTTTCTCGTGCAGTGCTTCTTGAACCCTCATCATTTCCGGCCCCATACCGTTTTCGACCAATTCGTTCACAGAAGCGGCGTCTTCCACTTCCAAAATCTCGCCCCACTTTTCTGCTTCTCTGAAGATCTCGAACAGCTTGCGATGTTCTTCAAAAGAGGGAAGTTTTTTGGGGTTCTCTTTTACGGGAAACCGGAGAATTATCCCGGGAGGGTAATACAGCAATTCAAACAAGGCCAGGTAACGGGTGCTGGGCACCAGCGTTTCATAAAAATTCTCCACTAACCACCCGCAGCTGTGCAGATCCACGTATTCTTCCGGCCGCCTTTGATAGAGCCTCACTTTATCTTTTTGCCCTCTTTCGGAGAACAGGCGAACAGCCTCCTCCCTCGGCATGGTCAAGCGCACAAAGGGTTCGTCTCGTTCTATAATTTCATCCATTCTCTCCTGCAGCTGAGCCACCGCTTCGTCACTCATGGGCGTCTGCCCTTCTATTTCGCAGTAGAGCCCTTTGCTGAGGGAGTGTTCTATGGACACCCGACTGCCGGGAAAAAGTTCCCTGGCCGCCCGGATGAAGACGAATGACAAACTTCGACTGTAAATACGCACACCTTCGTCCGTGCCGGCATCTATGAAATCAATATGGGCATCCTTGTTCAATCGGTATCCTAATTCCCGCACGTTATTGTTGACAATGCCGGCTAAAATGGGGTGGGCAAAATACGGTTCCATTTCCTTGCTGATTTCGCCGAGTGTTTTGCCGGCCGGATATTCCTTTTCCATTCCGTTAGCCATAGTCACTTTGACCTTATTGGTTTTCTCCACCCTGCTCACCCCGTCTTCTTTGTTCTTTTCCTGTCGTGATGCCGGAAATGGTAAGGACCTCTAAGTTCCGCTCCCGCAGAGCCCGGATAAATTGATTGATTCCCACCGAATCACTAGCCATATGACCGGCGACAATCACATTGCCTATATTTTGCTTTACCACCGCTTTTCGTACCTCTTCGGGTATATGCATGCAGACAATGGTTCCTATGCCTGCATCAAAATACGCTTCGAACACTTTTTCTCCTCCGTTGGTTCCGCCGGCCATCAGCACCAAAATCTTCCCCGCGTAATCTTTTTCTGCACCTACCCGAATAGCGGGTTTAGCCAAGGTGTGCTGGTACTCTTCCATTTCCATCAATGCATCCACCACTTCCTTCAGGGTTGCTTTCGGATGGTCGATGCGGCTGTCTATATGAGCTTGGACATTGTTTTCTGACAGGATATCCAACGGCATATGAATATTCATAAAAGGAGTATTCGTCAATTTGGCGGCCGATGCCACCCGGTCGTAGTTGCTCATGTGCTGGCTTCTTTCCACACGTTCTTTTTTTTCTTTCAAAGCTTTTTGGGCCTTGTTCACAGGAACCCCAGCCTTGACCATGCAGTCAATCTGCCTTTCCATCACCTTGTGAAAATGTATGCTCGGCTCGCCTCCCTGGGGATGATGGCTGATGATCACATCGGCTTTCATTTCCCGTCCGAGGATAAGCTCGGATACACCCATGTCAATCCCCATGATGGCTTTTTTGATATTCTCTCCGGGCACGAGAATTCCCGAATCAGCAGGAGTCTCCTCTAAGTCTGCCATGGATACAGCCAAATCCAAAATCTCTTGTGTGTTCATGGTTTCCCTCCCCTATTCTATTATTCGTCCCGAAACTTTAACTCTTTCATACGGCCGCTTCGTTTTGCCAGTTGGGCATTGAATATTTTTTCGTTCCTCTTTAAAATATCACGGTCAAAAGTCAAGTTAAGGGGGTTATAGCCTTGCAGATTATCGCCTCTTTCCCGCAGGCGCCCTTCGGCAATGTCTTTGGAACGCATGCGGACAAACACTTCGTCGTAATGAAGAACCACCGCATTGGTACTTTCCCAGTGATTCTTTTTTAAATGGGACTCTAGGTTTTCTACATCGTATTTCCCCTTGCGGTATTTCAAAGAAAGCCCTTTGTTGCAAGGCCGGCAACGGTCTTCTTCCCGGCTCACCCGATTTTCGCAGTAAAAACAGTCGTCTTTTTTAATCCTGCCCGTGATATCCCCGTCTAAAACGCCCTCTGCCGTCCCCGACCGGAAACCTTTATTGCGGATTAATTCAAATACCTGACCCCAGTGAAATATATGAAGCGCATCCTCTCTTGTATAGATAATGCCGTTTTTTATAAGAGAAGCAAATTCTTCTTTTGGAGCCTCCGGAGGCAGAATAAAAGCGGTAAACTCCCCGGGATAGGCTTCTTTGAACACACCATGAGCGGTTCGATAAAGACAATAATGCTTAAACACAACCAGACGCCTCCTTTTAGCAAATGAAACTCCTTTGGGTGAAAATGGATTCTCATCACTTATTCTTTTCTCTCCCACTAAGCCATTTCCTGCGAAAAGCACCGGAGCGAATGAAATCCTTCCTTCACCAGACTCGTAAACAAATCAGTTTCCCGTCAGTCCTTACAGAAGAAAAATCCATACGGCTTCGTATCCAGGCTAAAGCCCGCCGGTGATAAAAAAACACATGCGTGGGATCTCTTCGATAATGCCAATGGGTAAAATCAACAGCAGGATCATAAAGTCGGGTCATACAGTAGATAGCCCCGGTATTTTTCAGCAGACCCCGCAGACGGAAAAATTCTTTTTGAGGCTGGTGAAAATGTTCCATGACCTCGCAGCAGACAATAAAGTCATACAGGCGGGCTTGGTAATTTTTGTTGTCAAAGAAGTAAGGATCGTATAAGGTTAGGCCATAGCCAAACTCCCGCAGCATCTTGGTAATTACAGGACCTGTTCCTGAACCAAAATCAAGCCCTCTATGTTTTGTGGGATCAAATCGTCTGGTGATTTCTTCTACAATGGGCGACACAAATCGCTGGTAGCGAGGATCATTCACATCGTTTTCGTGCTCTTTGTATCGAGCTTTCTCAAGATGTTGAGGCAAATAATCTTTCGGATTCATAAAGACCGACTGACAAACACTGCACTTGCGGTACTCTTTTCTTTCCAGCACCGAAAATACCCAGGAATCACTCTTACACAGCGGACATGGACAGGCAACCATCTCATACACCCTTTCTACCATTTCGCCAAACCCTCTTGTCCGGCAAAAAATTTCTCTCTGTAC
>SLNR01000173.1 GCA_007132905.1 Candidatus Sumerlaeota bacterium | reverse complement strand
TTAGCCGAGGGCACCGCAAGCCCGCAACACAGTGAGTAAAACAAGCGTAAGCACGGCAGCATAAAAAAGTTTGGTAAAAGGGCTGGTCTCTTTTGATTCTAGATCCGCAGGTCTTGGCTCTGTTTTTTTGTGCAGCGGGTCTTTGGAAGAGTAAGATGATTTTTGTTCTTCGTATTGCTTTTGGGCCCGATAGCGCCCTCCAAACACAAATATCGCACTTAGGACCAATAAAATAATGGCGAGGATGGAACTGGTATCCATGAAAAGCCCCCCTTAAAACTGCGATTTTCATTATAAGCGGAGAACTTCCTTATAACAGCCAGGCCTTCACTTAGCACATAATCCAACGGCTTTTTAACTTCTGCCTGGCATACGCAAGGGACATCAAAGCAAAGCTTTCCTGTTACCGACGGGCATAATAGACTACTTCCTGGTCCAGCTCCTTTTTCAGGAGACCGGAAAACACCAGGTGGGTAAGGTGCGAAAGGGCCTCTCCGGTGGCAAAAAACTTCTGGGCCGGAGGGAATTTATCCCAGGACGAATACGATAAGTCCCACTTCATCCGACTGGCCACCTGAGCGCCGGTAAGTTTTTCGTCTTTGAGTTTTTCCAACATATCCTCCAGCCGAAAGTGATGATGGGCTTTGAGTTCGCTGATTCGTTGGTGCAAGTCCCGGACAAGATGTCGGTGTCCCGGCAAGACCAGCTTTACTTTTAACCGGCCGACTTTATCAAGGCTTTTGAGATATTCCCCCAGATAATCTTGATCGATGGTCCAGGGATTTCCCCAAATGGCGATGTTGGGGGTGATTTTCCCCAATATATGGTCGCCCGAAAACAATAGTTGATGATGCGGTTCATACAGGCACATATGGCCCGGAGTGTGTCCGATGGTTTCAACGCACAGAAGCTCAAAATCACCGACTTTGATCGGATCGCCGTCTTTTATTACCTGGGCTTGTTCGATTTTTTGGGCGGCGTACCTCACACCCGGATGGATGGAAGAATCTTCGGGAGTAAGTCCCATGTCGGCCAGCCCGCTTTGAATGACAAAATCGTAGAAACGGTTTTTGGCCCCCGTTGATTTTTTGGTCAGGGAATCGGCGCAGTATTGGCCGGTCAACACTTTTGTGTTTTCGAAAACAAGGGATCCTGCTAAACCGGAGTGATCCCCATGAAGATGCGTGATGAATAGATCAAAAGAATCTTTCTCGATACCTAATTCGGCCAGTTCTTTTTCCATGGCTGCTAGGCATTCGGGCCGGTTAAAACCGGTGTCGATTAAAAGGTGCCGTTTGTTACCCTTGATCAGATAGGCATTAAGAGCTTTTAAAGGGTTTTTTGGTAAAGGAATAGTGAGTTTATGAATATTTGGATACACTTCTTCTGCCATCGATGCATTAACCTCCTGTGGGAAATCGTATCTTTGTTTTGTATAACTATCCTTTCGTTTTTTTAAAAGATTCTCCTTTCTTGGGTGGTATTTTGCTTCAAGGGATGATTGATTTCTCATCTATATCATCGGGCAGCGAAAGAATCCAAGGAGAGGAGCAAAGGCTGCAGATCATGAAAAGAATCAAAAAAAATCTTGCCAAGAAAAGCAGGAGAGCGTAGAATGGACGTAGCTTTTTAGACCCCAAAACGACGGCAGAAAAGAAAGGGGATAGGTGTGAAATATAAAGCAGGAATTGCCCTAGGCGGCGGAGGCAGTCGGGGTTTTGCTCACCTAGGAGTGCTCAAAGCGTTGGAGGAAGAAAACATCAAGATCGATGTCATATCCGGAACCAGCGCAGGCTCTATTGTCGGCACGTTGCTTGCCGACGGCAAAACATCCGACGAGATCTTTGACATCATCAAAGAAATTGATTTTGGCGACTTTATGCATCTGAAAGTACCTAAAAACGGATTTATCTCCCTCGATGATCTTAGAGAGAAAATGGCAGCGGCTTTGAGCGTGCATGAGTTTTCCAAGCTTAAAAAACCCTGCTATGTGACTGTGGCCAATCTGTTGACCGGAGAGGTGCAATACCTTCAAGAGGGCAATATTCCTTTCGCGGTCCAGGCCTCTTCTTCGATTCCGGTCGTGTTTACGCCGGTAACCATGCACGATCAGGTTTATGTGGACGGTGGGCTCATTGACAATGTTCCAGTAAGACCGCTGGTGGGTCAGTGCGAAAAAATCATCGCGGTGGATGTAATGCCCGTTCATCAACTTGATGCGATCGACGGAATCTTAGACATCGCCCTGCGGACTTTCCACATGGGAGGCGGAAGCCTTACTGAAGAAATGAAAAAGGAATGCACGCTTCATATTCAGTTAGATGAGCTGGTGAAATACCATGTTTTTGAGATCAAAAAGAAAAAAGAGATCTATGATATCGGCTATGAGTTTGCAAAAAAGCTTGATTTGAGTGACCTGACCAAAGATTGATGCTGTGGCTCTGCTTTTATCAGCCGTAAAGCGGGCAGGAAAAAATATATCCTTTGCGGCGGATTGTTAAAATAGATTTTGATGGTAACAGCAGAATATTCAAAGTAAAAAAAGACAGGGAACTTATTGGCAACTTTGGCTGTCTAACAAAAGGAAGGGTATTGATTTGTTTGTGCGGCAAGAAAAGATTGGTTTTGATCTTAGAGAATCATGAGGACACACACGGGGCGGAAAGAATAGGATGATCCAGGAAAGGCGGGGCTGAAAAATGCCTAGAAGCAAATGGATTGAAAATAAAAAGCGCAAGATACAGATGCCTCGGCTTAACCGTCGGCGACTGGCTATTAAAACGGCACTGATCGTTTTTTTGGTGGCGATTTTATCCGGAGTCGGGCTGTTAGTGCATGCTTCCCAGGGCTTGCCGGAAGTAGGGGACCTGAGAGAACGGCTCAACAGTACTTCCTTTATTTACAATGAAGACGGTTCAGAACTGATCGCCGCTCTCCACGATGTGGAGCACCGCGTCATTGTGGACATAGAAAGAATGCCAAAACACCTCAAAGAGGCGTTTATTTCCACTGAAGATGAACGGTTTTACCACCATTACGGAGTGGATATGCGAGCCATGGGCCGTGCCCTGCTGGCCAATATTTCCGACCGCTCCATGGCTCAGGGCGGAAGTACCATCACCCAGCAGTTGGCTAGAAATGCCTATCTAAGCCAGGAAAAAATTCTCACCCGCAAAATACAGGAATGGTTTATGGCCGTAAAGATAGAACGACTGTACACCAAAGACGATATTTTAGGCATGTATCTAAATCAAGTGTTTTTGGGTTATAACGCCTATGGTGTCGAAGCGGCGTCGAATTTGTATTTCGACAAGCGCGTGGATGATTTGACTTTGGCAGAGTCGGCGCTCTTAGCCGGGATCACTCGCTCGCCCAATTCTCTTTCTCCCCACCATCATTTAGAAAGAGCGAAAGCAAGACAGGAAACCGTCCTTAACCAAATGGTTCGAAACGGATATATCACCACCGAAGAAGCAGAAGCGGCCAAAGCGGAAGAACTTACGATTGTGCCGCCCACCACAAAAAAATATAACTATCCGTATTTTGTGGACTATGTGTTAAAAGAACTTTTGGATACTTACGGTGCCGAGACGGTTTACCGGGGCGGTTTAAAAGTATACACCACGATTGACACCACGATGCAAAAAGAAGCGGAAAAGGCCATAACCGAAGTCCTCGACGCTGCCTTTCCTCCCAAAGACGGCGTTTATGAGCCCCAGGCGGCTTTGATTTCAGTGGATCCTCATACCGGTTATATCAAAGCTCTGGTGGGAGGACGTCATCACGAGTTGCAGATGGGACTGAACAGAACCATCCAGCCAAGACAGCCGGGTTCTGCTTTTAAACCCGTGGTCGTTTTTGCTCCGGCCATTGCAAGTGGCTACAGCCCGACCACGATCATCGAAGATGCGCCCATTACTTTGCGAGTCGGAAACACCAACTGGTCGCCCCGAAATTACAACCACCGCTATATAGGACCGGTGACTTTAAGGGAAGCTTCGGCTCGGTCCATTAATACAGTAGCCGTTCGCCTCATTGATGACCTCGGCGTGGATCGGGCCATTTCTTCCATTCAGAATCTAGGCATTACCACCTTAGAGTTGTCCAATCCGAGAACCAACGACAGAGGCCCCGCCATTTCGTTAGGAGGTCTTACCTACGGTACTTCTCCCATGGAACTAAATTCAGCCTACGGCGCTTTTGCCGCCGGAGGAAAATTGGCCGAGCCGCTGGCGATTTTGAAGGTGGAAGACCGAAATGGCGTCGTTTTGGAAGAGCATAAGCCCAAAGTCAAACAAGTTCTCGATCCCGGGGTAGCCTACCTTGTAACGGACATGCTCAAAGATACCATTGAACGGCCTTACGGAACGGGTCATCGAAACGGCAATATCGGCCGGCCGGCGGCCGCCAAAACCGGTACGACCGATGACATCAGGGATGCCTGGTTTGTAGGCTATACCCCGGATCTGGTCACCACGGTGTGGATGGGGCACGATCGGGATAAAACCATGACCAATGTTTACGGAGGAAACTACCCGGCTCGAATCTGGAACCGGACTATGAGGGCAGGGCATCAAAACATTCCCAAGAAGGATTTTGCCGTACCCGATAACATTGTCAGCCTTAGGGTCTGTGCTTTTTCAGGACTGCCTTTGAGTGAATACTGCTCAGCCTCATCCGCCCGGACCGGGTATTTTGTGGCCGGCACGGACCCTTCTCATGTCTGCGGGACTTGCGCTGCCACTGCCCCAAAGCCCGATCTTGATGAGCAGGACGATTCACAAATGAAGCCCGGTGATACCTACGGAGAGCCATATGATCCGGACAGTCACATCGACATTGAAGATCCCGCTCCGGTGGACCCATCCCCGGTTGAACCTCCCAAGGAAGAGGAGGAAGCACCCCCGTCACCGCCGCCTGATCCCCCGGACGATTCGGAGGAAAACGGCGATAACGGAGTCGAGGGCGGTGAGGATAGAGAACAAAATGGCTCGACGGAAGAACAAGAGTCCCCGTAAATACGAAAAACCCCGCGCAGCGGGGTTTTTTTACGATCAGCTTGCTCATGGAGGGTATAACAAGGCGGGTAACGAAGAAAAGCAAAGACTCTCATTCACCCGTAAGGCTATAAGTGATCAAAAAGACCGATTAAGGCAAAGAATATGTAGTAAAATCATCATGAAGACAGGAAAAAAGCGAACAGTCCTTGTTTTTAAGAAGATATGGACGGTGATCTTTTGTCAAAGCCAAGGAAACAAGAAGACAGTACAGCACAAAGCGAAAAAAAGAAGGACACATTTGATAAGATAGCTCCTTTTTACGGGGTGTTTTATACCTATCAAAAATGGTACTTTCGACGCCTCCTCCGCCTAATCAAACAAGAGAACGATCTGTCAAACAAAGCAAGCATCGCCGATATCGGTTGTGGGACAGGAGCCTTGTGTGCGGTGCTAAATGAATCAGGATATGATGTTACAGGGGTGGATATTTCTCCTGAAATGCTGGCCATTGCCAAAAAAAAGAAAGAAAACCAAAATGTGACATTT
>SLNR01000153.1 GCA_007132905.1 Candidatus Sumerlaeota bacterium | reverse complement strand
GAACACAAGGAAATTAACGGCAAAACCACGGCTTATGTATGCCGAAACTTTGCCTGTCGGGCCCCGACAACGGATCCACGGGAGTTATTGATGCAAATAGAAGATAACTGATGAAAGGCCGGGAGAAAAGAAACTTTTTATGATACGCTTTTTAAGCTTAATAACCTTTTTGTCTTTTAATTAGGTTAAAGTAATCGATTGTGGTTTTTGACTATGCAGAAGGTTGTGGAGCTCGAGAACATTGAGTTTAACGCATCCCTCTTATTGATTGTGTCGGATAAAGCCTTATATGTTACTTGGTGCAGCTTGCCAAGTCTCTACTTAGGGAAAAACTCATCTGGTGGGGGCAGAGCCTGTCGGTAATCATCAGCAAAAAAAGAAGATCTAACTCTGGATGCAGGGTAAAAATGGTAAGGACAAATAAGCGCTAGTAGACAGCTTTTAAGGAAATTTTAATTGAGTTAGATAAGTGAATACAGTCTAAACGGCACAAACCAAAGAAGATTGTTGGGACTTAATTCTTCAGCTTTATTCAATAATAAACTCATATTCTCTATGAATGAGCCCATCCTTAAATTCAAAGATATCAAAAGATCTCTTTCCTATATCGTTAATGAGGATAGTTTAAATTCGGCGCTGATCTTTGCTTTTATAGAGTTCCTGGCAGACAAATAGTGTTGTCTTGCTTCGATAAGCTTTTCTGATGAAAGCTGAGTATTCTTCAAGGCCGCTGATGGTTTTTTTCGTCTGCATACAGTTTTCAGATTGCTTCAGGGCGAAGAAACTTCGCATAAGAGCCCAGTCTCTTTTGTTTTCTGCCTTAAAGAAAGACAAAAGTTTTTGTTGCCGGTCCATAAAGATCCCTGCAAGATCATATTGGCTAACCCTTACTCTTTCATAATACCATAGATGAAAGCGGATAGACTAAGTTCGTATAATGGAGCAAAAACATGGCAGCTTAAACTCCAATACCATTTATTAGATGATGCGAGTTTTTGTGCAGGGATTCATTTCGTTCTTATTATACTTCTTTAGATTGAGACTATTTTCGTTTCTGGGCTAGTCCTCTATGGGAATCTCAATATCTTCTAACGGGGTGAAAATCATCCTCCGCCCACTCATAGCAGATTTTTTATTGTTAACAAACTTCGTAAGGAAAATTTCTGTAAACTGGTTGTCTAACCAACAGAGGATGATACCGCAAAAGAGATATCTGGTGATAGCTCCGGGATTTTCAAAATTTGTTTAGAAAATATTGTTATGGTAAGAGGTTCCGTTCATAGACAATGCTGCTTTTATGATGAAACGGACTCTCGGGGTTAAAAGTTTTGTTGAATGTCATTGCTTTCCCTACATTCTCCATAAGCCAGATATCTGTCAAATGCATAACTTGACAGGTATTTTTTATTGTAATAATGTGGAATTAAAGATGCAAATGCTTTGCATTTGCATTGGGCAGAACAAAAAGGAGGCAAAACCTTATGAGGCGTAAAAGCCTTTCGGTTATCGCGGTGTTGGTGATATTTTTACTTGGGATATCTGTTGTTGCAGGCTGTTCAAGCAAGGCGGTTTCGACAACGGAAGAAGAAAAACCTATCGTTGCCGTTTCCATCGTACCGCAGCAAACATTCGTGGAAGCAGTAGGTGGTGATCTAGTCGAAGTGATTGTCATGATCCCGCCCGGGAGCAGTCCGGCCAATTACGAACCGACGCCACAAGAGATGGAGCAGTTTAGTAAATCAAAATTGTATTTTGCTATCGGTGTCCCGACAGAAGAGGAAAACATAATCCCCAAAGCGTCCGAGACAAATACCATGGAAATCGTGAGGCTCCAGGAAGATGTTTCTGAAGTATATCCCGATCGAGAGTTGGCACCCGGAAGAAGGGATCCTCATATTTGGCTTTCACCAAGAAGAGTGATGGTTATGATCCGGGCGATCACCCGCGAAATAAGCCGAATCGACCCTGATAACAGCCACCTATATGAAGAGAATGCACAAAACTATATAGCAGAACTAGAACAAATCGACAAACAGATTCAAACCATTCTCGACCTTGTCGAAAACAGAAAATTCATTGTGTTCCATCCGGCTTTCGGATACCTAGCAGATGATTATGGCCTCAAGATGTATGCATTGGAGAAAGATGGCAAAGAAGCAACCGCCCAGAGGCTCAAAGAAATGATTGATCTGGCCAAGGAGGAAGATATTAAAATTATATTTTTTCAGTCTGAAATCTCAAGCAGACAGGCTCAGTCTTTTGCCGAAGAGATCGGTGGGGAGACAATCCAGTTGGCACCGCTTGCGCCGAATTATATTGATAATTTGAGGAATATGGCAGAGCTGATGGCAGAGGTTATGCAATGAGCGGTTTAAAAGAAGATAAAACGAACGGAGGTCATATCAAGGCCGTATCAATCGAGGATTTAACGGTTAAATATGGAGAAACAACTGCGATTTCAGATATTAGCTTAGAAATAGCCGAACAAGATTATTTATGCATTATCGGCCCCAATGGAGGAGGAAAGACTACGCTATTAAAAGCTTTGATAGGTTTGGTAACGCCTACTGCCGGGAAAATCAGAGTTTTTGGTAAAAGGCCCGGTCAATCTAAAAGGCTGATCGGATATGTGCCGCAAGTTACATCTCTGGACAGGAATTTTCCTATTAATGTACATGAGGTTGTTTTGTCGGGAACTTTGAATCCTTCGCTGACTCTTCTTCATAGATATGGAAAATACGATCGGCAGCGAGCTGAAAAGCTGCTCGCTCAAGTCGGTATTTCCAATCTGAAGGCAAGAAGGATATCTGATCTCTCCGGTGGTGAGTTCCAAAAAATGCTCATAGCCAGAGCACTTGCAGTAAATCCCAAGTTGCTGCTTTTGGATGAACCTACCGCTAGCGTGGATGCTAAATCCAGAGATCAGATTTTTTCTTGTCTGGAGGAATTGAACAAAAGCATAACAATCATTTTAGTAACGCATGACCTTTTTGCGGTATCTTCCCAGGTAAAGTCATTGGCCTGTCTGAACCGCAATTTGGTGTATCATGGGGAAACAGAACTTACTGAAGAGGTCATAAGTACTATGTACGGTTGTCCTATCGATTTAATTGCACACGGTGTGCCGCATCGAGTCCTCAAAGAGCATTCGGAGAAGGGGTGATGGAATTGGACCTGCTCCAATATCAGTTTATCCGAAATGCCATCCTAGCCAGTATTTTTGCCAGCATTGTCTGCGGTATGATCGGTGTGATCATAATAGAGAAGAAACTGGTGATGATGAGTGGGGGAATTGCTCATATCTCTTATGGCGGGGTTGGATTAGGATATCTTTTCGGATTCGAGCCTATTATCGGAGCTTTTTTGATCTCTGTATTGGCGGCCTTGGGAATAGGCTGCATCAGAAGGAAAGGTGGTACCCGTTTTGATGTGGTCATTGGATTATTCTGGTCGTTAGGGATGGCACTAGGTGTTTTGTTTATTGCTCTGATGCCGGGTTATCCGCCTGATTTATCATCCTACCTCTTTGGCAGTATATTATCTGTGACACGAACTGATCTCTATTTAATGGCTATTTTGACTCTCTTTGTCTTTCTTATCATTACCCTGTTGTTTAATTACTGGAAGGCGCTTATATTTGATGAGGAGTTCGCAGCCATCCTTGGTATCAACACAACCTTTCTTGAGTATCTGCTCTTTGTGCTGATCGCCATGGCGGTAGTAGTCTTAATCCGCGTTGTGGGAATAACATTGATTCTTGCTTTATTTACCGCACCCACAGCCATAGCTGCGATGATTGTAAAGACCCTGTCATCAAGGATGGTACTATCAGTCCTTCTCGGCAGCATCTTTTGTCTGGTGGGCCTTTGGATATCTTACTTTTTGAACGTTGCATCCGGTGCTGCTATTGTAATCTTTTCTGCAATCAGCTATTCTTTGGTATATGCCGTGATGGCAATTATCCATCGTTCGAGGCTGTTAGACTATCGCTGATACAAAAAGACAGATGAAGAAAAACAGTTTGGCTTTTCCAATACTAAAACGGTGAAGGTCGGTTGCATTTCGGGCAAGCCAAATGAGGAATCATATAGTCCTGGATACATAAGGGCTAAGTGGGTACAAAAAGCTGTCAAATTTGGTCTGGGAAGGTGATGAAATGGGCGCTCAAAGCTTCAGTGAGCAATTCAGTGATAAAGATATGCGAATGACAAAGCAAAGAAAATGGGTCTATGAGGTCTTTTCAGAATCGGAGGTACCGTTGTCTGCAGAAAAAATCTATCGAACTTTGATCAATGAAGAAAAATCGATCAGCCTATCCACCATCTACCGAATCCTCCGTTTTTTTACCACCAAAGGAGTCATTACCAGGGGCGCCACCACGGACCATCACAAAGCTGTATATGAATTGAGAAGAACTGAACACAAACATCACCTGGTCTGTGTTGGCTGCGAAAAAGTGGTAGCTGTAAATAATTGTCCAGTGCAGAGCTATCAGGAATCTCTGCAGAAGTCGACCCGCTTCGATATAACAGAACACAGGCTGGCGTTTTTCGGTTACTGTCCTGACTGCCAAGGTGGGAGAGAAAGTAAGAAGAATAAGTAAGAGAATGGTTGCGCCCGGCTTGGACCAATGCACAAAGATATCACCCACTGACGATCATGACTCCATTAAGCCCCTTAAACAGTGAGTGTAGCTATCGAGCTAAAGTCACTTCAATGCGGTGAGGGCGGGTCAAATTTCTTGTTATACTTGTTGCCAGACATTTAATAAACACGCCCTTTCATTTATTAATTATAGTGTGTTTCTTAATGTCCGGCAAATCCGGTAATCCCGATGATGAGCTTGGCAACCGGGAATACATATTGCAAACGAAAGGCATTCACAGGAAATTATCCTTTGCAATTATCGGGAATCCTGTCCTGTAATTTTTGGTAATTGCATTGGCAATAAGCATATACTGCCTTGTCATATCGGGCTTATTTCATTTAATTTCCCAGCATTTCCACGTTTTTCGCAGGAAATCACTGCTGTCCATTCGAAATAGTATTCTAAAGCGTTTGTTTTTATGGCGGCTGCCATTTCTTAATCATCTCGGCAGTACCGTTTTCGGTATAGGTATTGTCACTTCTAACAAAACCAGCAAAGTATGCTTTTAATTCGTCACAGAAGTCAAACTGGCTATGGTAGCAACGATCTGGCAAACGGTGTTCGAGGGGGGGTGCGGCCGGGGCGTTTTTTTGCATTCTCAATGAATCTGTCTTCAGAGTCACCGGTTTGGACCCGGCAGAAAAAAGTTTTGGATGGCAAGAACTAAAAAAAGACGAGAACATATCCCTGCCAACAAGAATAATTATCCAGGTTGCCCCGGAATCCTTATGTGATTGTCAAAGATCTGCTCTTGGTTGGCACTTGAATGAAAATTTATTGGGCAAGGAGGTGAAGACATGTATGATGTTAAGTGTACCGTTAAATCAGTGGGAGGACACTGCTCGGCAGGATACAAAGTGGGGGACTATTTCTATGTGAAAGACGGCATTATGATCGAAGCAGGAG
>SLNR01000011.1 GCA_007132905.1 Candidatus Sumerlaeota bacterium | reverse complement strand
TCGAATCTCTGAAACAATGTCTTTGCATACCTTTAATTTGAATTCACGGTCATAGGTTTTTCTCATAGCCAACTCTCCTAAGGTAACTTATTTGGTAGTCAACTAAAGTGTACCATGTCCCGATGATCTTAGAGCACCATCTGATCCAAGTTGCATGCCATCCATTCATCCATTGGTCGCCTCTCTGTGTCTCTGCCGTGTTATCATTTGCCTCATCAACTTACTCTCTATTAAATACTAGAAACTCTTGTTACGACTTGATTTCATAAGAAAAAGCCCACCTTCTCAAGTGGACTTTATCTTCAATCTGAGTACCGGATCTTTCGGTTCTTTTTTTTGCCTCCGCAAAACTCATTGCATCAGGGGCAACAACATATTTTGCAAACTTCTGTAATTCGCCAGATGCCTGTTTTCACTCCCCTTATAACTTATCCAAACCCTTATCAGAGCAGACTTTCACCCAACATCCGCCGGTGATTTCCTCTAATTCATCCACTTTTACACAAACAGCTGTATTCGGTGCCCCCGCTGCGGGAAAGACGGAGGCATGCTTCTTCAACGACTCGTCTAAATAGACCGCTATCTCTTTTCGAAGCCCGAAAGGACACACTCCTCCAACCGGATGACCTGTTACTTCTTCTAGTTGATCAGCTGGTATCATTTTAGCTTTTTCTTTAAAAGTATCTTTGAATTTTCGATTGTCCAATTTCGCGCATCCGGACATGACGACCACCATATTTTCCTTCTTCAAACGAAAAGCGATCGTCTTGGCAATCTGGTCCGGGCCCACATTTAAAGCAGCGGCTGCCAAATTAACGGTCGCGCTGCTTTGCTCAAATTCCATTATTTCCATCTGGTGTTCATTTTTCTTGAAGAAATCTTTGACTTCTCTGACTCCCATAACTATCCCCTTTCAAAAAAACATCAAAAGAAAGCAAAATCTATTCCTATGCTGATTTGCTCATAAAAATAACGTCTTTCTCTTTATGTTGCTATCGAGAAGAAATTTAATTTGTCATTGCACAATATTTTGTTTATCGCTATTCCGCTTCGTCCATGAATTCCCGAATGATTTCTTTTTTCAGATCTTCGATTTCCTGTGTCTTGTCCCATCGGCAGTGCCGTTTAATGGGATTTTCAAAGACCCTTTTCACCACCGCCGGCCTATCGGACAAGATGACAATTTGATCTCCTAAAGTAACCGCTTCATCCACATCGTGAGTCACATAAATAATTGTTCGGCTATCTTTTTCTCTTAATTGGCAGAATGTCTTCATCAAGTTCATTTTTGTATTTACATCCTGCGACCTAAAAGGCTCGTCCATAACCATAATTTCGGAAGGATAAGCAAAAGCCCTCGCAATACTAGCTCTTTGCCGCATTCCTCCGCTCAGTTTGCGAGGATAATAGTCCTTGTACTCTGCTAATTCTACTTCATTTAAATATTTCTCGATAGTGCGTTTTCTTTGTGGAAGTTTCAACCGATTACGAAGCACAAAATCAATATTTTCCTCGACTGTCCTCCACTCGATCAGTCGATCTTCTTGAAATATGGTACTAAAGGTTTTCCCTTCAAAGCCTTTGATTTCTCCTTTGTCGGGGTTTAAAATATCCATGATAATATTCAATATGGTACTTTTACCGCATCCGGAGGGGCCAAGAATACAAGTTACCTGGTTTTCTTTAAAATGTATGCTTAGCCCTTCTAATACTTGCAGAGATCCAAACTGTTTATAGACGTCCTCAATATAGCACTCCATAGAGTCACTTCCAATGTTCAGTTTTGGCAAACAAGGCTCGGAAAACCATTTCCAACGCCGCCACTAAAAAAACAACAATAGCAATCCAAGCAAACACCCCGGCCGTATTTAGGAAAAGCTTCTCTAGTTGCAGGCTGGCCCCGATGGAAAAACGGGGCTGCCCTAATACTTCCCCGGCAATCACAGATTTTAGAGTCAGACCCAAAGAGGCGCCTATTACGGAACCGAGGTATACATATATTGTCGGCAAATAGATGTCTCTGATTATATCAATATGATTTACTGAATAAAGGTTTGCCATCTGAATAAGCCTATTGTCCACATTCAACATGCCGCGGTAAACACTTTCATATACGATTGGAAAGACCACAATCATTCCAATGAGAATCGGAGCATGGTCACTGCTCAGCCAAATCAAAGTAAGGATAATGATTGCCATCGTAGGCACTGATCTCAGCAACGCTAAAATGGGAACCATATATAAATTGACAACTTTAACCATGCTAGAGAGAATCCCCAGCAAAAGGGCAAAAAACAAAGTTAAAGCAAAACTTTGAATACTTCTTCGCAAAGTATGATAGATGTGCAGCGAGAAGCGTTCATCTTTAACAATTTCCACCATTCTTTCCAGTGTTTCTCCCGGGGAAGGGATAATCACCGGATTGCCAACTAATCTGGCTAAAACCGCCCAGATTAGGATAAGGCTAGCTGCCGTCAAATAATAATATATTCTTTTATTGATCGTAAAGCCCTTCATCAGGGAGTTTTCCTCCTATGACTTCAGGATCATACTCAAACATAGCATTATAATAGATTTCGTATTCTGACATAGAATCCCTGACAGCTATGTACTCCTGATTCGCCCTAGCCATTGACTCTTCAATGGCTATCGGAGGAACCCCTATTTCAAGATCCGAAGCATATTCTACAAGGCTATCAGGATTTTCTTTGGCCCATTCTACTGAATCTGCGAAATACTCAACAAATGCCTCCACAACCGGTCGGTGTTCCTCTAATAGTTCATTCTTTACGATTAAGCTCGACTGGGGAAAGCCAAGATTGCTATCAGTTAAATTCTTCCATTCCTCATTCAGATCAAGAACAATCTCTGCTTCTTCAACATTCGCCATCACTGTTGTAAGCATAGGCTCTGGCATAACGGCCACGGTACTTGTCCCTCCGATAAAAGTAGGAGCAAGTTCGGTTGCCGCGGCTAAATAAGTCAGCTCCACATCTTCTTCGGCATCGATATCATTGGCCTCCAGCAAATACCTAAAAACAATATCGGGAGTCATTCCCCTGCCGATATTATAAATTTCTTCTCCTTTTAGATCTTCCCAGGCATTAATATCTTCTGTGGTTAAAAGATAAAAAGAGCCCCAACCCATTGTTCCAACCAATTGATAAGAAATCCCTCGGTTGTAAGCTGCTGCTGCTAGAGTTGATGGAACAACCGCTATGCCAGGGTCTTCAGACATAATCATGGAAGCGAGCACATCCGGGGTCTTCGCAATTTCATATTCTACCGTTACATAATCAGCTAGCTCCGGATTATCCCTTATTACCTTAGCGGCGCCCAATGCCGTAATACCGTCAGGAACCACAATTTTGATGCTCATCTCTTCTTTTGGTTCTTCAACACATCCTGCTGCTGTTACCATGACCATCAATAAGACGACCAAGATCGCTGCCACCTTTCTCATTCTCAATCGCTCCTTTCTTTTGTCTTTTTTGACCATTTCCTTGGCTTATCTTTATATAGAGATAAAAATATGACCGTTTTGAGTACTTCTGCATGAAGAGAAAACATCCTTCATAGATGAGTAAACGCCACCTCTTTCCATTTGAACGTTCCTGATTCTTTCGGCTGTTTGCGCTCTCTTGATATAACAGTTATTGGTCTATAGTCAAGACACTCAGTTTTTTTAATACTCTTTGCCTTCAGCAGAGGGAGTGCGTTTGACTAAAACGATCAATCCACCGACCAACAGAGCAATCCCGACTGCAGAAAAAAAATGAACTTGTTCCTTAAGAACCCAAATTCCCAAAAGCCCTGCGGTAAGTGGTTCTGCCAAGGTTAGAGTCACAGCCGTAGCCGCAGGAGTATAAAGCAACCCTCTTGAAAAAAGAACATAGGCCAGGGAGCCTGTAACCAAACCAAGATGGAGAAAAACAGCCATTCCTCTCAGGTTCATCATCCAGCCAAAACCTGTCGAACAGCCAGCGGAGCAAGCAAGACAGCACTCAAACAGAAAACCACTGCAATCACAGCATAGGGATGATGTTTCTCCAAAAGATCTTTACTTACTACTGTATAATTTGCGTAACTAGCCCCTGCTCCCATGGAAAACAAAATACCTTTATAATGCACCGTCATCTCTCCCTGAGAGACAAATAGGAGGGTACAACCCATAATGGCCATTATTGTCGCAACAGTCCACCCTTGCCCCGGTCGCTCCTTTCTGACCATCCAACCGAGAAGGCCCGCAAAAATGGGGGCGCTCCCAATTGCTACAACTGTCCCCACGGCCACCCCCGTCATCGAAAGACCTGTAAAAAAAGAGGTTGGAAAGCCGCCAACGATATGGCCGAAACAAACGTGACCCGTTTGGGCCAGCTTGTTTGCGAGGAAAAAGAGCCAAATACACGAGCTATCAAAAACATAGCCACTCCTCCAACTCCCAAACGCACCACACCTAAAGATAATGGCGTTGCGCCCGCCGGAGCAAACGCTTGAGTCGTCCCTGTTGTTCCCCACAAAACAGAGGCTGCCAATATGAGAAACGGAGCCCACAATCTATCCTGATTCTGCAAATAGCTTAAACCTTCTTTCTCGTATCCATGTTGGCTTTACTTCTCTAGCTATATAAATCAGCAGAGCAGCCAATCGTTGATGAAAATCTGATACCTTGCCAAGTAGACTTGTTCAATCCGTGTTCAGCTTTTTCCTGCTCACTTCTTATCTCTTTTTAGTCTCAGATGCTGCGATTAAACTCAATTCATTCGTAATCATTATACCTTTCCTCTTACTAGATCCGCAATCTTTGCGGCCAAAGAGCTTTGAGAACCAAACCAAACAAAAAAACTTCTGTTAAAAATATTTACCGTTAGTCCTTATCCATCTCCAAAAGCAAATTACTCATCCTCTTTTCAATTGAAAAGAGGAAAAAACATACCACCACTTGTCGGCAGTTACAGATAAGCTTCCCGCTTTATTTAAAAAACTAAGGGCAGGGAGGAATCTGCAGGTATACTAGATGAAGAAGTACAAATTAAAATATAACTACTTATCTAAAAAAATTCCAAAGTAAACGGATCTTGTTTTGTCACTTCCTATTCAGTAATACTTGCAATTTATTTTTTGATCTGCTCACGCAAATGAGTACTCCAGCAAAGAAAAATTTTTCAGATCCAACAGTCTTCGACTCCTACGGGAACAGTTGCAGATTTCGCCTTCATTTCTTATTCTTTCATACCATCGCGCTTGCCAACCCTATCAATGACTTGCGTGTACCAAATCTTTTGAGGCAAAGTCGATTATTATTGCTTAGATAGAACATCAGATCCTTTCATGCTTTACTCTTTCTGTCTCCCCAGGCGAAGTGAAAATTTATTATGCATTAACCAGTTACATGTTTTAACTTTACTCCACCTTCTCTTTGTTTTTATGGTAATCTAAAAATGCAGCACATGACAATCAAAAGTAGAAAAATTATGGCCAGCGTTTTGTATGTAAATGATATTGTAATAGTGTACCACTAAACGCGTTTTCGCTACTGAATTTCTTTACCACCTAATCCAATAATCCTGTAAAATATTATCAAATGTTCTACAGGAGGTTGAAAGGTGTGA
>SLNR01000059.1 GCA_007132905.1 Candidatus Sumerlaeota bacterium | reverse complement strand
TCCGGGTAAATAGGGCGTTCCTCATGAAAAGCGGGCACCTCATCAAACACATCTTCCCAATTATCTTCGGCCCAGGCAAGAAATTCTTGGAACGAATACTCATATATTAGCTGATCCTCCGCGTCGAAGACCTGGATTTTTTCTCCCCCGAAAGAATCTACCTCATTTTCAAAGCGGATGGTCTCACCGATGAGTTCATCATCCTCTTCTATTAAAAGAGGTTCTTCCCAGCGAAAATGTCCGTCGTCCCAAACTTCTCCTTCTACTTGTACCAATAGTTTTTCCACTTCAGGAAACTGTAAGGCTGTATATAGAAAACTTTGTTTAAATACAACTCCCCGCAGGGTACCTCCGGCCCATTCATCGCCGAACATTTCTTCGCACACATTCACAACCGCTGTCTTGTCATCGATTTTGACTTCCCGTACAGTTAAAAACTCATGGACCACAGAAGAGGCCCGGTATTCTTCTTTCTCTTGTGAAGTTGGCCCCTCGATGAGTTTTTCCAGGGTCGTCTTTAACAATAATTCTAAGTCTTGGGGATCATCAATCTCTCTTGAAACGGGTATTGTATAACCGGTCTCTTTGGGGACCCCCTCTTCAATCGCCTCCCGGGATGCAAAATACAACGACACCTCCGTCTTGGGATCTACCTCACAACCTGCGCCGGTCAGCAAAAACATCACCGCCAACAAAAAGATAAACATTTTTTTAAACATCCGATCACCCCACTCGAAGTCTCCTCCATTTTTTGAAGATAAAAAAACAGCCAAGGCAAACACGGCTTTTTCTTGACTTTTCTCCTATCAACTTCCTCATTTCGTCCTTCAGCACCATTATACCAAGGGACCCGACTCTGTCAAACTTATCGTCTTCAGCTCACTGGTGCCAGTAATTCTTTCTTAAAACAGATTTCAGAGAAGTTATAAATAGACGTTTTTGCCCCTATCGGCGGCAAACAGCACCTTGCTTGATGCTTGGCAACCAACTTGTATCATGAAGGATCAGCCTGCCCGGTATGAATCTATTCTAATCAGGGTGGATTGAATCATCTCGAAGAAGAGTTATTTTCTTATCCTTTTCAATCGAAAACGAAACGAGCGGATCTTCTCACCCTGCTTCAAAAGCTTTTACCTAACGAAGGTATCCTTTTAAGAAATCCCGGTTCTACATAAAAGAATCTATGGCCGTTGTCTATTGCAAAAACTAGGAAACCGTATCATCTTATAACCGGTTTTTCGCACAAAAAGACTATGTCCTTTTGTATCCTTCAGGCTTTCGTGCTGAGTCCCCAACCAAACCGGCCGTCTGTTCATCCGTTTTTTGCTTTTTATCAATTGCTTTTATTGCCGTGTTCGGATTATTTCCCATTTGCCGCCTATCCGGGCAGAATCAGGCAGCCGACAAGCTTTTCTCTTTCCTTATTGGTGCATCAAACATAGCCTCATCCGGTACTTTGATCCAAAGAACCTGCTTTAAATTTACACTTTACTTAACCTAGCGGCCATGATTCGCTTTTGACTTCAATCGATACATATGTCAAGCTTCCCGTTATTTACAGCAGCTCAACTCTTTTGAGTTATGACCAGCATTTCATAATCTTCGGGAGTCAATTGGTGTTTTCTCGAAAAAGCACCGAGCTTTGCCCCATAAATATTTGTTTTTTCAAAACCCAAAGAAAAAAGCAGCCACGTAATTTCACTGGGAATGTAATATCTTTCGCTGCAGTTAACCCTGCGCTCATTCCCATCATCGTCAACAAAAGTCGTTATATTGTAATCTCTAAAAGTCATGTAATCAAAGTATCCACTTTCACACCCGGCCTGCCCTTGGGAAGTTTCTTGGTTGTGAAAGTCGCTCAAGGGATGAAAAATCGGGTACAAACCATTGAGGGTGGTAAATATCAACTTGCCGTTTTGCTTTAAAGCTTTGCCGGCCCGCTTTAATATCTCGTAATTCATTTCGTCGGTTTCCATCAAAGGAAAAGCCCCTTCGCAAATCATGATGGCCGCCCCAAAATCATTTTCAAAAGGCAGCACTCTGGCATCATGCTTTTCAAAATGAATATCGAGGTTATCTTTTTTCGCTTTTTCCCGGGCCTTTTTCAACATTGCCTCCGATAAGTCAATGCCCGTTACCGAATAACCTCTTTTGGCCATCTCGATCGAGTGCCTGCCGGTCCCGCAGCCAATATCCAGTATTTTTACAGAACGGTCATGGTTTAGTTCTTGTTCAAAAAAATCGCATTCTCCCCGGGTTCCCTGTGTAAAGGACTCTCGGTCGTATTGTTCTCCGTAATGCTCAAATAACCATTCATACCATTGTTTCATGAACCATCCCTCCCCTGATGGCAAAATGATCCGGATGCAGAAAAGTCACCCTCCGGCTGCAAAGCCGTCTCTAGGATCAACCGAAACCATTCTTCTCAAAAAGGAGCAAAAAGTCCTCCTGAAACAAAGCTCCCCCCGAGAAATCACTTTTGGACCGTTTATCTCACTCGATTTCGCTGCAAATTACCCTTTTTAGCAAAACCACGACACCACCATCGTCAAACAATAAATCTATCAAAAAAAAGCAAGGGTTTTGCTTGACAGCTATCATTCCATGGTTTATTATCATTATTGATAATAATAATAATTGAGGTGAACTAGATGACATCAAAAATCAAGAACCTTCTCCACCCGATTCGGATGAACATCATGCAAAGTCTCTTAGGCGAAAAAGAGCTTACCACACAAGAGATTTCCCAAATCATCACTGATGTTCCCCAAGCGACCCTCTATAGACACTTAAACAAATTGCACGCAGCCGGCTTGATCAAAGTCGTCGACCATAACAAAATTAGAGGAACGGTAGAAAAAACCTATGCCTTGTCAAAGCAATTAGAAGCCATGACGCGTCAAGAAATGAGACAAGCCTCCCGGCAGGATCATTTTGAAATCTTTTTCAGTTTTCTAACCCTCCTGCTCACCGATTACGAAAAATACCTGCAGCAAGAGCAGATCGATTTAGAAGAAGACGGGGTTAGCTTCCGGCAGGCAAGCCTTTATTTGAGCGATGAAGAACTTACAGATTTCATAGAAGACTTTCGCAAGATTCTATCCCGAGCGATGCAAAACAAACCAGCACCAGAAAGAAAGTTGAGAACCCTTTCTACTATCATCCTGCCGAGAATCTCGGATGAAGAAAAACAAGAGTTTTAAAAAAACGAAGAAAAGAGGAAAAAAGATGAAACAAATCTCAGAAAAACAAGTGACGATTCAAGGACAGTATCCTTTAGCCGCCACCCTTTTGACCCCCGAAGGACCCGGACCCTTTCCTGCTGTCATCATTGTTCCCGGTTCCGGAGACGGCGACAGGGACGGTAACTTCAAACGCGGCAAACTTTTTCCCAACATCTACAAAGATGTAGCCGAGCTCATTGCAGGTTTGGGATTTATTACCCTTCGCTACGATAAGCGAGGTGCGGGAGAAAGCGGAGGCAACTTTTATGAAACCGGCATGACGGATTTAGTGGATGATATAGAAAGCTGCCTCTCTTTCCTTGAAAACCAGACCCGGGCAGAGAAAATGTTTTTGCTCGGACATAGCGAGGGGTGTACGTTAATCACAGCCGCGAATGCCAGGCGACCTGTTGATGGTCTTATCTTCTTATCCGGTGCGGCTGAATCCGTCAAAGATGCCCTGGAGAGGCAAAGACAACTGCTAAAAGATGAAATCATGGACATGGGCGGGCTTAAAGGCAAACTGCTCCGGCTGATCAAAGTCGATAAGCTCATTGACAAACAGGCCGACAATCTAAACAAGAAAATTCTAAGCTCCAACAAACCCGTCATCAGATACCAATTTCAAAAGATCAATGCAAAATGGTTTAAGGAGCATTTTACCTACAATGTCTTTGCGGATCTTGAGAAAGTAACCTGTCCCTCGCTGGCCGTAACAGGAGAAAAAGACCTTCAGGTTACACCCGGAAAAGCACATAATCTTTCCTCCTATGTTCAAGGACCGGCGGAAAGTCACATTGTTGATAATATGGATCATTTGTTAAAGGAGGCAACGAACACACCGTCCATGCTTACGGTCAGCAAAGAATACAAGAAGAATGAAAACAAGCCGCTGCATCCGGAATTTCAAAGAATCCTCTCCGAATGGTTGCTAGAGCAAATGTAGGCCCTGCGGCTCCTAATGATCTTTAACTGTGCAGAAATACATTCACTGTTATTATTCATAGAATATTTCATAAACCCCCATCGTCTTTTTTTCGTCTTGATCGCCGCTTTTTAAAAATGTATGTCTTTCCTGTTACTAAGCCATTTACAAAAGCAAAACCCGTGCCAAGCATCGGACCCAAAAACCTGATACTTGGCATTACGCTTTTTTTTGATGTAATAGACAAACAAAGCCTTTTCGCTCAATCAAGGTGAATTTTTTGCAAGGCTCTTTTCGATAAGTCTCTTCTGTAGAACACAAGCATAAAAAGCTCTTACAGGCCACTGAGTGAAAGCGGATCTTCTTTCGGGCTCATATTTTTTCACCGCATTGAGAGCAGTATCTATCCCTCAATGCCCTCCGGGGGGGCGATTTGATTTGTGCAAAAACGGAGCAGGGAATTTCCTAGCGTTCAGGGTAGAGTACTTCTGCTTTTCCGCTTATGGGAAAGCTAATGAAAGCATCTATTTGATGAAGATCCGTCTCTACTCCGTACTCATCCAACCGCTCCTTAATATAACGGAAAATTTTTTCCTCCTCTTCGCTGCGGAAAGTCTCTCGGGGACACCTTTGTCATCCATCGGATATGTTCCATCATTCTCTCTTTGGAAATCTTATCTATTAAGGACTCAATCATTTATTTACACCTCCAAGACTTATTCTCCCCGCTCCTGCAGTTTTTTACATGAGAAAGCACTCGCTCAGACGCCCTATCAACCAAGCCTTCTCTTTCAGAAATGCGGGGCCATCATTAATCATAAGTCAAGTAGTCTGGTCTGGAAAATTGCCTGCTTTTATAAAGAATAAAGATCAATCCTTTAAGTAACCTCCACCCTTTTTCACCGCTTATCATAAGGAAGTTCTTTCTTCTTTTTTAAAATTGACCAATCAACCGCTTTCCACACTTTTCGCCAACCTATACTCCCGCAAACTATAAAGCCATTACAAAACCGGGCATAAATCACCAAGATGGATAACGGACACCTAGCCTATTCTACACGAGGACCCCCTCCCCGGGGATTCATCAATGGGCCGATTCGATACGATGTACACAGCTTTCATAGTCAAGTACATGGCTTCATGATCCAAAGGATGATTTCACTGTTTTCCCATAAAAAAGCAAACCCGCGAAGGTCCGCTCTTTTCTAGCTTGCTTTTATATAAGAAAAAAATGACGAGTATTGACTCCATCCCTTTCGGTTTTTGGGTAGTTTTCCTATTTCCTTCTACTCACCGACTTTTGTCTTTTCTTTTTTACCCTGTTTTTGCCATACACCCATTTCATTATACAGCTGCAGAAGCTTTTTTCGCTCCAGAAATCACATAGATGCTAAGTATTTGAACATCTCTACGGCTGTTTCGATAATCTCGTCTCGAAACTCGTATTTGGGGGTATGAATCTGCGGATAATCTT
>SLNR01000001.1 GCA_007132905.1 Candidatus Sumerlaeota bacterium | reverse complement strand
CGGTTCGTTCGTAGGGATCTGCACCAATTTGTTCTTTTGACTGGGCTAAAAGCACCTGGTTGATGATTTCTTCCATCAGCCTGGCAAATGCCTGGTCGCGTCCGTTACTGGTAAAAAGACCGTGCAAAACTTCATCTGTTAGGGTAATATTGAACTGAGCCATGATTCATCCTCCTCGGTTTAGTATTTGCTTGACACTTATATTCTAACCGAGGAATGAGTTTTGGCTCATTTTCTTTTTACACCATTATATGGACTTAATCACAAAATTATACCATATAAAGTGTATGTTGATTAACCTATTATGCAACCTTTTAGTCCCAACATCCAACCTGACCACACAACCTTGCCAAATTCAAAATACATCTAAATCGTTCACTCACGAACGTCCAACATCTAAACTGACCAATCGCCAATCACTGACATCTAAATTGCTCTGTCGCGTTCAAAATTGGCCTTTTGGACATGTTACCACGAAGCAAAAAATCACATTTTTTATACCCCTATTTGCAAACGCAAAAACATACAAATGGCTTATATACTGCCTTTCCAGCCCTATCATTTTTCAACCCTTGACATCAATACTACCGTCTCAACATGGCTTTAGAGGATAGCATTGATGTCAGAGGGTAATTTTTGGCCCCGACTTATGGGGGAATAGATCGACCGGTTTTTTTGCTGTTTTTTGAGAAAAGGTCGTATGTGGGAACATGTCAATTACATTTTATCGGGCAACTTAGGCGCTTTTCTCTTGTTACTGTTGAAGCAATCCCAAACTCTACACCTTTTTATTGCTACTTTGCCAAACCACCGTCTCCTTGTGAGAATACCCGTTTCTTTATTATTACTCTTCTTGGAAATCTACACTCACTTCATTAGGAAATAGAATTTTTAGATAGTCTCTACCAGCATATAAAATCCGATAGATGTAAACAAATTCATGATCAGCACGATAAATTACGAGATAGCTTCCCGACACCACATATCTAAAATCAGTTTGCGCATTTATCTTTGTAGATAACTCTACTCCCATCAGTGGAAATTGTTTTAGCCCCTCGTACTTAGCGATTATCTTATTGATAACATTTACCGCAGCTGTTGGGTTGTCCAGCTCTTTTTGGATATAGTCTTTAATCTCGATCAAATCTTCTGTTGCCATGGGATTTACTTTGATCTTATGCATTAAATCAAAACCCCAGCTTTTCTTTCACTTGTTCCTCTGTCATCCAATCATCATCTGTTTTGATCCGATTTTCAGCTTCCATGAGCTTAGACAATAATTTTATAGTAGCTTGATTTTTTTCATACTCTTCAATATCTACGATTGCAAACTTTCCTCTACCGTTCTTCGTTAAAAATACCGGAGAGCCAACTCCAATATCTTTTAGAACTTCATTGTAATTTCTTAAATCAGAAACCGGTTTAATATTAGGCATAATATCAACTCCTTTGTGAATATTATACCCTTATTTTACTTAAAATTCAACACAATATATTACAGCTTTTTTGACCATTAATTCAACGAGTTCAAATCAATCAGTCTCCGAAAGAATCTTTTTATTGCATCAAGAAGAATATCAGTTTCTTGATTGTTTCGATCTCTTAGAATGTCGCAAATAGTCCTCTCTAGATTATATGTCCTGACTTTGTTTCCAAATTTTGTTTCCAAATATCGTCCGAGTCTCTAAAAACTGTGCCTGTTCTGGTGAGATGCCAATCGTTTGATACTTCATGCCTTCCTCAAGGACCGCTACCCGGTGAGAATTGCTGCTTCCTTGATAGTGTAAACGGTAAAATATAATGGATGAATTTCGGCCAATAAAAACGGATGTTATTTCCCACACCTTGGAATTTATCTGATAGTATTTCAGGTAGCCAAGGGGGTGGAGAACATTTGATGAGGTGGAATATGTTTAGAGAAATTCATCAACTAAAGCAGATCGGATTGAAGAAAGCACAGGTGGCCAGAAAACTAGAGATCGATGTAAAAACAGTCAGCAAGTACTGGGAAGCGACCCCCGACGAATTTGCTGCAATGCGTCAAAAGGGTAAGAATCGTTCGAAAAAGCTAAAGCATTACCGGGATGTGATCTTGAAGTGGATCCGAGAGAACCCTGATATTACTTGCGGCCAGATATTAGACTGGCTTAAAGAGCACTACGATGATTTCTCTGTACGTGAAAGGACGCTGCGGCGCTACGTTACCGAACTGCGTCAGAAGAACGACCTGCCGAAGCCTGAGTTAACCCGCCAGTACCAGGCCGTAGCCGATCTGCCGCCTGGTAAACAACTCCAGGTTGACTTCGGTCAGAAGAGAGTTCGCAACAAGGCCGGTGGTTACACAACTGTTTATGCCATGGGAGCAGTGCTGGCGTATTCACGATACAAATACGGCCAATGGGTGGACAAGTCCCTGACCGCTGCTATGTTTGTCCAGATGCTTAGGGCTTGCTTTGATTACTTAAGCGGCGTTCCCGATGAGGTAGTACTTGACCAGGACAAACTGGTGGCTGTTAGCGAGAACTACGGTGATATCATCTATACCTACGAGTTTGAAAGATTCAAGCAGGCCATGGGTTTTAGCGTTTATCTATGTCGCAAGAGCGATCCTGAAAGCAAAGGTAAGGTCAAAGCGGTGGTCAAGTATATGAAAAGAAACTTTGCCTCACACCGCCTATTTGGGGACATCAGATCCTGGAACCAGTCATTTTTTGATTGGCTTAGACGGACCGGGAACTACAACCCCCACGGTATCACAAAAAAAGTACCGGCAGAAGTATTCTTAGAAGAGCAGAAATACCTAAAACCGGTACCAGCAATAAATACCACTGAAGAGATTGTAACAAGAACGGTACGTAAAGACAATACCGTGCTCTACGAGGGGAACCGCTACACTGTCCCTCTGGGCACCTACCGGCCGGAGATGGTGCTTAAGGTTACTGAGCAGGACGGCCACTTAATTCTAAGGGATATTGGCAGCGAAAAACTATTGGCGGAGCACAAGCTCTGTGCGCAGAAGGGGCAATTAATTCAAAACAGAAACCACCGCCGGGACCATAGCGCCAGGGTAGAGGAGCTATTTGAAGAAACCCTGGCCCTTTTGGGTACTTCCGAGCAGGCGGCAGCTCTCTTAATGGGCATACGCAAAGAAAAACCACGCTATGCCCGGGATCAGTTTAAACTGATCCAAAAGATGGCCGCTGAGCATCCCCAGGGGGTCATAGACGAAGCCATAGTATACTGCCTGGAGCGGAAGCACTACAGCGCAGTAGACTGCCGGGATGCGGCCCTGTGGTTTAGCCAGCAAGCATCGGGTAATCAAGCATTAGCGGATGTTGTCCATGACGCTAAAGGTATTCCGGATTGGCTGAAGGTTAAGGCTGAGAAACGCAACATCGCCGCCGCTTATGCTCATTTGGCAGGAGGTGAGGCATAAGTGAACGCTCAATTGCAAGAAGTCAAAAGCATGCTCGGGCAGCTCCGTCTGTCGGGCGCCCGCGAACAGCTAGAAGAGTTGCTGGCTACTGCTTTAAAGGAAGAGTTCACGTTACTGGAGTTCACCCGCCGGCTGCTGAGCCAGGAAGTAGAGGTTCGTAACGCTAACTCTCTGCAGCGGCGGATGAAGCAGGCCCGTTTCCCAGAATACAAAACCATAGATGAGTTTGATTTCGGGTTCCAGCAGTCGGTAAGCAAGCATCAGATCCTGCAGCTAATGGATATGTGCTGGATCGAGAAGGCATACAACCTATTCTTCTTAGGACCCTCTAGCATTGGCAAAACCCACTTGTCAATTAGCTTAGGAGTCCGAGCGGTAGAGTTGGGTTACCACGTCAGCTTCGTCACATTAGATGAGCTGATCGATATATCAAAAACCGAAGCTGTGGTGGTAAGGAATAAACGGTGGCTGAAGCACATCATGAATTCGAACCTGGTGATCATCGACGTGGTTGGCTTCCTACCCGTGAGCCGCCAGGAAGCCAATATGTTTTACCAACTGGTGTCTCACTTCTACCAGAATACGTCGGTGATTATCACATCGAATAAAGGCTTTGAAGAGTGGGCCGAATTTCTCGGGGATACAACTATTACCACAGCAATACTGGATCGTTTGATTCATAACAGTGAGATTTTTAACATGTCCGGGGATAGTTATCGGGTAAGTCACCGTAATACCATTTTGTAGCAATTAACGTCCAATTTTATTGGCCGTTTTTCATCCAAAAGTGTTGACCGATCACAGAGCCGCTATTTATTCCACGGACTTCTTGACAGCGAGCCTCTGTCGGCACGGATACAGGCAGGGAAGGCATCCCTTTGACCGGCCCTGCTCGGCGTGCGAGCCTACCATGCCGACGACTCACTGTCAAGAAGCTTTCGCGGCATAAAAGCTCAGGTGTCTCAGTTTAAAAAGAGCTGTGTCTATACCGAGGAGATTTTACACACTAATTTGGGCTTGACTGGGAACGGTGGTCTTGTGAGTAGCATCGGCTTTATGAACTTCTTTGAAGTGATACATCTGATCGTCGGCCTCTTTGAGGATTTTATAAAAATCATGCTTTTCTCCTCCTCTAAAAATACTATACCCATAAGAGACTGTTGGTAGCGGGTTACCTTTCTCGCGCATTTTCGCAAGATTATTTGTCATAGTCCTTAGCAGATCTTCAATCTTTTTTTGATCTGATTCTTTGCCTATAACAGAAAATTCATCTCCACCAAAACGATAGCAGGTGTAATGTTTATTAAACGATTTTCGAATAATTACCGCCACTGCTTTAATAACTGTATCTCCGTAATCATGCCCATATGTATCATTAATACTTTTGAAATCGTTGATATCTAGGATGATAACCGAAAACGCCTTTGGCCCCACTATCTGCTTTGCTGCTTTATCAAAAGCCGCTCGGTTATAGAAACCAGTCAGTGTGTCAAAGCTGCTATCAAAATCAGAAATCACGAGAAAATATAGGAAAAAGGATAATGTTACACAATGCCACGTGGAATAGGCTAACGGATATACGAGCTGAATACTTGTGCCGATGATAGTAAAAAGAGACAACGCAACCATCTTCCGCATAATCGGATAATTATACTTTTCCCCCATATCTAAAGTACTGATGATGAGAAACAAAAAATTAATAATGTAAACTGTTATAAAAATAAAAAAGTAATCTCCTCTTATATACTGTTTGTTCGCATCGACATAAAAAATAAATCCAAATTGTGGCGATAAAACTGTAGCAACGATATTTATTAATGTGGGAACCAGCCAGATTCTGTGGGTTGAAAGAATCTTTCTATCAAAAATTAAAGCAATTACAATTGGGATCATTGGCGCAAGAGAAAACCCCAGTACATTCAAGAAAATTTTTATGTTGCGAAGGTTTAAACTTCCATTGTTTGCAAATATCGTCCCCGCTTCAGACAGAATAATAATTATTGTAAGGATTATACCTGCTAAAAATGGTTTTTTGCGATTGATATTCAATGAAGCACTTGAATACAACAACCAGATGAGAAAAAAAAGTGCGGCTATGTCTATAAGATATGTAGCAATATACATTATTACTTTGATCCTCCTTGGCGACAATTTTGTTGATAATGTCTGGAAACCCTTTGTTTATATGCTTTTTCACTCCCTCTACTGGTCTACCCTTGACATCAATACTACGCACTCCACATG
>SLNR01000085.1 GCA_007132905.1 Candidatus Sumerlaeota bacterium | reverse complement strand
TGCCTGCTGTGATCCACTCAGACCGTGGCAGCCAGTATCGCTCCCACAGATTTCGTGAACTTCTTGAGCAAAAGCATGTGCTCCATTCCATGAGTGAACCGGCTACACCAGTAGACAATGCAGTCGTCGAATCCTTTTTTAACTCCATTAAGAGGGAGCTGATTTACCCCAATAAGCATAAGACCAAAGCAGAGATGAAAGTATTGGTCCAGGATTACCTGCTAGACTATTATCCTTCTAGGAGGATTCACACAAAATTTATGATGACTCCTGATAGATATGAAATCCAGCTGGCTGGCATTTAACTGGTAGTCAAAAAAAGTGTTGCAGTTTCTCGGTATGATGGATTCATGGCTGTTTTCTACGCAGTACTGGGGAACAAGGCCTTTTTTCATGACTCGTTTCTTTATAAGAAGGTTAATGGTGTAGGTCTTCTGAAGGAATCAGGTGCAGTTTGATCTATTATAGCTTACACTCCAAATTGAAATGAAATTAAGCCAAACTATAAAGTGAAATAAAGCCAAAATGTAAAATGAAATTGCGCCAAACTGCAAAATAAGGTATGCTATATTAGGAAAGGTTGTGATATCATGAAAAAATATTATCCTAGAATAGTAGATAAAATATTAGACGAAGCACTTGAATCAGCTGGTACAGTTTTGATTGAAGGTCCTAAGTGGTGTGGGAAAACATGGACGGCTGCTAATAAATCGAAAAGTATTTTATACATGCAGGATCCCGATACAAGAGAAAGCAATCTTCAAGCAGCTAGTGTAAAGCCATCATTATTATTGAAAGGAGAAAACCCTAGATTAATCGATGAGTGGCAAGTTGCACCGGTTCTTTGGGATTCAGTAAGGCATGAAGTCGATATGCGAGGTGAGGAGGGGCAGTTTATTTTAACTGGTTCGGCAACCCCAATAATTGAGGAACAAATTTCACACACTGGAACGGGTAGGATTTCCAGAATAAAAATGCGTCCAATGAGCTTATTTGAATCGAATGAATCTACAGGAGAGATAAACCTTAAAAAACTATTTGAACGGAATCACCAGGTTGACTCTATAAGCAATCTTGAGATTGAAAAGATTGCGAAGTCGATTGTTAGAGGAGGATGGCCCGCTTCGGTAACATCAAAACCAGAGGTGGCATCTAAAAGAGCGCAAGACTATGTCGACTCCATTGTTCAATTTGATGTCTCACGAATTGATGGTATCGAAAAGAACCCCAATAAAATGTATGCTTTACTACGATCTTTATCCCGCAATATTTCAACAGAGGCTAATTATTCAGCTATTATAAAAGATATGGAAGGCGGAGAAAATGAAACAATTTCTAGACCAACAATTCAGTCATATATGAATGTTCTTCAAAGACTATTTGTTATAGAAGACTTAGAGGCCTGGAACCCCTCTATTCGTTCAGCTACCCCGTTAAGGGTATCACCAAAGAGACAATTTGTTGATCCTTCGATTGCTACCGCAACATTAGGTATCACTCATGAAAGATTATTATCAGATTTTAATACATTTGGATATTTGTTTGAATCTCTATGCATAAGAGATCTGAGAATTTATGCTGAGGCATTAGGGGGGAAGGTTTATCATTACCGAGACAAAAGTGGCTTAGAGTGCGATGCAGTAGTTGTTTTAAGGGATGGCCGTTGGGGTGCTGTAGAGATTAAACTCGGATCGAATGAATTTGAAAAAGCAGCAGAGAACTTAAGAAAATTTTCCGAAATCATTGATCATAAGAAAATGAATAAGCCATCGTTTCTTATGATTCTGACAGGTACAAAACTAGGGTATAAACGGGAGGACAGTGTTCTTGTTGTGCCTGTAGGTTGTTTAAAAGACTAGTCTTTGTTTAATATATGAGCGTATCAATCTTAGCTGAATGAATTTTCCACAAACGATCTTTAATAATAAGGGTTCAAACAATGAATTGGACAGCTGTCATTCATTTCAATACACGTGGAGACGGTAGTATTGATAACAAGGATAAAAGAATGAACTTGATGAAAACCCTTATATATCAAGGATTTTAGCGCACATGGGTATGAAACCCACCAGGCGAAAACGAGATTTCTTCGCTTTGCGGGAACAAGTCCATAAAGGCCGTATTTGATAGTCAAGTGGTCAGGTTGGATGATTGTATAAAAACCTTGATTTAGAAGAGCGGAATCGAAGGTTGGAGGTGAATCAATTGGATAAGAAACTGTCTATTCAAGCAATCGTGAAATGCCTCTTAGCTATAATGGAAACTGGCCGGATTTATGGCCAGTTTCATGTGTAAACTTCCATCAGGCTGTTGATCAACTTTTATGCTTCGATCGATGAAGTCTTTAAGATGAAATTATTTTGCACTAAATCATTTTGTCAACAGAATCCAACACCTGATCAAGAATGGCCATCGCTTCCTTCAGCTCTTCTTCTTTAATGACCAGCGGAGGGGCCACAAGCAGCATGTTTTCATGGCTGTAAGTGGAGAACCCTTCTTTATTAAGCATGCCCAGAATCTTCGGCATAATCTTTTCCGGATCTTTGCCATAAGGAACGATGGGTTCTTTTGTTTCCTTATCTTTGACCAGTTCTACTGCCGAGAAAAGACCAATGTAACGTACGTCTCCCACTGAAGCGTGTTTGGTCTTAAGATCTTCCAGAAGACCTCCCAGCACTTTGCCCATTTCCCGGGATCGTTCGATCAGGTTTTCTTCTCTGTACACGTCGATCGTTGCGATCGCCGTGGCACAACCCATTGGATGCCCGTTATAAGTTAGGCCGCAATACATGACATGATCATCAAAGTGAGCCGCAATTTCTTTGGAGACCATGGTGCCGCCCAGTGGCAAATACCCACAGGTGGCGCCTTTAGCGAATGTGATGATATCCGGTTTCACATCCCAGTGATTGACGGCAAACCATTCACCGGTCCGGCCAAAGCCGGCCATGACTTCGTCGCATACCATGATAATGCCAAATTCGTCGCAGAGGTCCCGAACGCCTTTCAGGTAACCTTCCGGCGGGATAATGACTCCGTTACTTCCGGTAACTGTTTCCAGGAAGATCGCCGCGATCATGTGGGGTCCTTCATAAAGAATTTGCTCTCTTAGCTGTCCGACATAGTATTGAGTCGCTTCAGCATCGTTGTTAAACGCAATGGGGGCACGGTAAACGTACGGATCAAAGAACTTCACAAAACCCGCGATCCCCGGTTCACTGGCAAAGCGGCGCGGTTCGCCTGTCAGGTTTGCTGACCCGTATGTGGCGCCATGATAGGAACGGTATCTGGAAAACACTTTGTTGCGCCCTGTATACATCCGGGCCATTTTAATGGCATTTTCATTGGCTTCTGTACCGGCATTGGTAAAAAAGACTTTCCCCATATTGTCAGGTGCTATTTCGATCAGTTTTCTGGCGGCTTCGGATTTTGCTTCAAAGGCAAATCCGGGACCCATAAAGGCCATTTGATCTGCCTGGTCTTTGATGGCCTGGATGACTTTTTTGTGGCCATGCCCAATGTTCATGTTTACCAGCTGACTGGACATGTCAAAATATTGATTCCCTTCATCGTCCCAAAAATAAACGCCTTCTGCTTTTGTGACAACAATGGGATTTAGTTTTCCCTGGGCAGTCCAGGAATGAAGATTGTACTTCAGTGAATTTTCTTTGATTTTTCTAGAACCCTGCATAAATGTCATCCTCCTTGTATAATAGAGTTGTTTCACTCGCGTGCCAACCAAGAGCAGATCTTTGACAGATTCTTGATTCTAGATTGTACCATAAAACACCTTTAGCAAAAGGTTATTACCTTATCAATCCATTTTTATCTGAAAGCTTTATCCGTTTTAAGAACCGCACGGAGCATTATGCTGGCCGCTCTGGTACTGTCTTCAACTGTGGTGAATTCTTCTTCACAGTGACTGTGTCCACCTTTAGACGGAGCAAAGATCATGGTGGTAGGCATAAGTTCCGCTATGTTTTGAGCATCATGTCCGGCACCGCTGTAAATGTTCTGATTGGAGTATCCTAAATCCTTTGCCGCATCCCTGACATATTCCACCAGGTCTTTATTAAAATACACTGTGTCCCTTTTCCACACTAATTCAAATTCCGTTTTACAGTTCTCAATTTCTTCAGGAATGAATTTGATAACCTCTTCAACTTGCCCAATCACTTCCGGATCAACATGCCTGGAGTCCAATGAAAAATCTATCAGATCCGGAATCACCGTGTGTATATTCGGGTGACATTCAATTTCACCGGTGGTGTACACCAGTGCCGGATCCAATTGATCAAGTTCATTGTGCAGATGTATGATAAGCTTGGAAACCGAATATAAAGAATCCTGACGATATTGCATCGGTATAGTTCCCGCATGGTCTGACTGGCCAAAGGTTCTCAACCGGTAGTTTACCATGCCTGCAACACAGGTGACAACACCGATCTATTTTCCCGCTTTTTCCAGTATGGGCCCTGTTCGATATGGACTTCAAACATGGCTGCATACCTGTCCCTGCTTAACCTGTTTTCTCTTTTTCCTCTGAATTTATTGGCTTTCAACGCTTCCCCAAAGGTTGCTTTTCCGTCCAAAACATTTCTGGATTTCATCATTTCTTCTTCATCGGATTTATTCAGATGATTCCGGATACCATCATAGCCGGCGGGTACAACGTCCCTTCTTCATTCGTCCAGATCATTGCCGTAAGAGGATGTCTGTGGCCAATGTCATGTTCAGCAATGGTTTCCAAAACCTCCATGGCCGCCAGAGCACCAAGAACACCGTCATAGTTTCCTCCATTTTTAACCGAATCAACATGTGAACCCATGACAATCCGTTTAGCATCAGGATCTGAACCCGGCAGCGTCGCATAAACATTTGCTAGGTCATCGGTTTCGATCTCAGCGCCGATCGCCTTCATTCTTTTTAACATACGCTTCTTTTGCCTGATCCACTTCAGGAGAGAGGGAATATCGTGTAATACCTCCATTTCCGGTTGCTCCAAACTGAGCAAAATTCGTTATTTTATCCTTCATTCTTTCCTTGCTGCATTCAAACATGCTGCACCCTCCCTCTTTTATGGTGTGAACCACAAATTATGCAAACCATCTGCGATCAACTGTTTCCAGCCAGTTTCCCAGCGTGCTGTTTTCTAACAAAAACAGTTTTTCCGTCAATATAGGTCCTGTCCACTTTCACTTCTTTGATTCTTTCTGTTTCCGTTTCCAGAATATTTTCTGAAAGAACTGCTAAATCAGCTAATTTCCCTACTTCTATGCTGCCTTTTATGTTCTCCTCAAAACTCAAATAAGCACCGTTGTATGTGTACATTTTTATGGCTTCCAACAGGCTGATCTTTTGATTTTCTCCGACTGTTTCGCCGGTCTTGCCATCTTTTCTTGTCACAGCACCATAAATGCCAAACATAGGATTATGCTTAACCACCGGTGCATCCGATCCAATGGCGGCCATTATACCCTTTTCCAGATAAGTCTTCAAGGGATACATATACTTAACCCGGTCGCCGTAATACTTAAGATAGTCGGTTCCATTCAGTTCGATAAACCCCGGGTTGGGTGTCACCACAATACCCAGCGCCCTGATTCTTTCAATCAGCTCCGGGTCAGGAAGCCCGCAATGTTCAATCCGATGTCTGTGGTCATCCCTCGGATTCTTTTTCAGCGCTTTTTCAATGGCGTTCACGATGATTTCTATCGCCAGATCTCCCTGAGCATGCGCCGTCACCTGAAATCCCGCACTGTGGATCCGGTCAACAAACTCATCCACTTCTTCCTGCTGCCATACCAGGATTCCTTTCAGTTCAGGATCATGACTGTATGGTTCTTTTGTGGCAACCGATGGTCCACTGCTACTGCCGTCCAGCATGATCTTCGCCGGGCCTATGGAAAATTTTTCATTTCCAAATCCGGAAGTGATTCCAGCGGCAACAAAGTGTTCAATTAGAGTTTTGCCCTGTTCTTTCCCTGCCAGATCAAAAATCATCGGATAAATCCGCACATTGATCAAGCCATCTCTTGAAGCTTTTTCCATCGTTTTCATAATGTTTCCTTCAGAACCGGCATCATGAACTGTTGTAATTCCATGACTTACCATAAGCTCATCAGAAGCTTTCAACCCCTGCAGTACTTCCTCTTCTGAGAAATGCACTTTTTGACCCATGTACATATGGGCATCTTCTTTTAAGAGTCCTGTCAACTCACCGTTTTCAACAATCACTTCTCCCGGAGCATAATCTTCCGGTCTTATTTCCTCTTCTTCAAGGGCAAGACTGTTATAAACGCCCATATGAGCACAGGCTCTTGCGCATCTCACCGGGTTATCAGGAGCAACCTGGTCAAAATCCTCTTTTGTCGGATGCCTTTGGTCTGTCAGTTTATTATGATCATAGCCGGATAAGAAGATCCACTCGCCAGGTTTTTTGTTTTTTACCGCTTCCCTGATCAAGGATTTAATTTCCTCGATCGAAGACACTTTATCAGATGTCACATCAATGATCGGACCCTGTTTCATCCCATAAAGAGCAAAATGGAGATGGCTGTCAACAAACCCGGGAATCATGCTTCTCCCCTTTAAGTCCACCATTTCAGTGTCTTGATCTTTAAAAGCTTTGACACCTTCCCCGTTTCCCTCATAAACAATTCGGTTTTCTTTGACCGCAACCGCGTCAAGAATATCGTTATGCCTGTTCGAGGTAATGATGGGGCCATTGAAAAATATTTTATCCGCCTTTATTTCCATGTTTAATCCTCCCAGCGTTTCTCTTTTTTCTTTACGAAAGGCGCATATAGATTTGAATAAACACCATAATCTACCGTGCCCCATTTGCTGAGGTTTCTCGTAATTTCGTGTATTATTTCTTTCCATTCTTTACCGTTCATTCCGTGTTTTTTTGCCCAAGGAATAACAACTTCGTTTTCTAAATTTCTTTCGCCTTTCCCTGTCCAGTTTTATATGCCTCGTTCAAGTCGTCAACAGCCTTGGGCCATTTTCGAAATAAAGCCTCTAAAAACTGATTTTGTGCATCCCATTTTTTAATTCTTTTTGATGTTATACGCATGCGTCTCTCTCCATTCGTTTTTTAATAAACAGTACTCCCAATAAAACCCGAACATCTAAAAACAATATTTTGTATTTATTGTAATGTGCCATCTGCGCTAGAGTTTCACTAGAACGTATCAGATCAAATCATTTATGAAAAGGTGGAAATTCAAGATATCGGCAAACTAACACTAGAAAGTATCAATTACTAGCAACCACTCCAAAATTACAAGCACCAAGCACTCTACAAAGGTGCGTCGAACCTATCGCTATTCTAAATTTTACAACTAGAATTTGAGAAAATACCAACACAGTATTAAAAAAGCATGCCTTCTATCTTCTTGGTCGCACTTTCCTGCATATCCGGTAATACATGAGAATAGGTGTTAAGGGTCAAGGATACATCTGCATGACCAAGCCTTTCACTGACAATTTTGGGATTTACTCCTGCAGAAAGGAGTAAAGTTGCACAAGTGTGTCTTAGATCGTATAGCCGGATATCCGGCAAGCCGGCATTTTTTAAAAGTGGTTTGAAGTACTGACTGATGATATTTCTGTCATTGAAAGGTTCGCCCGTCTTAGTTGCATAAACAAAATCATGGTCAGAATAATCATTCGTGTTCAACCCAACTTTCTCATGATCCTGAAGCTCCTTGTGTTCCTTTATATCTTTCATCACTTCTGAAGGTACAGGAATAGTTCGCCGACCGTGGCTGGTCTTCGGTTCTTTCAGTGACCATTTCCCATCCACACGAGAGAGAGATTTGTTAATTGTAATACGATTGTTTTCAAAATCAATATCATTCCATTTTAGTGCAAGAGCCTCTCCCGGACGCATCCCTGTTGTGATCAAGAGTGAAAACAATGATTTGAGTCTGTTGTAAATAGCAGTATCCAAAAATCTCTTTGCTTCCTCTTGATTCAGCACTTTCATTTCAGTTTTTTTATTCCTTGGCAAGTCCACCAGTGCTGCGGGATTTCTGTTGATTTTCCCCCATCTAACTGCTTGCTTCAGTGCACTATTCAAAACTGCGTGGGCATTTTTGATCGTTGAGCTCGACAGTCCCTTTTCCCTCATTTCGTAATAAAGCTTTTGGATTTGTTCGGGTGTAATTCTTTCAAGTTGAGTAGTCCCGAGATTTGGTATGAGATACAGTCGGGTCGATTGCTCGTACCCTCTTAAAGTCTTGTCGCTCACTCTGTCCCTGGCGACGGTCTTGAACCAGTTATCAATGAAATCCCGAAAGTACTCTCTTGATGGTTCATAGAATGTTCCTGTATCAACCTGATGCAGGATTTTGTTCTTAAAGGCCTCCGCTTCCTTTTTGGTTCCATTGATCGTCTTGTTGTAGTATTTCCTTTTACAGTCTGCGCCTTTCCCCAGAGAAACCCTGACCAGATACTTCCTGTCGCCTCTTTTAACAACCTGACCCGACATCAGCATCACCCCCAACTATTCTTAGATACAGTATATATAATAATCCACCTGCACACAATACGCACACAAAAAGAGACTGAACTATTCATTCAGTCTCCCAAGTTCTTGCAGTATATGGAGCCGACGATGGGACTCGAACCCGCAACCTGCTGATTACAAATCAGCTGCTCTGCCAATTGAGCTACGTCGGCATATTCTATCCTACAGCACGGCATTATACCTGCTTTCATAGTATGCGTCAAGGCGTCTAACTTTGACCAGCCTGTTCGAACCTCTCTTCATTTTCTTCATTTCGATTCTCCAAATACCTTTCTAATTTTCTCTTTACTCTTTGGAGGGCATTATCAATCGATTTCACATGGCGCTCTAAATCGCATGCTATCTCTTGATAGGATTTCCCGTCTAGATACGCCATCAAGACTCTCCACTCAAGATCGCTTAAAATTTCGCCCATCTTTTCTTCAATAGCTCCAAACTCTTCTCGACTAATGATAAGTTCTTCTGGATCAGAAATTTTAGAACCGGAAAGAATATCTAAAAGGGTACGATCAGAATCTTCATCATAAATTGGCTTGTTTAAAGACACATAAGAATTAAGGGGTATATGTTTTTGCCTAGTGGCTGTTTTAATAGCGGTGATAATCTGCCTAGTTATGCACAGTTCTGCAAATGCGCGAAACGAAGACAACTTATCGCTTCGAAAGTCCCTTATAGCTTTGTAAAGGCCAATCATTCCTTCTTGAATAATGTCCTCACGATCAGCACCGATTAAAAAATAAGAACGCGCTTTCGCCCGCACAAAATTCTTGTACTTATTCATCAGATACTCGAGTGCCGAATCATTCCCTCCTTTGGCAATCTCGATGATTTCCTCATCGCCCATTTCTGCATAATACCCGCCAAAGTCATTCTGCGTACTAATGTTCACACTCAATCGTATCGCCCCCGTTTTAATATTGACGAAAATGAGGGAAATCACGCCAAAAAGCCTCATATTTGCCTTCTGATCTACATAAACACATTCTAATTATAACCTAACAACCTACCCAAGTCAAGCTTCATGCTAATGCTTGCTACCTCTGTGTTTTAGCTTCCTTTTTTTGCCTTACTATTTCGAAAATCAATACGGCCGCTGCCGCCGAAGCATTCATTGATTGAATACTACCTTTCATCGGTATTCTGACTAGAAAATCACATTTGTCCCCAACCAAACGACTTATACCCTTATCTTCACTGCCAATGACTAAAGCTGTGGGACCAGCCATTTGACTCTCTTCAAATATATCCCTGCCCTTAATATCTGCCCCGACAATCCACAGACCTTTATCTTTAAGATCATCTATCGTAGCAGAGATATTCGTCACTCTTGCTACGGGAACAAACTCCACAGCGCCGGCTGATGTCTTGCTGACAGTTTCTGTAAGACCAGCTGATCTATGCTTACCGACAATGACTCCATGTACACCCGCTGCTTCACATGTACGAATAATCGCTCCTAAATTCTGAGGATCTTTTATTCCGTCGAGAATAACCAAAAACGGATCTTCTTTTTTTGCCAAGGCAATGTCCACCATCTCAGGCCAAGACGCATATTCCTTTTTGCTAGTGATAGCCATGATTCCCTGGGGCGATCTTGTTTCACTTTTCGCTTGCAAGTCTTTTCCTTCCATCTCTTGTATAGGAATATTCCTATCACGCGCCATCTTCACTATTTCTCGTGCTGACCCTTGAGACCCTTTGGCAATAAAAATACGATGAATCGGCCGTCCTGCTTTAAGTGCTTCTAAGACGGGGTTCTTCCCTTCCAATTTAGTTTCCTTATCCTTTCTACTCACTTCAGCCCCTCACTTATCTAAATATTTTTTTCTCATTTCTTCGACTCTTCCGCATGACATCTTCCCTTCCGGGCAAGTGCCCGCAAGACATCCAGGACCGGCTCCACCAAAAATATAGGGCGATTTCTCTCTCACAATTATCAGCATTTCATCTGCCAAAGATCTAATCTCCCATTGAGCTCTCTGGCAGCAGCGCAGGCGAAAGAAATGGAGAAGCTCTCTTGCATTCATGGTTACCATCATTTTCGTCTCGCAGGCATTGGGAAGAACAAACCTAGCATCTTCATTCGAAGCTTCCTTGTCGCCCCCTAGTTTGCTTTGCCATCGGTCATACCATGTCTGAATTTGACCCATTTGGTTTTGAAACTCATCAACAGCTTCCTCACCTAGTTCTTGTATCTGTGGAGGTATAATATAATCAAAAATACCATCCTCCTCTTCTCGACTTTGCTTTCCGACATAGCGCTGTGACTGCACGCTAAAACTGGCAATTCTATGGCGGGTTATCTGGGCCAACAAGCTGCGCGAAACACCTTCAATACCGAAAGTAAAGGCTGCATGTTCAATCGGGGAATGATGCCCCATTTCCATTAGCTTCTCAATAAATTTTGTCTGATCTCGCTGTTTTATCCCTTTTTTCAAATCTTGGATATCTGCATCTGAGTAGCAAAGTTTAGCTCCCGTCGCAATAATCTCTTCTGCTTGAGGAGTACAGCTTAAAAGCTCGACTCTCATCGTTTTTTGCCCCATCCTGTGCTTCCCTCCGTTCTTATGTTTAGTGATTTGCTTTGTCTTTTGATAAAACCCTATCGTCTCTCTAGCAAATCAATAATTCTGTCTGTCCTACCCTTTAAATACAAATAACCTATCAGTGTCTCAAATGCCGTGCTGCACTTATAAACCATGTACTCAATCTTTCGGGGAGGTCGACCCCCTTTTGTATTGCGCCCTCGACGTACAATCTTTCGCTCCTCCTCGTTCAGATAAGGCTCAATCTTCTTAAGCATCTTTGCTTGGGCATCGGCTTTTACTTGAGCTACCGATGCTTTATGCATTTTTTTTGTTTTCCCTTTCCTTTCCTGAAAAACTTTTACTCTAATATACAACTCATATACAGCATCTCCGATATACGCTAGTGACTTTGGAGAGATCTCTTTTTCAAAGCCTTTGTCATATTTTTTATTCCTGTCCATCAAGCTTCCTATTTCTGTGTTCGCATTTTCTCTGTTAGGCTTGCTAGATAATAGCTGGTCGATCCAATTTTGCAAATAGATCCCCCCCGCTTCCTATGTCTTATTTATTCCATTATAGGTATTCTGCTTTCGAAATACAACCATATCTATAAGAGAAAAGGCGAACTTCTTAGGTCCGCCCTTTTGCAAAACTGGTTACTTCTTTATTTGTTTCTTGTCACAATTCTAGTCCCGCCAGGAGTATCTTCAATGACAATTCCCCTATCCTTTAATTGGTCTCTGATGTCATCTGCTTTGGCCCAATCTTTTCTGGTCCTTGCTTCTTCCCTTTCCTTAATCATTGTTTCAATCTCTTGATCGATTTTCTTTTCGTCTTTTGCCTTATATAATAAACCTAGCACTTTGCCCCATTCCATCATTAAATCCAAGGACTTGTCAATGACGGTTAAAGACAACCCCTCTTTTAGATAAGTATTCATGTCGCGAGCAAATACAAACATGACTGATGTGGCATCGGCTGTATTAAAATCATCATCCATGGCCTTGATAAATTCGTTTCTGTGCTGATCAATTTTTTCTAACACTTCTTCATCTTTTTCTGTCTCATTTTCGCCGGCTTGATTTCTGGCATGTTTCAAGTTGTCAACAGCGGAGTAAAGTCTGTCCAAAGCATTCTCTGCACTTTGAAGTTGTTCTTCACTGAAATTCAATGGATTTCGATATTGAGCAGACATCAAGAAAAAACGAATCACTTCAGGATCCACTTTCTCTCGAATATCACGAACTGTGAAGAAATTGCCAAGTGACTTCGACATTTTTTCCCCGTCAATATTCAAATAGCCATTATGCAGCCAATACTTGGCAAATGGCTTTCCAAAAGCAGCCTCGGACTGGGCAATCTCGTTTTCGTGGTGGGGAAACACAAGATCAGTTCCGCCTGCATGAATATCAATCGTTTCGCCAAGGTATTCTGAAGCCATGGCCGAACATTCAATATGCCATCCCGGTCGGCCCTTTCCCCAGGGACTGTCCCAAGAAGGTTCACCAGGCTTTTGCTTCTTCCACAGCACAAAATCAATTGGACTTTTTTTCTGTTCGTTTACCTCTACCCTTGACCCCGACTCAAGTTCTTCAAGGTCTTGTTGAGACAATTTTCCGTATTCATCAAATTTTCCGGCATCAAAATACACATCTCCGTCAATTTCATAAGCGTACTCTTTTTCTTCAAGCCTCTTGACTATGTCAATGATTCCTTTGATATGCTCTGTTGCTTTAGGATGGTAATCCGCCCTATTTATTCCTAACGAATCTGCATCGTTGAAATATTCTTCAATATATTTTTCTGCCAGCTCTTTTACACTAATACCTAATTCTTTTGCCCTGTTTATCATCTTATCGTCAATGTCGGTAAAATTTTGTACATAAGTTACCTCGTATCCTCGGTATTCAAGATATCTTCTTATAATATCAAACATGGTAAAGGCACGAGCGTTTCCAATATGAAAATAGTCATACACTGTCGGTCCACACACATACATCTTCACCTTATTTTCTTCTAGCGATACAAATTCTTCTTTTTTCTGGGTCAGGTCATTGTGCACCTTTATCATATAAATCCCTCCTAAAAAAAATACCCTCGTCTCTGCTTCTTTCAGAGACGAGGGTCTCGCGGTTCCACTCTGATTAGACGGCTTACTGCCATCTCCCTTCGGTGCCAATTAGGCCGGCATGTAACATATGCCGAATCGTTCAACCTACTAAGCCAAAGCCTTTCAGCATCAGGCTCCGAGGTGCAATTCCCCTGTTTTTATAAGATGCTTTCAGCCTGAGCATCTCTCTCTTTAGAAAACAGAGTACTATTCCTCTTCTTTGCCTTTTCTCTATAATGAATTTATTATCATTGTATGAGAAAACCATTCATGTGTCAAGAATTACTTAAGCGCCTCTAACAAACGTTGCTGCACTTTTTCTTTTCCCAATAATGGTATAACTTGATAAAGTTCAGGTCCATGCGTTTGCCCGGTAAGAGCCACGCGAATCGGCATGAACACTTTTTTGCCTCCTAATTTTAATTCCTTATTGACTTCTTTTAGAAGTCCTTTGACTTCATCTTGGCGAATCGAATCAGAAGCCCCTTCTATTTTTTTGTGTAAAGTCCTTAAAACGAGAGGAACCGTCTCTTCCTTCAAAACGTCTTCTGCTTTCTTATCTTCCATTTCCACCTTTTCCTGGAAGAACAATTTGGCATGCTCTTTTATCTGGCCTACATACTCAAGATTGTCTTTTACAACTGCGATCACTTGCATCAACCATTCGCGGTTGTCAGTATAGAACTCTTCATCAAGGTATCCTGCCTTTTTCAGATGAGGAAGCGCTAAGTCCAAAATCCTCTCATCCGAACTTTTGCGAATGTAGTGTCCGTTCATCCAATTAAGTTTCTGTATATCAAAGATACCCGGGTTCTTTGCTATTCGGTCTAAAGTAAACTTTTGAACTAACTCATCCACCGGCATGATTTCTTCTTCGCCCTCAGGAGACCATCCCAAAAGAGCCAGGAAATTGACCAAAGCTTCTGGAAGGTACCCGTCTTCACGATACTGCCCGACAAAGGCAGCCCCGTGTCTTTTGCTTAATTTAGTCCGATCCGGGCCTAATACCATGGAGGCATGTGCAAACCTAGGGATCTCAAAACCCAAAGCCTCATAAAGAAGTACCTGCCTCGGTGTATTAGAAATATGTTCCTCTGCCCTAATTACATGTGTGATTTTCATGTCATAATCATCGATGACCACGGCGTAGTTATAAATCGGCATTCCATCAGGTCTGATAATCACAAAATCGCCTAACATGTCACTTGAAAATTCAACCTTACCTCTGACCAAATCATCGATAACAATGTCTTTTCCCGAAGGGACTTTGAATCGGACGGAAGGTTTAATGCCGCTTCCAATCTTATCTTTCTTTTCTTCCTCATTTAGATTACGGCATTTTCCGCTATAGCGAAACGCTTCTCCTTTTTTTGCTGAGTCAGAACGCTCTTTTTCAATCTCCTCGGGAGAACAGTAGCACAAATAAGCTTTCTTTTCTTCTAGCAGCTGCTCTGCGTGTTTTTGATAAATTTCAAGTTTTTCCGTCTGCCGATAGGGACCGTAAGATCCATCGGTATCCGGTCCTTCATCCCACTGCATTCCAAGCCATCTTAATTCCTTCATAATAATATCTTCAAATTCCGACTTCGATCGAGCCTGATCCGTATCCTCAAACCTAAGAATAAACTTCCCTTTGTTATGCCGCGCATAAAGCCAATTAAACAGGGCCGTTCGAACATTGCCTATGTGTATGGGCCCTGTTGGGCTAGGAGCAATTCTCACTCGCACATTATCTGTCATCACAGCACCTCCGCCTAAATCAAAGAAATTATTATAGATTATTCCTTGCTTTCATGATAATAGAATGTCCGTCAGACTGTTTGTTATTCATCGTTTGCCGGCATCGAAATCACTCTGGTTACAACATTAGCTGTTCCTGAAGATATCATGCCGATATCAAGGGCTGCTTTTTTAGACAAGTCAAGAAATCGCTGACTGTGAAATGGCCCTCTGTCATTTACTCGTACCAAAACACTTTTATCCGATTCTGTATCAGTAACCATTAGAACCGTCCCAAACGGTAACCTCCGATGGGCAGCCGTCAACTCATATTTATCATAAACTTCACCACTCGCTGTTACCCTGCCGTGAAACACACCTCCATACCAAGAGGCAATCCCTCTTCTTTCTTGTCCTATACCACTCTTGGTCGGGATCCGTTCACCGACCAAGTCTCTTGCTAAAATCTTTTCTAAGTTATCTAGCCATTTTAAAGCTAATTCCGATGTCGTTTTACCTTTATAGGCCGCCAGCTTTTCATCTACAGTAATGATCACTTGGTCCTCTTCACGAAGGACAACTTCACCTTCCTTCAAGTCAGGGAAAACAGCAACTGTTTGAGTATGATCTTCAAACAAATGATTTAACCTTTTTGCTGTCTTGTTAGCAATTGTTTCGTATTCAAATTTTTCAGAAATAGAATAAAGAGTTATGACCGGCTTGTTGTTTATCAAAATTTCAGCATAACTATCCCCTTCTTCAGGATCAACCGTATGAACAACCGCCCAGTAATCCGCAGCCAATGATTGCTCTGTAAACATACTGGGGAAAATCATCAAAACGGCTAAAAGAACAGCCATATATACTATATGACTCCTTTTAAGGGTTACCATGATACCACCTTCTCAAAATGTGACCTTTCAAATCCTTGCTAACTCATTTCATTCATTGAAATCAAAGCTACCGCGTAAGCAGACACCCCTTCTTTTCTCCCGGTAAATCCAAGCCCTTCCGTAGTGGTTGCCTTGACATGGATTTGTTCTTTAGCGATGCATAAAGCACGGGCAATATTCTCTTCCATTTCATCAAAAAATGGAGAAAGCTTCGGTGCCTGCGCACAAACAACCGTATCGATATTCATGATCTTCCAGCCTTTTCCCTGCAGAACCTCCTTTACCTTTTCCATGAGGAGGAGGCTGGATATTTTTTTGTACTGAGGTTCGCTGTCAGGAAATACCCTGCCGATGTCTTTTTCGCCACTAGCCCCTAAAAGAGCATCCATCACAGCATGACTCAGCACATCTGCATCAGAATGGCCTTCAAGTCCATGACGGTAGGGTATGTGAACTCCACCAAGGATCAGCTTTTTCCCTTCTACCAAAGCGTGTGCGTCAAAACCGATCCCAACTCTCATATTATAAAGCTCCTTTCCTGCTAGATAATATAAGCTCAGCTAGTTTTAAATCAACGGGTCTTGTTATCTTAATGTTTTCATCTTCCCCTTCAACGATGCAAACCGAGTGCCCTAATCTCTCCAGAAGAGAAGCATCATCTGTCCCTTTAAAGCCATTCTTTTCTGCTTGCTTATGGGCTTCTAATAATAAAGGAAAAGAAAAAGCCTGAGGTGTCTGCGCTGCCCATACTTTTTCCCGGTCCAGTGTCTTATCAGTCCACAGTTTGTCTTCTTTCACTATTTTCATTGTATCACTCACCGGAACCGCTGCAATGGCAGCCATTGACTTATAAGCGGCTTTCAGCACTTCTTTGATGATTTTATTCGTAACCAAAGGTCTTGCTCCGTCGTGGATCACAATCCATTGGGGAGCCTCATCTAAAGACTGTAAATGCCGCAGACCTAGATATACCGATTCCTGTCGATCCTTCCCGCCCGGGAGAATCTCAACCGGTGTAGACAGCCTCCGCTTTTTCAAATACCTATCACGGCAAAAGGCCAGGTCATCCTCACAGACCACAAGAATGACCTTTTCTATCATTTTGCATGAATCGACAGCCTCGATTGAATAGTCAAGGAGAGGACGGTCCAAAAGCGTCAAGAACTGCTTCCTGACAGAGCTTTTCATTCGGTGGCCAACGCCCGCAGCAGGAATAATGGCTGGTGCTCTCAATTTTCCACCTACTCACCTTATTTTTTCTCATAAGAACCATTCATGAGTTTTGCAAAAATCATCCGTCCCGCAGAAGTTTGAAGTACACTCGTCACCATAACATTAACATGGTCTCCCATGTGTTTTTTTCCGCCGTCAACAACAATCATCGTTCCATCATCCAAATAAGCCACTCCTTGACCTGCTTCCTTGCCTTCTTTTATGATTTGAGCTTCCATCTCTTCTCCGGGGAGCACCACAGGTTTTAAAGAATTCGCAAGGTCATTGATATTCAAAACAGCAACACCTTGCAGCTCCGAGACTTTATTCAAGTTATAATCGTTCGTTACGATCGTACCATCTAATTCTTGGGCCATTTTGACTAATTTACTGTCAACTTCCGAAATGTCTCCATACTCTTTTTCAACAATCTCTACTGGTATATCAAGCTCTTTTTGGATTCTGTTTAATACATCTAGACCTCGTCGTCCCCTGTTTCTCTTCAGCAGGTCTGAAGAATCTGCAATATGCTGGAGTTCTTCTAACACAAAACCCGGAATGACAAGCGGCCCTTCCATAAATCCCGTTTTGCATATATCTGCTATTCTCCCATCGATAATGACGCTGGTATCCAATATTTTAGTCACTCTATTCTTCTGTTTCTTTGCCAATTTTTCTTTGCTGAATAAAGAAATTCCAGAAAAAAAGCTGCCGATTTCTTCTCTTTTTTTTAGTGCTACACTAATGCCCAAATAACCAAAAATTACACTTCCCAAGGGAGAAAGAACAGCCCCTACAAAGGGAATGCGAGCAAAAGCACTTCCCAATAGATTAGCGATAATCAAGCCGATGGTCAGACCAATCGCTCCGGCAAAAATATCCTGTAAAGGAGCATTCTCTAATCTTACCTCTGCCCAGGAAGTCAGCTGTCTTAGCCCTTTAAGAAGGTAAGGGGCCAGCACAAAAGCTATCCCCCCAACCAACAAAGAACCGAAAGCCAATAGACCGCTGGTGATTAGTAAATCAAGTTCAAATTCAACAATTACTGCCAACTGGGGAAGACTATAAAGTATGAGTGCATATCCCGCAACCAAACCCATTATCGTCAGCAGCACGCGAAAAGGTCTATCTATTTTCATATGAGTCCTTCACCTCCTTTACGAAGCCAATCAAATTATCAAAAAAAAAACGCCAGGCTCATCCGGCGCATTCCAAGCATAGGATAGATCGACTCTATTATCCAATATACTCTTCAAGCAACAAGTTGGCCGTCTCTTCCTCCATGCCCTTAGCCAGAACAAGCTCACTCAAAAGAATTTGACGAGCATTATCTAGCATTTTCCTTTCTCCTGTAGATAAGCCTTTTTCCTTCTCACGCAAAACCAAGTTGCGAACAACAGCGGCAACCTCAAAGACATCGCCACTTTTAATTCTTTCCAGATTGGCTCGATATCTTCTGTTCCAATTCGTAGACATCTCATCGTCCTTCTCCTGCAAAATGCTAAACACCTCATCAACACCCGCTTCATCGATCACATAACGCAGGCCGATGCTTTTCACATTCATTAAAGGAATCATCACCTTAAGCTCGCCAAGTGGTAGGCGCATAATATAATATTGTTTGGTTTCTCCGAGAACTTCTCTCTCTTCGATTGCTTCAATAATGCCGGCCCCGTGCATGGGATAAACAACTTTATCCCCAATGCTGAACATTGGCGATCCCCCTCTTGATTTGAAAAAAATGCCTTTTACCTCTTAGAGGATAGCATATATACCCTTTGCTGTCAAACAAAAGCCTGTTTTACAGGCAATTGACAAAGTCAGGGTTTAGCAAGTATAATGAAGTCGGAGCAGAAAAATCTGCACAAAAGAGGTGTCTTTTATGGAAGATTCTAATTGCGATAGATTTCAAACCACTGTTTCATCCTTATTAGTCAGGCACAGAAGTGTCTTGGATGTGCTTTCCAAATTTCAAGAAACCAACGCGAGAGTAAACCGGTCTATCACAAAAGCAGTTACTTCTTGCGGCTGTCTAAGAGTTCGTGCCGGCAAACAAGACTTGCCTTCAGATACCCTTTTCGAGGATATCACAAAATACATGGATGACCATCTTGAAGGCGAGCTCTGCCCCGCGTGCAAAGAAGTACTCGAATCTGAAATGGGTCGCAACATTTTCTATTTCACAGCGCTATGTGATCTTTTTGGTTTCTCACTCACCGATATCATGAAAGCTGAAGAAGATAGACTTGCAGCCCTAGGTAAATTTACCCTTACATAAATTGAATTGTTATTAAACAAAAAAGACACTCTTTAATGAGTTGTCTTTTTTTGTTCTAAATTCCAAGCACATGTGTTAGAGCCTCTTTCAGGGACTTTATTCCTGTAAGTGTGATAGAATATT
>SLNR01000109.1 GCA_007132905.1 Candidatus Sumerlaeota bacterium | reverse complement strand
TTCTATTTCCGATCGAGACGAAGAAGGTGACATCATAGGCATCGTGGAGATTGCACTTGATATCACCGAACAGAGAACATGAGAGAAAAACGAAAGGCCAGAGAAGAAAAATACCGCTCCCTCGTGGAAGCAGGGGATGCGATTTTTTGGATGTACAACATGGAAACCGACCATTGGGATTATGTCTTACTTCAGTCTGAAGAGAGCTTAGGCCATCATCCCGAAGAATGGACAGATTTGGCTTTTTGGACGGCGCGCCTTCACACAGACGACCGGGCCTGGGCCTATGAATACTGCATGGAAGCAACCTCTGAAAAAAGGCTCATGAAAAGGATGTCCCGGTCTCTGTTTCTTTGGGCTGGGCAACCAAAACATCACTAGATGAGGATATGGATGAGGTGTTAAGAAGGGCCGGGGAGTGGATGTACAAAAACAAGCTGACCGAAAGTACCAGTGCGCAGATCCTTTTGCTGCTTGGTATGCTTTGGTCACTGGAAGAAAAAAGCCGCGAAAGCAGATAGCACGTGGAGAGGATGGAAAAGACAACTCGCCGGCTTGGCAGAAGGCTGAATCTTTCTCTTTCTGACAGGAACCAATTAGTTTTGCTGTTTACCCTCCACGACATCGGCAAAGAAAGAGTGCCGGGAGAGATTTTACAAAAACCCCTTCTCTTGAGACCGGCGAGTGGGAAATAGACCGCAAGCACAGTGAGATTGGCTACCGCATTGCCCGGGGCACCGATGAATTTTCTCAAGTGGCCGAAGAAATCTTACATTGGCACGAGCACTGGGATGGAGGCGGTTACCCACAGGGACTAAAGAAAGAAGAGATCTCCTACCTTGCCAAAATCGCCGCCATCATCGATGCCTTTGATGCCATGACAAACACCAGACCTTACAGTCAAAAGTATTCTTAGAAGAAGCGCTTGGAGAAATCAAGCGCTGGGCGGGCAGACAGTTTGACCCGCTTTGGGCCGATGAATTTATAAAGATGATCGAAAAGGACAGCGGATAACCATTTGATCAGATTAAAAGGAAAATTCCTGGTTGAAAACGGAATAAAGATGACAATTTTTCTGTCAACACTTTTCTTTCATGACAGGATTATAAAGAATTTTGCGGAAGGTAAGAGATAAGTCAAAGGAGGATGCAGGTTGAAATTATCCAGGCGGCTGGCTGCGATTGCCGGCATGATCCCCGAGAGAAGTTCGGTAGCGGATATTGGGACCGATCATGCCTATTTACCTATTTATCTTGCCAAACGAGGCACTTACAACACCATCATTGCCACCGAAGTCAGTGCGGGACCGTTGGCCCGGGCTCTGTCGAATGTGTCTGAGCATAAGATGGAGAACCGGGTTGAATTACGTTTGGGCAGCGGCCTTGAAGTGCTTTCGAAAAACGAAGTGGATGTGATTATCATGGCCGGTATGGGAGGCACCACTATCACTGAGCTTCTTGATGAAAACAGGGGTTTTTTATCTTCCCTTCGCTTCCTTGTCCTCCAGCCCATGGGGGACACAGCTCATTTACGCAGGTGGCTTGACCAAAACGGATTTTTCCCGGCCGATGAAGATTTGGTATACGAGGAAGAAAAGTATTACGAGATCATGGCCGTAAAAAAAGGGCTGGATCAACGTTATCGAGAATTCCGCCACTTGGTGGGTCCCTGTTTGATCGAAAAAAGACATCCTCTGCTTGTCGGGTTTCTCAAAGAAAAGATTCGAAAGAGAAGGGATGTTTTAAGCCAGTTAAAAAGAGCTTCTTCTGCAAAAGTGAAGACAAAAGAAAAGGCAATGAAAGAAGAGACGGCTCTTTATGAGGAGGTGCTGTCGTGGCTGTCAGAGTCAAAGACGTGATCAGGGTCATCGAAGAATGGGCGCCTTTGGCGCTCGCCGAAGAGTGGGATGCCGTCGGACTGCAGATAGGCGGTGAAAACCAAAGAGTTCACCGTCTCTTGGTTGATCTTGATGTTGATGAGGAAACCGTTAAGACAGCCCGGAAAGAAAAAGCGGACCTCATATTTACCCATCACCCTTTTTTGATGGAGCCCCTTAAAGAAATCCGAACCGACCGTAAAAAAGGAGAGTGGATAAAAAATCTGCTGTGCGAAGGGATTGCTCTTTATGCTGCTCACACCAATTTGGATAAAGCCCGGGGCGGGGTAAATGATGTTTTGGCCGAAAAGCTGGGACTTTTGGATATCGGGCCCTTAACAGAAGAAGGACTGGGGCGCTTGGGTTCTCTGGAAAAACCTCAAGGATTTGATTCTTTTGCCGCTCATGTCGCAAGTGTGCTTTCCATCCATCATCTGCGCGCCGGCGGTCACCCTGAACCGTTGGTTGAAAAGGTGGCTGTGTGCGGGGGCAGCGGAGCCGACTTGATTGAAGCTTCGGCTCAAGCCAAAGCGGAAGTGCTGGTCACGGGCGATGTGGGCTATCATGATATGCAGAGGGCAAAACACTGCGGGATCGCGGTGCTCGACGCCGGACACGAAGCCACGGAACGACCTATTGTTGAGGCGGCCTGTATCTACCTGCACCGGATTTTTGAACAAAAAGGATGGCCGATCCAAGTGATGGCGGCCAAAAGAAAGGAAAGTCTTGTTCAATGCTATGTCAGGCGGGACGGACAATAAAGTCTGTCCTGTCTTTTTGTTATGACAGAATGGTTGAAAAGGGGGAAGATATATTGAACACGGCGATCAAAAAGCTGTATGATGTGCAAGAACTAGATCAAGAAGTACAGTCCCTTAAAAAGAAGAAAGAACAAATTAAAGAAGATCCTGAAAGAGAAGAATTAAAAAAAAGGTTGTCAAGAACCGAAGAAGCGCTCTCAGAAGATGAGAAAACCCTGGCAAGGACCGTCAAAGAGCTTCACCGAAAAGAGCTTGATTTACAGCAGACATCAGAAAAGAAAGAAGAAATCCGGCGAAAGCTCTACGACGGGTCGGTAACCAGCATGAAAGAAATGGAAAAGATGACCCGGATGAACGAAGAATTGGATGAAAAAGAAGACGACCTGGAAAACAGCATTTTGACCCTGATGATGACGGTAGAAGAGAAAGAAGAAAGTGTGGGGCTTCTTAAAAAAGAGGTCAAAGAACTGGGTAAAAAATTCGAAGAAGATGAAAAACAAGCTGAAAAGGAAATGCAGCAAATAGATCAGGCGCTTATGGCTATGCCCGAAAAGAAGGAGGAAATGTATAAAAGCATTCCCAAAGAATTAGTCGACCGCTACGAAGAGGTATCAAAGCGCCGACAAGAAAAACCGGTGGCTTTGGTAAAAAACAAAGTCTGCACCGGCTGCCGGGTAGGCATTTCCGTATTCGTCATGAGAGAGCTTAAAAAAGGAGATCGGCCCATCCAGTGTGAAAGCTGCGGCAGGATTCTTTACCTGGAGAACGAACAAGAGAGAGAAAAAGCAGGAGAAGAGGGGTAGCCGTGGAGGAAGTGATTGTTTATACCGACGGGGCTTCCCGGGGAAATCCGGGCCCGGCGGGGATCGGCGTTATGCTGTGTACCAGAGAAGGGAAAATTTTAAGGGAGATCAGTGAATACGCAGGAGAGCTGACCAACAATGCCGCTGAATACCTGGCCGTGATTCGGGGGTTGGAAGAAGCCCATGATTTGCAAGCCAAAAAAGCCGTGGTGGTTACCGATTCTGAACTTTTGGTGCGCCAGATGAAAGGAATGTACAAAGTCAAACACCAGGGCCTGCGCGAGCTTCACGAGCGGGTAAAGCAACAGGCCCGCCGGTTTGAGAAAGTAGGCTTTGTCCACATTCGACGGGAAAGAAACACCCGGGCGGACGAACTGGCCAAGAAAGGAAGCAAAGCAAAATGAAAATAAAAAGGAAGAAAGCTGAGAATATAAAGACAGGAGTCGCGATTAAAAAAAAGATCGCGGCTTTTTTTGAGCCGACATCGTGTGCAGAGCAACTATGTTTCATGGAAGGGGCAAAAAGTGCCTCTTTTTTGGCCGAAAATAGAGATGATCTCAACAAAAAGTCGATTTGAAAAAACGTTCAACAAAGCGGCGTATGCGTTTTGTTTTTCACAGGAATCATATTATGATAAAAATGTTGAATTCTGCGGTAGATAATGAAGATAAGGTGAGAATAGGAGAGAAATCAGCAAGGAGAAAGAAGAGACGAAAAATACAAAGTAGAAGGTTTATAAAGAGCACATACCAAATAATACCATCTAAAATAGTTGGAATATTTTAAAAACCCGGAAGGATGTCAAAGACAAAACCAGAAATAGATGCTTTAGCTTTTATTTATTTTTTATAGAGAACCCGAGATGCAGCGATGATGAAATAAAATTCAATACAAAGGAGGTACAGGCCGAAACAACCCGCGGCTACATACGCCTAGCAGCCAAACACAAACAATCTCAAAGAAATGCTTTGATAGCATGAAAATACAGAATAAAACAGATTTGGAGCATCGAAAAGGAGGAACGGCAAATTGTATAAAATAAAGCGATATTCTCGATGGGTAGGAATTTTGATCGTCCTATTTATGGCGGCCCAGGTGGCCAGTGCGGGTATCACCATGACCGCCGGAGGAGAAATGCAGACGCAAGAGCGAGAGCATTTGTTAAGGCTGGGGGGAGATAACCGGTATCAGACCGCGATCATCCTTTCCCAGGCCGGTTGGATCACATCAGAATATGTGGTCATGGTGCGGGGCGATGAATTTGCGGACGCGCTGACGGGAGGTCCGTTGGCAGCTAAATACGACGCTCCTATTCTTTTAAATCCGTCCGGTTTTCTGGCTCCTTCCGTTCAGGGAGAGATTGAACGCTTGGAAGCCCAGCACATATTCATCGTCGGAGGTCCGGCCGCGATTTCGAATCAGGTGGTGGCTGAATTAGAAGCTGAAGGACTTACCGTGACCCGTCTATACGGGGACAACCGCTACGAGACTTCCGTGGCGGTGGCAGAGGAAGTTTTTGAGGGGGGCCATGTATTTTTAGCTTCCGGAATGCCAGACTCTTTTGCCGATGCCCTATCGGCTGCGTCGGCCGCTTCAATTCGGCAAGAACCAATTTTGCTTACCTATGCAGGCCTATTTCCAAGCAGTGTTCAAGGCTTTTATGCAGATAAGGACGGCATAATTGCCAAGACCTACCTCATCGGCGGACCCAATGCCGTGGAAGAAAGTGTGGAAAATGCCGTGCCTACTCCGGTAGAGCGTTTGTACGGAAGCAATCGCTACCGCACGAACAAGGCCGTTCTTGATGCTTTTTCCTCTTTGTTTGATATGAGATTTATGATGGCCGCCACCGGGGAAGACTTTCCCGATGCATTAGCCGGGGGAGCTTTGGCGGCGAAACTGCAGGCGCCGGTTATACTCGTTCATCCTGTGTTTGCAGGCTCAGCCGACGAATACATTGATGAGTATCTGACACTTGAAACCCTTATTTTGATATTGGGAGGTTCTTCGGCTGTTACTGAAGACAGGGAAAGAGAAATGAAAGAGGCTGTCGAAGGAAGAAAAGAGATAATTACCGCCGTCGATGAGGCAAATACAGCCATTTCGGCTCTTCCTGAGTGGCAGGAGATTACTTTAGAGGACAAGGAAACGGTGGAAGAGGCCAGGACCAAGGTGGACGCAGTGCTGGCTTTGGATCCCGATGCAGAGATCGAAGGACTTGAGGAGCTAGAGGCAGCCGAAACCAGGATTGCCGAATTGGAAGCGGACCTGGCAGCGGCGCAAGCGGTTATGGATTTGATCGATGCGCTGCCTCCGGCGGGCGATTTGAC
>SLNR01000102.1 GCA_007132905.1 Candidatus Sumerlaeota bacterium | reverse complement strand
GTGCTAAATCAGCACGGTTATTTCTTTCGCGATCATTACTCCCTACCCTTTTTTTTTGGGGCCCAACCTTCATCGGCTCTCAACCAATTACCCACATAGAAGATAAACTGCCTGCTCTTTTGCCGGCCGAAATAAACCATGCGCCCATTTTGGCCTTCTTGTCCGGCACGTTTCTTGAAGAGAAAAACCCTCCTCTTCTTCTGCCTTTTATATAGGACGATCAAAAAAGACATGCCCATCCCTTCAGGAGGCAAGTTCTTTGATCCAAGCAGCAATATCTTCGATGACTTTTAAACTCACATTACCCGGCTCTGTATACTCCTTTGGTCCGGGCGTCCCTGAACCGGCAATCAGCAGGTGATTTTCGTCAGGATAGGTGATCCAAGTCACTTGATCTTTCTCCCCCAATGCTTCCTGCCAGGCCTCAAAGTCCGCTTCCGTAACCTGATAGTCCCGCCCCCCGTGGAGAATCAAGAGGGGTAGATTTACTTGCCTTGCCTCTGTTTTGATATCATATTCATTGAGATAGAGCCAATAGGAAGCCGGAAGTCCCAAAAGAAGGTCTTCGGCCGCCATATCTTCTGTTACATCAGAGCTTCTGATCAAAGCCGCCTGCTCTTTGAGTTTTTCCATTTCCGCCTCGTCTTCGGGTGTTATGCTTTCTTGGAGTTCCATCAGGTATTCCATCTGGTCAATCACGATGTCCTCCAAAGGCCGAGGGCTGCCGGCCATGAGAATCAGTCCGGCGGCCTCTTCTGCTTCCTGGACGATCCTCGGCCCGAGCATCGCGCCTAAGCTGTGTCCCAACACAAAAATCCCGTCCGGGTCCGCTTCGTCTCTTTCCAGAAGAAGCTTCACGGCAAAAGCCGCATCCTCCACCGTTTCTTCATGGGGGGTCAACGAGTCGCCCATCTCCTGATATAAAGCTGCTCCGTGCTCTTTGGTTCTCTTCTCGTAACGCAGCACCCCGATCCCACTTGACGAAAGACCCCAGGCGATGTCTTTAAAAGGTTTGTTCGCTCCGACGGTCTCGTCCCGATCGTGGGGGCCGGAACCGTGAACCAGCACGACAAACGGGAAAGGGCCTTTTCCTTCGGGAACGGTAAGCGTGCCCTCCAGCGCCCAAGGGGCTTTTCCCACCGTCACTTCCAACTCATAAAAAGCATCTTCGTCCGCATATTCGGGCGGTTCATAAAATCGAGCCAGATATTCCGAGGGTTGAAAGAACAAACCGGCGATTCGATTATCTTGGTTAAATACCATCCTGGCGTCCAAAAACGTATCCCCCATCATGATCGTCACCATAACGATCGGGTGAGGGTCCTCTTCTGCTAACCGCACTTCCATCTCTTCTGTGAAGGGACCTACCTGAGATGTCAAGTCAAGCCACACTTCTTCTAAATCTTCTTGCGGTAAAGCCGCTTTCAGGCGAGCATCGAAATACCCGTGGGCTTCTTCAAAATCTTCTGCAGCCAGTTCCGCCATGAAAGAAGAAGCTAGTTCCTTCGGATCACCCTCTAACGGTTCTTCGCGGTGCCCGCAGGCGGCGAGTCCTCCCAAAAGGGCCAGAACAACAAGAAAAGCCGTCATCTTCTTCATTCCTCATCACTTCCCGTCTCCTGATATACATTCTGTTTTGTTATTTTACACTTATACACCTTGTTTGTTCTATTTGAAGCGTCCTTATCCTTCCGTGGCTCTATCTTCCTCTCCTTGGCATTTTTTAACCCTTTAGGAAATGTTGATTGCAATAAATCCATTTTTATCATCAATACCAAGGATAATCTTGTCAAAACTTGGGATATTGTATATACTTAACTCAGCAGTAAAATAATAAAGGGGGTAGATAACATGCTTGTCACGAAAAAAGCACCTGATTTTAAAGGCAAGGCCTTTCACCAGGGCGAAATCAAGGAAGTCAAGCTAAGTGATTATTCCGGACGGTGGGTTGTTCTTTGTTTTTACCCCGGGGACTTTACTTTTGTATGACCTACGGAAATCTCTCACATAGCCGTGGGCTATGACAAACTCCAAAAGCTCGGTGTTGAAGTTATGTCCATCAGCACCGACAGCGTTCATTCTCACAAGGTGTGGAATGAGACGGAACTATCCAAAATGGTGGACGGAGGCGTTCCCTTCCCCATGCTCTCCGACCAGGGCGGGAAAATCGGCTCTTTATACGGCGTCTACGACGAAGAAGCCGGCGTCAATATCCGCGGCCGCTTTCTCATTGACCCGGAAGGTATTATTCAAGCAGGTGAGATCTTAAGTCCGCCCGTGGGCCGTAATCCCCATGAGCTGATCCGTCAAATCAAAGCTTACCAACATCATCAAAAAACCGGCGAAGTCATGCCCTCCGGCTGGGAAGAAGGAGGAGAAACCCTCACTCCTTCCACCGATCTTGCCGGAAAGGTCTGGGAAAAATGGCAACCGCCCAAAGATAAATAAAACGTTTATAAAGAGGAGGCAGTTTAAACTGCCTCCTCTTTATTGTGCCTTTTTATTCTCTTGGGACTCTCAATCAAGCCCCGTCCTTATAGCCACTCCCTGCTCTTTTACTTGTTTTAGATCCGGTTGAAAGTCAGCTCGCTCCCTGTCGCCTTGTCCTACCGTTATTTCTTTCAAATACATGAGCTTTGTCAGCGGCTCAGGGAATCGATCGGGTTGCCGCACAAAGCAAGTTTTTTTAGAATCTTCCGTGAAGAAAGGGGCGTCAAATCCACCACCTGATTTTTCTGCAAATATAGTGTGTGAAGTTTTTCCAGCCTTGACAGGGATTGAATCAATGCTATGTTGTTGTTCGATACATCTAATTCCTGTAACTCTTGCAAGACCGACAACTCTTCGGCTTCTTCGATCGGGTTGTTTGACAAGTTCAGTTTCTTTAGGGTCTTGACTTCTTTTAAAAAGCCCAGGTCAAAAACTTTGCCGTTCATCAGAACAAGGGTCGAAAGCTTATTTATGTTCGCCAAACAAATCGGCTCTTGGCTCCTGGTTCTCCTGATCTCTATACTTTTTTTTAAGGAATCAAGACCCTGCAAAGGAGCGGTGGAATCGATGATGCTGTCATGAATAACTTGATAGCGCAGGGATTGTGCAGGCTCTAACCCTTTTAAGCCGGTCACATGATCCTCTTCTTCAATGGATAGTGTTTCCAATTGCTTTATATCGGATGCCAGCAGCTCCAAATCAGCTAGGGCCTCAGGCATGGACAGTCTCTCGTCCTCAAATTCAAATTCGATCTCTTCTCTTAGTTTCTGTTTCAAATTTTCACAATCCATCACAACAGCCTTGTCTTCGAACCCTACCTCTTTGGAGTCTTCTTCTTTCTTATCTGTGTCTGCGCACCCTGCCGATAAGAAGGGGCTTGTGATCAAAATCACTGCCGTTCATTTCACTCTGCCTTTCCCTCCCGAAATTCATATCTAACAACGATGTCCCTTCGGTGTCGAAGAAGAAATCGCTTTTTCATTCCTCCGAAGAAAAATAACCGGCCTTATGGGCACGTACTTTTAAAGGAATCCGACCTTGCTGCCGACAAAAACAATGCCCCCGTTTTTAAGTCGTTTTCTCCAAAACCAAAAAGATTCTCAAATAAAAGGAATTTGTCACCGTTCCTTGAAATTCTTTACCTGTCCCGGCATACTTGAGAAAGACTTTTTTTGTTTTTGCGGTCTTGCCTGTCGGGATACAGTATCCTGATTATGGAGGTGAACCAAAGCAAACCCGCACTCAATTTATTTTCAAGGAGGCACATAATGATCAAATCATCCAGAAAATCGTATTTCTTTTTACTCATGCTATCTCTCATGATGGCCTTGGCTCCCTTATCTTCTGTCGGTTATGCCGCATCCCCCGCAAAGACCTGGGTCAGCCCCGGTTATGATTCGGATACCCCCGGATTCGGAATGACTCATTTTCAAAAGATACAAGAAGCGGTAAACGCAGTAGCCGATCAGGGCACCGTTTGGGTAGGAGAAGGCGTTTATAACGAGATGGTCTTCGTTAATAAACCCGGCCTTCGCCTGACCGCAGAAGAAGGAGCCGTGCTCGAAGAAGACCAACAAGCGACTACCTCAAAAGAGATCACTCCGGCCGGGTTTCCTTCCGGTTTTCATGTCAGCGCAGAGGGGGTAACCATCGAAGAATTCACCATCCAAAATTACAGCGGAGCCGGAATCTATTTGGAAGAACTCGGAAACAACACCACCATTCAAAAAAATCGCATCCTCCACAACAACTTTGACGGAATCCGGTCCCACTCCGATAACAACCTCATTGAACAAAACATTATTCAAGGAAGTCAATACACCGGTATTTATGCCACCGGCAGCAGTAACACGATTGCAGACAACCAACTAGAAGATTACGGCGAAGTAGGCATCTTTATTGAAGGGCCCCAAGAATCCTCCCACATTGTCAAAGACAACCACCTCGACGGCGGGCAAAAAGCCTTTGCCGGCATTATCGTTGATGGGACCGCTGATTCTTTGCTCTGTTCCAATACCGTCCAACATCACCTCTACTACGGAGTGGGTCTGGCGGGCGGTCGATCTCTCCTACGTCAAAATCAAATCACCCATAGCGGAATCTGGGGTCTATTGGTCTTTCATACCTCCTTGGACGCCAAAACGCAAGCCGACCCCCCAGGCGGCGACGATTTGAACCGCATTGAAGACAACCTCATCGCCCAAAACGGAGGAAAAGAAGTGATGGTACCGAAATCATTGGACACTTTTGAAACTTTCGTCATCGAAGAAGAAGGGGGAGGCATCCTTACCACCGAAGGCAATTTGTTTCGAAGAAACGCCATCTATGGAAACGAGGGTCATGGTTTGTATGTCGAATCAATGAAGATGCGAGCGACCGACTTGCCGGAAGAGGAAGTAAAAATCGATGCCGTCCTGAACTGGTGGGGACACACCAGCGGACCTTATCAAGCCTCTACAAACCCTTACGGTTTGGGAGATAGAGTCTGCGACAGAGTGGACTATTCCCCCTGGCTTTTGGCTCCCCCCGACGCCGCGGATCCCTCAGCCACCAAGACAGACTCCTTGAGCGAAGGGGAGACCCTCGCCATTGAAGATGCCGTATCGACAGAAGTCATACAAGGATCCGGCACCGTCACCGTGGGGCAGTACTTAGAAAATCCTGTTCCGGCTTCCTTACTCGGCAGTGTCGGGATGTATGTGGATGTGTATATCACTTCCCCTCACGACATAGATGAACTGCAAATCAAACTATTCTACGAGAATTCTTTTGAAAAAGAAGAAGATTTCGTCCTTCACTGGTGGGACGGATCCGATTGGATTCCCTGCTCTGACAGTGAGGTTAACTCAGAAGGCCTTTATGTTTCGGCCCGGATCACTGCCGACTCCATTCCTGCTCTCGATGACCTAACCAACACCGTCTTTGCAGCCGGTCTGATCGAAACAGAAGAAGAGCCCTTCGAAGACGAGCCGGAAGAAGAACCGAAGGAAGAACCAGAAGAAGAGCTGCCTAAGACCGGAGGTTTCCCTTACACCGGACTCGGCCTGATCATCGCCTCGGCAGGCCTTCTAATGAAAAACAAGAAGTCTCGTTTCCTTTTCCGCCCCTAAAGAAGAAATAAGACAGAAAACAAGATAAAAACTTGTAAAGAAATCCCGAGAGGCGGCACTTTTGCCGCCTCTTTTTCATGTCCTTTCAAAAGAAATTTCGTTTTGCCAGCCTTGGTTTTTCCTCCCGTCCGATCATTCTCCTTTTGGACAACGAAATTCCTTCTTCTTTG
>SLNR01000145.1 GCA_007132905.1 Candidatus Sumerlaeota bacterium | reverse complement strand
CCGTCCACCTCATACCCCGTGGAAGCCCCGGTCCATAGGTTGATTCTCATCCTCTCCCAGTTGGCTTCGCGTTTGCGGATAAAGGCGGGCAGCACCTCTTTGGGGTTGCCCGCTAGTGCAAAACCGCTGGTTGCCACATTCATGCCGCCCTTGATCAGTTTGGCTGCTTCATCGGAAGTCATGATTTTATCTCTGCATGATGGACAGCGAATCCGATCCTCTGTCATGAGTTCATTCCCGCCCTTCTATTATGTCGAGTTCTTTGAGTTTTTCCGGACGAGGGATCCCCAGATCGTCCCAGCCCCTAAGTTCATAGTACTCGTTTAGCACCGAACCATAAGGCGGCAGCTTATAACCTGCGCCTCCTTCGCGGCGCGGCTGGGTAAGAATGCGAAGCGGCAGCACATCATCTTTGCGGCTGATGCCGCAGCGGACATTGTACAAACGCTTTAGATTGTACATACGCTCCCCTGTTTGCATAAATTCTTCCAGCGTCATATCCCACCCTGTGCAGGCATTGAGCCAGGCTACCATGTCGCCGGCGTCGATGCCGCCGTTTAAGATGAATTTGCAAAGTTTAAGCGAATCAAACAGACTCATCAGATCCTGGGTCTTTTTGACCAGTTCTCCTTTTCTTTCCACTGCAAAGCGATCCAGCGGTTCGGGAAAACCAAGATCGGGCGAGGACAGACTTCGTTCAAAAGCATAACTAAAACCCTGGAGGTGGCAGGCTCCCCGGTTAGCAGTGGCATAGCCGACGCCCAGGCTGTTGTAGGCCCTTGGATCATGAGCGGGAAGCTCCAGCCCTTTGACATGGATGGCGTATTCCTCTGCCGTTTTGCCGATCTTTAGGGCCGCCCGGCGGGTGCCTTCGCTTAACACCGCTCCCAAGCCTTCTTGATGAGCCATCTTTTTGATCAAAGCAAGGACCGTCTCTTCGTCTCCCCACTGTAAAGACAACCCTTCTGTTTCTTCTTCGCTTATTAACCCGGTCTCATAACATTCAATGGCAAAAGCAATAACCCCGCCCACCGAAATCGTATCCATTCCGTAACGGTTGCATAATTCGTTGGCTTTGGCGATGCTTTCTAAGTCACCGAGCAGGGTATTGCTGCCGATCATGCCCAATGTCTCGTATTCGGGACCGCCGCCTTTGGCTTCGGCAAAGGGTTTAAAGTACTGCTTGACCTCTCTTCCGCAGCCGATCACGCACCCCTGGCAGTAATATTTTCCGGTAAGAATGGATTTGGCCATGGCCTGTCCCGAGATGTTGGAAGCCTCTTTAAAAGTACCTGTCCGCCAGTTTTGAATGGGCAGGTCCCCCACTTTTTCAGCGGCCTCGAGCCCTCCGGAAGTACCGTAATCAGAAAAAGCTTTGGTCTTTTCCACGATTTGTTTGGCGGCCGCCTTGGCCATTTTGGACACAGCCTCAGGATCGGCCGGTTTGGCTTTTTGCTGCCCGTAAACAGCCACCGCCTTGAGGTTTTTCGAACCCATCACCGCCCCTAAACCGCAGCGGCCGGCCGCGCGGGCATCTTTGCCATCGTTCATGATGGCCGCTACTTTCACAAGGTTTTCCCCTGCCTGGCCGATGCAGGCCACCCCAGCTTTTCCGTGAGTTTCTTTTTGTATCGCCTCTTCTGTTTCAAAAGAATCCATTCCCCAAAGATGCTCGGCTTTTTTGATGGCAATGTCGTCATCAGAGACCCAAAGATAAACAGGGTTTTGCGCTTTGCCGCGAAAGATCAGGCCGTCATAGCCTGCCTGTTTCAGCTTATACCCGAAATAACCGCCGGAATCGGCTTCTCCCCAAATGCCCGTCAAAGGAGACTTGGCCACTACGGCGTGGCGTCCGGATAAAGGAAACTGAGTACCTGTGAGAGGTCCCGTCATAAAAATCAATACATTTTCGGGGCCGAGGGGATCGGTGTGCTCATCGGTTTCATCAAAAAGAATTTTTGCTCCCAATCCACTGCCCCCAATGTACTTGCGCAGCACTTCCTCCTCCATGGTGGTTGTTTTGGTCGTTTCCTCACTTAAATTAATTTCCAATATGTTGCCCATATAACTCATCCGTTTGACACCCTCCATTTGAATGGATACAAACAGATAGGGACGAGGTCCCTATCTGTCGGCATCGCATCTTCTTTAAAGTGTTTTTAAGGAATCTTCAATGATGTCCATCGCCGCTTCTTGCTGCTCTTTGGTCGTCACCAACGGCGGCAGCAGCCGGACAATGTTGTCGTACATACCGGCCTTCACCAGAATCAAACCTTTTTCATAGCAGTATTTCATAACTTTTTTAGTTTCTTCTGTTCCCGGTTTTTTCGATTCGGGGTCTGAAACCAGTTCGATAGCGACCATGGCGCCCAATCCCCGCACATCACCGATCACCGGATATTTCTTCTGCATATCTTTAAACCGTTTCATGAGATATTCGCCCATCTCATTGGCCTTCTCTAAGAGATTTTCTTCTTCCATCACATCCAATACCGCCAGTCCCGCTTCAATCGCCACCGGGTTTCCGCTGTAGGTTCCCCCTAAGCCCCCGATGACCGTGGTGTCCATGACATCGGCTTTACCAGTAACAGCACTCAGCGGCATGCCAGCCGCGATCGACTTGGCCGAAGTGACCATGTCCGGCACAATATCAAAGTGTTCGTACGCAAACATTTTCCCCGTTCTGCCGTAACCGCACTGAATTTCATCGGCCACAAACAAAATATTGTATTTTTCACAAATCTTCTTCAGTCCGGGCAGAAACTCTTTAGGGGGTATGATGAAACCGCCTTCGCCCACGACGGTCTCGATGACCAGACAGGCCACATCTTCGGGCGGGATGTGGGTAGCAAAGCTTTCTTCGATGTATTCAAGACAGCGTATCTTACAGCTTCCGTAGGTAAGCCCGAACGGACAGCGGTAGCAGTATGGATAAGGAAGCCGATAGACTTCCGGGGCAAACGGACCAAAATGCTGTTTGTAAGGGTTGACTTTGGCCGTCATGGACATCGTCAGCAGGGTACGCCCGTGAAACGCGTTTTCAAAAGCGATGACAGCCGGTTTACGGCTGTAGCTTCGCGCAATTTTTACCGCGTTTTCCACAGCCTCTGCTCCGCTGTTTAAAAACAAGGTCTTTTTGTCATAATCGCCCGCTACCTTCTCGCTCAATTTTTCGGCCAACTCAATATAGGATTCGTACTGCAAAACAGCAAAGCAAGGATGCATCATCTTGTCTGCCTGCGCCTTGACGGCTTCGACCACCTTGGGATGGCTGTAGCCCACATTTAAAACGCCGATGCCGGCCGCAAAATCGATGTAGCGATTTCCGTCCGTATCATTCATCAGTGCCCCTTCGCCGGACTCTGCGTAAATGGGCGTTGCGTTAAACGCCCCGCGGGGCACACTTTTTTCTCTGCGCTTGGTCCATTCTTTTGACTTCGGTCCCGGGATTTCCGTGTTGATATTAATTCCGCCTTTACTCATGCTCATACCTCCTGTTTTCTATTAATGATTCATGGCCGCTTCCACAAAAGATTCAAAAAGCGGAAGTACTTCTCGGTGGCGTTCCAGCATCATTTCGGGATGCCACTGCACGCCCATGGCAAATCGGTGATCTCGGCTTTCGATTGCCTCGACAAGTCCATCTTTGGTCGCCCCGGCCGAGAAAAAGATAGTGCCCAAATCTTTGACGGCCTGGTGGTGAAAACCGTTCACCCACATACGGTCTGTCTGGTATATATCCCTCAGCTTTGCCTCGGGCGAGAAAATCACTTCGTGTGATTGATGCCATTTAGGAGTTGTGTGATCCAGGGTATGACGGAGCGCTCCTTCTGCTTGAGATTTAATGTCTTGATAAAGACTTCCGCCGGTCGCTACATTAATCACCTGCATGCCTCGGCAGATCCCCAGCAGTGCCATGTCTTTCTCCAACGCCTTTTTGGCCAGGTAAAGATCGAAAAAGTCCCGATCCGGGCTGATCAATGTTAAGGCCATATGATGGTCCTCTCCATAAAGAAGGGGATCAATATCTTCCCCTCCGGTCAATAAAAGTCCGTCGATACGGTCTAAGATTCCCTCCAGCGTCTTTTTCTCCCTAGTCTGAGGCAGTACAACCGGGATGCCCCCGGCGGCCTCCACCGCACTAACATAGTCCCGGGGGGTAAAAATCATTTCGGGCACTAACCGTATGAATCGCTGATCAAGCCCCATCACACTGGCTTTTTCCGCTTTCCCGCTGATGCCGATCAAAGGTTTCATCTGCTCTGCTCCTTTCTTCGACCCTCTATCTTGCCTCTTGTGCTTCGCTCTTTTATACCTTCCTTTTTATTCGCTTTTCCCTCCCTGCTTTCCTTCTCTTAGCTGATTTTTATCCTCATCCTGCCCGCCAAAAAGATCGAGTAGGGGCTAATCCTTAGTGGACTTCGCCCCTCTCACACCACCATACGTACCGTTCGGTATACGGCGGTTCAATTCATATTACAGCATGTACTTTTAGATAGTGGTCAAGCGAAAACGCCAAACCACGCTGCTTCAGCCGTCTATTACCCAATGCCCGATTGACCACGCACGAGTGTCCGATAAACTGAAAGCTCTTTTGGCAATATGTCAGACCTTTGGCTTCCTCCAGTGGTATCCCTAACTTAACCAGGGATTCAATCCGCTTTTTGGATTTCTTCCATTGCTTCCAAATTACAACCCTAATTCTTACCCGTACTTTCTGGTCTACTTCCTGCATCGCCCTTTTCATATCCGCTATCCTAAAGTAATTCACCCAACCGTGTATCAGATAATTTATCTGCCTTATCCGATTGTCAAGGCTGATACTCCAGCTTCTTTTTGTCAATTCCTTCAGCTTACGCTTAACTTTCTGAATTGATTTTAAGTGCGGTTTCGGACGATACTTTCCTTTGTAACTGTAGTACCCAAAACCCAAGAATTTTAGTTGTTTCGGTCTGCACACCTTGCTCTTTTCAGCGTTCACTATCAAACCCAGTTTCTTCTCAATAAAATTTGTGATTGATTCCATGACCCGATTTGCGGCTTTCTCACTCTTTAGAAATATATTTCAATCATCTGCATATCTCACAAAGTGAAGCCCCCTCGCTTCGAGTTCTTTGTCCAACTCATTCAGCATGATGTTTGATAAGAGCGGACTGAGGTTGCCACCCTGCGGCGTGCCGACACTGCTTTCCTCTCGCCTGCCGCCTATCATCACTCCGCTAACCCAAAATTTTCTGATTAACGATATGACATCTCCATCACTAACTGTTCGGGAAATTATGTTCATAAGCCTGTCATGGTGGACTGTATCGAAAAACCTTTCAAGGTCAATGTCCACAATCCAGTCATAACTGTCATTCATAATTCCCAGGCTTCGCACAACCGCCATTTCACAGCTTCTTTTTGGTCTAAATCCATAACTTGAATTACTAAACTGTTTTTCGTATATTGGACTTAGCACTTGTGCTATCGCCTGTTGGACTACTCGGTCAACCACTGTGGGTATTCCCAGCTTACGCTTTTTGCCGTTCTCTTTCGGGATTTCAACTCTTAATACAGGTTGCGGAGTATATTTCCTTGCTCTGATTCCGCTCAGAATTTCCTCTTTGTGCGTTTTCAGATGTTCTTGCAGTTCGTTGATTGTAACTCCGTCAGCTCCTGCTGCGCCTTTGTTTCTGTACACAGCAAGATACGCTGCGTTAAGATTCTCGCGGTTCAGAATTTCTTCTAAAAGTTCCATGCTCGTTTCTCCTTTTCCTCGTCGTAAACAGATTATGCCTATTTTGAGT
>SLNR01000129.1 GCA_007132905.1 Candidatus Sumerlaeota bacterium | reverse complement strand
ATTTATGTGGCCTTACCAACAAAAAAATCATCCTCAGTAAGGACGAGAAATACGCGAAAGTGCAACCCGAGAACCGTTCCGGATTGCACTTTCATAAAAACTTTGTCTACAGTCTGAGAGCCCTTAAGGGCTCTTTTTTTGAATAAATCAAGACGGTAGACAGCAGGAAAAAACTTAGACAGGGAGAAGAAAGATAGGTAAAGGTAAGGACAATGAGTGGAGGTGCGGGAGTGAAAAAGATCTTGGTTGCAACAGACGGCTCAGAAAAATCAAAGCATGCAATGGAAGAAGCTTCAGAATTAGCTAAAGCCTTAAAGGCAGAAATAACAGTGATTTCTGTAACTCAGGAGACGCAATACTATGTTGGCGATCAGACATTTGGATCAGGGCATATGTTTGTTCTGCAGGAGGACATTGAAAAGGCAGTGAAGCAGATTTTAACAAAGTCCAGCGAGTTTTTTGCAGAACAGGGTCTTGAAGTGGAAACAATTATGGGGAAAGGGTATCCGCCAGATGTGATTTGTGAAACAGCAGAAAAAGGCGATTTTGATCTTGTCGTTTTGGGCAGCAGAGGGCTTGGGAGTTTAAGAGGTTTTATTCTCGGCAGTGTCAGCAATCGGGTGGCCAACCTATGCAAACGTTCTATTATGGTTGTAAAGTAAGCAAACAGCTTGATAAAGCTAAAACATTTTTGGGGACCGTGCAGAAATTTTTGAGACGGTCTCTTTTGCTTTTGTTGGATATGGTTCGTAAAAATTTCAACAATGCAGTTGTAAAATGAACTAAACACATTAAGGGTCCCAAAAAAAGAAGACTTGCAAAGTTAAGCAAACGTCTAAAGTTGCAAGCGGATGGAACGAAATTGATCTGAGTTTCCTATTTAGAATAATTTGATCTTCCTTAAAGTCCCGATGAGAGGGATGGCTACCAGGGCGCTGCCTACTGCTTGAAAAACATTCCCAATAATCGATGCTGCAGGTGCATATGGACTGCCTGTGATCATCCATTCGGCAAAGTAGTAGCCTACGATCGTGATAAGACCACCTGTCATTAGAGCGGCGATGTTATAAGACAAGCTTTTCCCGCGTCTGCTGCCGATCCAGGCAATTTTTCCGACTACAAAGCCCATAAGGCCTTTAATCACAAATGTGTAAGGGGCCCATATGGCATAAGGAGATAGAAGATCAAAGAGTGTCATCCCGATGGCTCCTGAGGCAGCGCCGAATTGCCATCCAAACACGATCGCTGCCAAATAGATGATGCTGTCGCCAAGATGGACCACACCGCCGACACCGTTTGGGATGTGAAGGGACATGGTAGCGACAAACACTAACGCTGTGAGCAACCCCGTAAGGATAAGATTGCGGAGGTTTTGTGAGGATGGGTCATTACCTTTCAAATAACCTTTCATGATAATCTTCTCCTTTCAGTGTGCATGAAAAAAGCAGTAAGGAAAAATGTCTAAGCACTGAGGAGCAGCTGTTTCAGGGGTAAAAGGAAAAGCCGGGGAATAATCTAATTACAATGGTAATGGTATAAGGGAGAAAAAATCGACCCCATTAAGTTTAATAAAAAGAGCAATTCATTTCAGATAGTAAATGAGGGCAAGGGTTATAAAAGGGCTTAATTGAAAAGGCTTCGCGTATCACACATCGAACAGCTTAATGCGCCGTAGAGCAGTGATGAGAGGAATGGCCACGGCGGTGCTGCCCGTTGCCTGAAGAACATTTCCAATAATAGAAGCCATGGGTGCAAAAGGACTACCGGTTATCATCCATTCAGCAAAATAGTAACCGACGATCATGATAATACCGCCTGCAATCATAGCAATGATATTGTGCTGCAGGTTTTTTCCTTTATGTCCCCCGCTCCAAGCGATGGTTCCCACTACAATGCCCATAAGACCCTTGATGACAAATGTATAGGGAGCCCAGATGGCGTAGGGAGACAAGATATTAAAGAGTGACATTCCAATCGCTCCCGAGGCGGCGCCGTATTTCCACCCGAAAACAATCGCTGCCAGATAGAGCATTCCGTCCCCTAGGTGGATGACGCCCCCAACGCCGTTTGGGATGTGCAGGGACATGGTAGCGACAAAGACAAGTGCTGTCAGCAGACCAGTCAAAATGAGACCTCGCAATCTAATGGAAGGTTTTGTTTGATCTTTCGAATAGGTCGCCATATGATTTCTCCTTTCATTCATGTGGTACCAAAAACCATCTCATATGGTTTTTGAAAAAACGGTAGAGGTAAGCTCGGAAAGTGGATGGCCAAAATCAATAAGTGCTTTTTCAAAGGCTCGAAAGAAATGAAAAAGATAGTCCTCTCTGGCATTTTCGCCCATATGTCCTATTCTCCAAAACTTGCCGTTTAAAGACCCTAAACTCCCAGCCATCATCACTTGGTATGAATTCCAAAGGTGATTACGAAATTCACAATCATCCAAATTTTCCGGTATGCCGAAGGTGGTTACAGTATTTGAAGCATGTTGTTCTGGAGTATAAAGGGAAAAACCGCATTCGTTTAGTGTTTCTCTTACGGCTGCTGCGCAACGGGCATGGCGGTGATAGGCTCTATTTCCCTCTTGAATCAATTTTTCTACTGCTGCATGCAGTGCTTGAAGATTAGAAGTGGATTGGGTGTAGGGAAAACTTTTCTTTTCAATCCAAATGTTGCGCCACAGGTCCAGATTGAGATAATAATTAAGAATGGCTGTTTTCCGATTTCTAATTTTATCCCAACCATTTTCACTAATGGATAGAAAAGCAAGTCCCGGTGGAGCGGATAAGCATTTTTGGGAGGCGCCAATAACCACATCGAGTTTGTTCTGGTCGACATCAACTGGTTCTCCTCCGAGGGATGATACCGCATCAACGATGGAAAGAACGCCGGCTTGTTTCAGGGCGGGGCCAATTTCTTGAACCGGATTAAGGAGAGCAGACGGAGTTTCACAATGAACCAAGGTGGCCACTTTGGCATCCGGATGGTCAGCACAGAATTGTTTTGCCTCTTGCTCTGTAAAAGGGTCATTGAAATCTTTTTCAAATAGGACAGGTGTTGCTCCATACATTTTTACGAAGTCAGCCAGGCCGCGACCAAAAACTCCGTTCACAAAACAGAGCACTTTTTCATGAGGTTCGATAAAAGAAGCGATAGCGGCTTCTAATCCCAGCATCCCTTCCCCACTTAAGATAATGACATCATTTTTGGTAGCCATTAAAGATCCTAATTTGCTGCATAAATCTTGATAAAAGGAAGGAAATTCTGGATCTAAATCGGGATTGGTTAAGGGAAGAGAGGCAGCCCTTCTGACTTCTTCATTCACCATAGTTGGACCCGGTGTCATGATAAGATGTTCGACTTTCATATGTGCACCTACTTTCAAAATCTACAAAATTAAACCCCGCTTAATGTGGCGGGGTTTTTAGTCAATAACAGAATATTCCTTATACTAAGAAAAAGTCTGTTACCTCCTCCCATCCAGACTCTACTGACGGCTTCGGATTCTCACCGAATCAACTGCTGGGGCTGATGGGCTTGTCCTCTCAAAGAGGCATCACCACCGGTTGGGCAAACAAAAAACCCGACCACGAAGGTTTCATATTATCTTTTCACATTAAGCATAGCACCTTGTTTTGCTAATGTCAATGAAAATAAATATCAACTAATATGAAATAAAAAAATAACTTAAAACTTTATTTTCCACCAGGTCGATTAGTGTTAAATGAATGTTTTTTTCAAATATGTATAAAAGGATGTCAATAATCTGAGAAAATATTTAATAAGGACAAAACTATTCTGGGAAAATGGCACCTCACAGAATGTCAAAAGAAAAATAACAGGATCTTGGGAACGCTTTCCCCAAGACCCTGCCCCCGCGAGGATGGAAATCACGCTCAGCTTTCAGGGTAAACGCTGCGAGCAAAACTCGCTCGCCCTTGACAGACAAAGATTTTTTAAGAATAAATTCAACATGACATTATCACAGAATAACTACAAAATATGCAGAAAAGTATTGACGAGCAACGCAATTTTTTGTAGTATCTTATACAAGGAGAAAGCTGAAAATTCTGCCAATAATGTTTTTTGACCTAGATTCGATAGGCTTGTGATTCAAAGTGTTCTTCCGTAATTCATTGTTATCGAAAGAAAATTCAAATAAACAGTTTTTTTTGTTTTTCATTGAAGGAATCGGTTAGAGGATAGCGAAAACTATCCTAATAGGATTGCTCTCCGGCTTCTGGCGATCTCGTTGGGTTTGTGAATTAATCACTCCCATGCTGTTTTTGGCGATGCGGATGAAGATTGGATTGCCGGGAGAAGTAAGGGAGTGCAGAAAAAAATTCGAAAAGGGAGTGAGCAGATGGATCGAGATAAAGAAATTAACTCTATTGTATATTCAAAGCTTAGTACGTCACCGTTTCTGGAGGGTGCTCGGTTGAAACCAGAAACGAAAGAGGGGGTCGTGTATTTAAGCGGAACGCTTTTGGACGAGCGGCAGAAAGAAGAAATTGTCAAAATCACAAAGCTTTGTGATGAAGAGATTTGTGATGTGGTGGACAACACGGAGATTAAACCTTATCATACTGACAACATGAGAGACATCCAAGCGGCTTCCCACGCAAATGTTCAACTACTGCCTGAAATTAAAGAAGCATTATTAAAACATCCTTCTTTGGATGTTTCGGGCATCACTGTAGCAGGCATGAAAGGCAGAAAAGGGATTTTCCGTCTGGTGGGGACAGTCCCGACTGAAGAAGATAAGAAAATTGCCGCCGAGATAGTCGACCCATTGCCTGGTGTTGGGTATGTGGTCAATGAGCTTGAGGTCGGAGAAGTGAAAGAAGAAGGAAACATTGCCCCTTCGATGGAAGTCAAGAAGGATCCTAAGGCCTGTGCGAGTTTGATTGAAAAGTATCAAGTCAGTCAGAAAAATTCAATTATCATTGCAGATGTCAAAGATGCTCTATTGAAACATCCAGTGCTTGATGCAAGTAATATTAGTATCAGGGTTGCAGAAGGGTGCGAGACGGGCATTTATAAATTAGAGGGCACGGTGCCCAATGAAAGGCATAAGAAAATTGCCCATGAAGTAGCGAAGAATGTCAAAGGTGTGCAGTACATCGAAAACCATTTAAGCGTTATGTAATTACCTGATTTAACAAAGGGCGGGGACGAAGGTTCCCGTCTTTTTTTATTTAAAATAATGAGAAGAATCCCTTGACAGATGATAATTATTCTCATAAAATATCTCCATAGCCGATTTTCAGGGGGAGAGTTATGCAGAGAAAACCATCAACCTTCCAGTTCTTTAAACAAGAGGAAAACCACCGGCTGTTGTCATCCCGGTGGATTATTTTTGGCGTAGTTTCACTGGCTTATCTTTTTGTTTTTTTTCACAGGCTGTCCACTGCTGTCATGGCTCAAGATTTGATTGATACATTTTTAATTGATGCGTCAGCCTTGGGCGTATTAGGCTCTGCCTATTTTTATCCTTATGCATTAATGCAGTTTCCTGCCGGTATGCTGGCAGATACTTATGGGTCAAGAAGATTGATTGCCTTGTCGGCGGTGGTTTCCGGGATAGGAGCGGTATTGTTTTCCTTATCTCCTGCCTATCCATGGGCTGTTGCTTCGCGTTTTATCATCGGGCTTGGATTGTCATGTATATATGTGCCAACCTTAAAGCTGTTAGCAGTTTGGTTTAAACCGAATGAATATGCCACTGCGTTTGGCTTTTTATTGGCGTTAGGGAATGCAGGTGCTTTACTGGCGGCTACTCCACTTGCAGTCATGCTTCTTTTTTTGGGCTGGCGCTATTCTGTTCTTCTTATAGGGGTTCTTACGATTTTGATCGGATTTCTTGTTTATTATGTGGTTCGTGATCAACCACAAGAAGATAGCTCAGGAGATAGTGACCTGAAAAAGCAGGCTCAAGAAAAAGTGCATCCTTGGCAGGGGATGGGGATCGTTTTGAAGGAGGCGCGGTTTTGGCCTTTAACGATAAGGGGAATCGCTTTTTACGGGGTATTGATGAGTTTTCAAAGCTTGTGGGCTGGACCTTATCTGCGCCAGGTAGCTGGGGCAGATACGATGACAGCAGGAAATATTCTCATGATGATCTCCATAGGAACGATATTGTCATCTCCGATAAGCGGGCTTTTGTCGGATAAAATATTGAAAACGCGAAAAGGAATTACGGTTTTATCAATGGTTTTAAGTACATTGTGCTGGCTTCCGCTGGCATTGTTTCCGGAAAGATTGACAATACATATCCTTTATGTTGTATTTTTCCTTTTTGGTTTTGTCGGTGGGCTTGGAGCTGCCGCAATGGCTCAACTTAAAGAATTATTTCCCTCTAGTCTTGCCGGGACTGTAAATGGAGTATTCAACGGCATTGTGATGCTAAGCGGAGCTTTGTATCAGGTACTGTTTGGATTTTTGTTGCAGACTTTTTCTTTGACGGAAATTGGATATTATCCTCCAGAAGCATATATTGCTGGATTTAGGTGGCTGCTTTTAAGCCTTATGGTTGGAACGATAGCAATGTTGTTTTCTCAAGAGGGGAGCAACAAAAAATTTGAAAAGGTGGACAGTGGTCAATAAAGGTTTGGATGGATGTTTAGCAGATTATTTATCAACAGAAAAAAATGAAGAGGCTTTATCAATGAAAAAACTTCCAAGCCTTTCTCGTTCTTGTTTGCCCGATGGTGGTGTAGTTTTTTTAAGCTAGGAAATCTTAAATAATCATTTGATTTCTCAAGAATACTTGTAAATCAAAGAGTTTTGCTGAGCGAGATCTGTGCGGCTGTATGATGGTTCGGCAGAATATAGGCAGACAATGGAACTTGTGCAATAGAAGAAGCAAATGGAGAGTATGGCCATTATTTTACGGGACAGGTGATCGATGTCTCAGGTGGAGAGCCGGATTTTGATTTTTCGATTGTCTATCGTATTTTCGAGGATTCTTTCATATAGTAAAAAGAAATTGAAGCGATGATGGATTCTGTTTTGATGCTTTGGAATTAATCTGTACACCTTTAGAAGGCAAAACACAGCGGGTAAAGACGCAAGCAGATAAGGACAGCATCGAAAGGATTTAGAACTGCGAAATAATGGAAGTCAAACAAGGCCATGGAACCACGGTGTACACCGTTTATTATTCTGAAGTCGATGTAAAGTCTTATGGAATTTACGATCTTCAAGAAGGGTTGGGTATCATTCGGGTTGAGATACTTCAATCATTTGAAGAAGAAAGCTTTGTTGCCGGTTATTTCCTTTTTTGGTTTTGGGTCCGATGAACAAACTTGATAGTTTTTTAACCTCCTTAAGTTTAAGAAAATCACCATAAGGATCAGCAAAACAGGTTTTAGTTGTGCTACAAAAAGCCTGTTTTCATTTTTTTATAAACCGTATGAAGCCAGTTCTTGCCCCCAGTTGAAGGGATAAAGAAAACCACGGAGAAAGATTAAGTATTTAGAAGAACAAAAATGAAGCTGTCTATTCTATTGAAGCTTCCTGTCAGTGAACGAGAATGGAGAAGGAGATTAAGTTAGATGCAGATTCTTCATTGGAAATTTTCACAAGCGTACCGGCAATATTTGGAATGGTTCAAAAGCATAACAAAAAAGAGAATCCAATATCGCTATTTGGACAACCATTGGAATCGGAACTATCACAACAGGCAGGCCCTCGTTGAGATGAAATCGAATGAGGCTGTTGTCTATTTAAATCGAAATACTCAAGATAAGATTGCTGAAGAAAATGCAGCACATGAGCTTAGTCATTTTGCTTTGATCCAGCAGGGATATGCCTATCCTGTGTTAAAAGACAGCAGTGGTGAAAAGGTTTGGCAGCATGTTGCCCATGCTCTGATCAGTTGGACATCGGATGTTATCATTGATAGAAAGCTAATGCAGTTTGGTTATACAAATGAGGACTATCAAAACATGGTATGGGAGAATACAAAGGATCATTTAAGGGAGTTTCCCCGCAAAAGTCAAGATGGACCAGAACTTATCAGTAATTCTTTGGGTTACTTCTATTGCTATCACAGCATCGCTGAAAATAAATGGGAGGTTTTGAAAAAAACGTATCAAGAAATTGACCCACCGGCGCAAAAAGCCGGAGAGGCGCTCATCTTTTTAGGAGATGAATATGATTTTATGAGTGTTTCTGGTTATTTTGATTTTTTATGTGAAGCAAGGAAGTATTTTAATCTAGAAGAGATAATTCAAATCGTTGACCCTCGCTCAGGTAAAAGAGTATAGGAAGGACGGGAACATAAAGGTAGTAGCAAAATGGTTGAAAGAACGATGAAATTGCTTATCAGAAGGTAGGTGGAAGGTATGGAATGTGATGAAGTGCTTTTGACACAGATGGCATCTGGTTCCGGATGAGCATCGAAGTTGGACCCGAAGGTCCTTGCGCAAGTTTTGCGTAATTTAACCGATCAGCAGGATGAGCGACTGATTGTGGGCAAAGATACCATGGATGATGCCGCGGTCATACAAATAAACGAAAAACAAGTTTTGGTGCAGACTGTGGACTTTTTTCCCCCCATTGTAGATGATCCCTACACATTCGGGCAAATTGCGGCTGCGAATGCCCTAAGTGATATTTATGCTATGGGCGGACAGCCGCTGTCTGCAATGAATATCATTGGATTTCCCTCCTGCCTTAAACATGAGGTTTTGGAAGAAATTTTGAAAGGCGGGTATGATAAAGTATGTGAGGCAGGTGCCTTGTTAGGGGGAGGACATTCAATTGAGAGCGAAGAGCTTTTCTTCGGCATGGCTGTTTCTGCCGTAATGACCAGAGAAGAAGTTGTAACAAACAGCCAAGCCATGAAGGGGGATGTGTTAGTATTGACCAAGCCGTTAGGGACCGGAATCATTGCAACGGCTGTAAAAGGAGGCATGGCTTCAAAAGAAGAGATCGATGACTTTGTTGAGATTATGACTTCCCTCAACAGCGATTACTCACAAATAATGCAGACCAGTAAGGCTCATGCCTGTACAGACATTACAGGTTTTGGCTTGCTTGGTCATGCTCGCGAAATGGCTTTAGGCAGTAGGGTTTCGCTCCATTTCTTTGCTGATAAAATTCCGATTATACCGGGGGCTTATGATTATGCAGCGATGGGGCTGGTGCCTGCGGGCGCCTATCGAAATCGAGATTATATTCTTGGCAATGTGCATTTAGAAGAACAAGTGAGTGAGCCAATCAGGGATATTTTAATGGATCCACAGACTTCCGGGGGGCTGCTCGTATCGATGCCTATGGAGGCTTATCTCATTTTTTCCAAAGAGGCTGAAGGTAGAGGCTTAGCGGTGCCTGACATTATTGGAGAAGTACGGGAAGATCATCCGGGAGAGATATTTGTGTATCATGAAAGGAAGTGAGATGATGGGTATAATTGAAGTGGATGCAAAGGGTTTAGACTGTCCTGAACCCGTGATTAAAACGAAGAAGGCTCTAGATAAGATTGAAGAAGGAACGGTAGTCACTTATGTTGATAATAAAATTGCCAAAGACAATGTTATGAAGTTGGCCAAAAGCGCCGGCTTTGATGTTTCGGTGGATGAAAAGAGTAATGGGTATGCCGTAACAATTTTAAAAGGTGCCGAACATGCCTCTGAGGAGGTGCTGGTGGACACACATGATCTAGTGATCCTTATAAAATCGGCTTTCATGGGTGAGGGCGACAATGAATTAGGTGCACTGCTCATGAAGAATTTCTTATATGCTGTGAGTGAAACAAGTCCTCTGCCGGAGAAAATTCTTTTTATCAATGGCGGAGTTCGTTTGACGGTGGAAGGCAGCGAATCGCTTGATACAATCAAGTCGATGGCTGATCAAGGAGTTGTGATTGAATCTTGTGGAATCTGTCTTGATTTTTTTCATCTGAAAGAGAAACTAGCTGTAGGATCTGTTACCAATATGTATAGTATTGTGGAGACATTAAGTACTGCTAAAAGAGTTTTGACTTTGTAGAGCCGCCATCACAATCTTCACAGGGGCGGCTTTTTCTTTGGAGAGAAAACAACTATATTGTAAAAGGAGGGATTGAATTGCCAAAAGCTGACTTAGTGATTAATAACGGGAATGTCTTAACGCTAGACGATAGACAGCCTCATGCAGAAGCGGTCGCGGCTTGCAAAGGGAAGATCATCGCAGTGGGGGATACATCAACTATAGAAGAGTTGATCGGATCAGAAACAAAGATAATTGATGCCGAGGGAAAAACCGTGCTGCCGGGTTTTCACGACGGGCACCTACACTTTATCGGTTATGGTCTTACCCTGCAGATGGTGCAGCTGTCTGGGGTCAATTCGATTGAAGAGATCAAACGAAGGGTAAATAAGGCTGCTATGGGCACTGCGGCGGGAGAATGGATCATTGGCACAGGTTGGGATCATAATTTATTCGAAGAAGGGAGATATCTTAACAGACAGGATCTTGACGAAGCATGTCCTAGCCATCCTGTGCTCTTGACTAGAATATGCGGTCATCTTCAGGCTGTCAATACCAAAGCTTTGGGAAAAGCAGATATAGGGTCAAAAACACCAGATCCTCCGGGCGGGAAAATTGATCGAGAAGCGGATGGTTATCCCTCTGGGATTCTAAGAGAAACGGCGACTAGAAAAGTTATGGAGGCGGTCCCTCCTCCGACATCCGAGAAGCTTCAAAAAGCTTTGAAATTAGCTGTGTCAAAGGCTCATTCATGCGGTTTGACATCAGTTACAACCGATGACATACGATCGGATAGAGTAGGGACGATTGATGATAACATGCGTTTATATCACAATATGTGGGAGAGCGGAGATCCTCCGGTCAGAGTAACCCTGGAACTAAGAGATCTTGTCATCGAAGATATATTACAGAAGGGCTTGAGAACAGGACAAGGTAGTGACCGTGTGAAAGTTGGCAACTTAAAAGTATTTCAGGATGGGGCATTGGGAGCGCGAACGGCCTTTTTGCGCAACCCTTATGAAGGAGAAACAGAAGATAGAGGAATTCCCATCCACGAGCAAGAGGCTTTAAATGAGCGAATCGCCAAAGGGCATAAGGCAGGTCTGCAGGTGGCAGTTCATGCCATCGGCGATGCTGCGATTGATTCTTGCCTGGATGCTTTTGAGAAGGCGGCAGAAGAGGCACCGAGATCAGATACGCGTCATAGGATTATTCATTACTGCATTGTTGATGAATCAATATTGAAACGAACGAAAAAAATGGGTATTGTAGCCGATATCCAGCCCACTTTTGTACCATTGAATGGACAATGGGTTGAACGTTTGTTAGGGGAAAAGATGGCAAAAATGACTTATCCATGGAAGACGATTTTAGAATACGGAATTCCTTGTGCCGGCAGTTCAGACTGCCCAATTACACCGATAGAACCTCTCTTGGGTATTTGGGCGGCGGTAACCAGGCACCGCTATTATTCTAATGACAGCGATGTTTTTTTACCCGAGGAAAAACTATCTGTGGTAGAAGCGCTGAAATTATATACAAAAGATGCAGCTTATGCCGATTTTGATGAAGACAAAAAAGGAACTTTATCACCGGGAAAATATGCTGACATGGTTATGCTGGAAGAGGATCCTTGTCAAATCGATCCCGATCGAATCAAGGATTTAGAAGTGGCCATGACATTAATTGATGGTCGAGTTGTATATGAAAAAATTTGAAATTAGTAAATTTAAACAGCTGATTTGAATGAGGCACGGGTAGTATGACTAATTTATTGATGAAGGGCTTTAACAATGTTTGAGCACCCAATATATTGGAAAGGGGAGACAGATTTGGAAAAGGCAGATATTATTTTTACCAACGGCACCATCATTACTATGGATGAGGGTTTTCCTTTTGGTGAAGCACTGGCCATTTGCAAAGAGAACATACTGGCGGTAGGAGATTTTGCAAAAATGGCTGACTTTAAAGGTGAAGAAACAAAGGTGATTGATTTAAAAGGGAAGACCCTCTTGCCCGGGTTTAATGACAGCCATCTGCACATGTTGGGCTTTGGGATTACGCTTATCAGCGTGAGACTTCAAGGACTTCGTTCTATTCGCGAAGTAAAAAAACGCGTGCTAGAAAAGGTGGAGCAGACAGCCCCCGGGGAATGGATTACCGGAGCAGGATGGGATCAGAATTTATATGAGGAAAAGAGATATCCGAATCGTTACGATTTAGATGAGGTTGCCCCGGATCATCCAGTGGCTTTTAGGCATGTGAGTGGACACGCTTTACTTGTTAATTCGAAAGCTATTGAGTTAGCGGGTATTGACAAGGATACCGTGCCTCCGACCGGCGGAGAGATTGATTTAGACGAACAAGAAAAGCCAACAGGTGTCCTCAGAGAAACCGCAGAGCATTTAGTCTCCCCCTTCTATTATCCATATCCAGAGGAGAAAGCCAAAGAAGCATTGAAGCTTGCCATGAAAAAAGCTGTTAGTTCAGGAATTACTTCAGTAAGTGATAATAGTACGGCAGGAGTGATAGGTGGTTATCCGGTTTATTTGAAAATTCTAGAAGAGCTTTGGGAGGAAGAATCCCCCATGGTTAGGTCTGCTCAATATTTCTCTGATGAGGAGATCGACCAAGTTGTATCGGAGGGGATTCAGTCCGGAGATGGAGATGAAAAGGTCAGAATAGGCGGGATAAAGATATTTAGTGATGGATCTTTTATGGCGCAGACAGCAGCCATGAGAGAGCCTTTTAGTGACGACCCCGAGAATAAAGGGTTTTTCATGCAGTCCCAAAAGGAACTAGAAGAAAAGGTCATGAGATCACATGAAAACGAACTGCAGGTTGCTGTTCACTCTATTGGAGATGCCGGAATCGATGCCTCTTTGGATGCCATAGAAAAAGCTTTGAATAAAAAGCCGAAGGATAATCATCGGCATCGGATTGTTCATTTTGAAATTCTGACCGAAGATATTCTAGAAAGGGCAAAAAAACTCGGTGTTGTCGCTGATATTCAGCCTAAATTCGTTTCGACTCAAGGGGGATGGGTTGAGGATCGCGTTGGCCCCCAAAGAGCAAAACTAACCTTTGCCTGGAAAACCGTTTTGGATAAGGGAATTCCATGCGGCGGAAGTTCTGACTGTCCCGTTGAACCCCTCGAACCTTTGTGGGGGATTCATGCAGCTGTGAATCGGCAGGTAGACAGCGTGCCCGGCATGGTGTTTAATCCATATGAAGCTCTCACTGTTTATGAGGCACTAAGTTTATTTACCAAGGGAAGCGCTTATACAACATTTGAAGAGCACAGAAAAGGGATGATTCGACCGGATTATCTAGCGGATCTTGTTGTTTTATCTGAGAACCCGCTTGAGATTCCGAAGGAAAAAATTCGAGATATTGATATTGAGATGACAGTTATAGGGGGAAAGATTTATCAGTTTTAGAAGAGAATTTTTATAGGCTATATCTGTTTTTTGCTGAGCATATAAGAGGCATGAAGTTTATTAGATAGCTTTGTGTGAAAAAAATGTTTATTGGCTGCGTGAAAAGCTCAAAAAATGTCAAAAAGGGTCATAATTCAAGCGGGAGATGATAGCCAATTAGGGAGTTGATTGTTTCCACCAGGTCAGATTTTCCATTTTTAAAAACCTCTACTTGATATTCCTCAGCTTCGTGAAAATAGATTAGGTCGTTTTTTGTAATGTTCGGAAAAAAAGATCGAAATTTGTTTTTTTCCTATCGGCAAAGCATGATTATTGCTGTTATCAACAGATTTATCCACATTATCCACAGAAAATTGTTCACATGAGTGACTTTCGGATACGGAAATCAAAAAAACGGGATATATTGTGTGCTCAAAAAAGGTTAATGCTTAGATCGGTATTTCATAAAGTGGGAGAAGTTGACAGAGGATATCAACTGTGATAGAGTCTACTTGAAGCTGAGGTTTATCAGCTAGAAAAGATTAGGAGGAATGATAATGTTAGGAAGAGTCAAATGGTTTAATCCTGAGAAGGGCTACGGTTTCATTGAAAGAGAAGATGGTGACGATGTCTTTGTTCACTTTTCTGCGATCCAAGATGAAGGATTTAAGACTTTAAATGAAGGGGATCAAGTTGAGTTCGAAGTAGTTGAAGGTGAGAGAGGGCCACAAGCTGAGGAAGTAAAGAAAGTATAAAGCGTTTGGCCTCAAATATATGATCCAAAGCGCTCACCCCCGGCACTTTTGCCGGGGGTTGTTTTATGGGATTTATTGGTATTGCGATTATATGTTTATGTCAAGAGGAATATTTGACTCTCTGGAGAATTAAGACAGTGAGGTTATAGGTGATTGATTGAGGAACAGCAATCAAAACGAGAGGGGTTGGTTGCAGTGGAAATTACTTTGAGCAGTCGTAATATTGAGATCAACCATGGTCTCCGTGAACATGTCGAAAAGAAAATAAGCAAACTGCAGAAGTATTTCGATCAACTTCAAGAGGCGCAAGTGACACTCAGCGTTGAGAGAGAGAGGCATATCGTCGAGGTCACGGTGCCGGTCAATGGGGTCATCTTACGAGGCGAAGAAGAGTCAGGTGATATGTATGCTTCAGTCGACATGGTTGTCGATAAATTAGAAAAGCAGATTGATAAATATAAGACACGACTTCACAAAAGATTTAGACAAAACAACAAAAGCAAAATGGTAGAAGAGATGAGAAGTCAAGAAGAAGAAGGAGAAGAAGAAGGAGAAGAAGAGGGCGAAGTGGTTAAGGTAAAACGGTTTGTCGTAAAGCCTATGCTGGTGGAAGAAGCGATCATGCAAATGAATCTGATCGGGCATGACTTTTTCGTGTTTTTCAATCCCGACAGTGAAGATGTGAATGTAGTGTATAAAAGGAAAGATGGGAATTATGGTCTCATTGAGCCACAGATGAAGTAAAAAAGAAGATGGATGAAAGGAAACCGCCCCTTGAGTCATTGGGCGGTTTCTTGTTTTATTCATTGCTAAAACAGTTTTTTACTTTATTTTAAATATTGTTGAAACTTGTATCTTTTTTCTAGAAACTATGCTACATTTGATGTATATTTATAAGGTATATGGAGTGGTGAAAGTGAGCGAGAAAGTGCCGGTTATTATTTTCGAGGGTAGCGGGGAATCCGGACTGCTGGAAGAAAAAATGCGTAAATATCGTAAGCAGCTGACCATAAACATTACTGAAAAGTGCCTTGCATCGCAGAACATTGAAACAATAGTGCTGGTTACAAACTATGAGGATCTGCTTGAAGTATCAAAACAACTGCCTATTGAAATAGTTTCTACATCGAATAGGTTGCCATTCCATTTTGGAGAAACGCTTGCTGAAATTGTTCATCGTTTCGGTTTTGATAAAGTGATTTGTTTGGGTGGTGCTAGTGTGCCATTGATAACGGTGAGCGAGATTGATAAAGTGGCTAAACTTCTTATAAACAACGAAGATATTGTTATTTCTAACAATGCTCAATCAGCTGACTTAACGGCTTTTTCTCCTGCAGATATATTGAGAAAGATTGAACTGCCGCCCATTGACAATCCCCTATCAAGTATTCTTCGGGATCAAGGCGGTTTAGCAGCTCATTATTTGCCGATTACTCCTGGCTATCATTTTGATGTCGATACGATCCAAGATTTGTTATATGTTAGTTTGCATCCGCAAGGCTGTTTTGTGATAAAAGATATGATTGAAAAAGATGGATTTTCGATAGAGAAGATTAAGCGAACAGCAAATAAAATGATTGAACCAAATTGCGAGCTTTTATTGACGGGACGAGTCGGACATTGGATCATGAAGATTGTCAATGATAGGCTTCGCTGCCGTCTAAGGGTAATATCCGAAGAAAGAGGGATGAAAGCGCTGGGAAGGGATAAGGGCGGGACAGTTCACTCAATTTTGGGAGACTTCGTAGATCTTAAGTCGATTGATGGTTTTTTTTCGTATTTGGAAGAGTATTGTGACGCTGCCATCATTGATACGAGGGTGCTTTTTCATCACTGGAAGTTGAATGCGACCCAACAAGACAGGTTTTACTCAGATTTAGGACAATTTGAAAAAATTCATGATCCGAAAATTCTTAAATTTACCGAAAGGGCAGAAAAATGTGAAGTGCCGGTGATTCTCGGGGGCCACTCGGTTGTTTCAGGAGGACTTTTAGTTTTGGTAGATGCTTATGGCAAAAAATTGTCTTGGAAATAGCAAAATACAACAATGTTTGTACACTAGTAAAAGGAAAAGCAGGAAAGCTGTCGAAAGTTTTCAGGAAGGATACGGACGGGAGTGAGTTTATGGCAATTCATTCGGAGAAGAGACAGATATGTGCCGAATACGAGCGACTCATAGAAAAAGTTAAAGGGGTTATTTCTGCGAAGATTTCTACAACCTCTGAAGAGACGATTCAAGAAATCCATATCCTCGCCGGTCAGCAGCGTAGTCCGAAGCAGATTGTTCGTGACATTGAGTCTTTGTTTATGGCTCACTACGGATTAAGTATTGATCACAAGAAAATCAGCATTGCTCAGTTAGAAAAAGAGCCGAATCAAGAGCAATCTACTCCCCGGCTTATTTTAGCAGGATTGGAATCGTCGGTGCATCGGTTGAAAGCCGATGTGAAAGTTTCACTCCGTTATGGTGAAGAGGAATTTGTCGGATCTTATTCGGGGCCTAGATCCCAGGGAAGCCAATTGAGGATATCAGCAAATGCTACTTTATCCGCTCTACAGCAGTGTTTAAAAACTGATTGCTATTTAGCTGTGGAGGATGTCACGTTGGTAAGGTTGGCTGACAAAAATGCTGTGAATGTCGCGGTATCGATGTTGTCAACAGAGGGAGAAGAATTATTGGTGGGGGCAGCTTGGGTGAGGGGAGATGAGCAAGATGCAGTAGCCAAGGCTCTGTTGTGTGCATTGAATAGAAAAATGCCTGAGCTTATTGAAAAACGCAATTAAACGAGTTTTCGGAAAAAGAATTAAAATAAACATAGAGTTTGGATCGGCAGGTTTGCACCATCATTCAACGCAGTTTACCTCGAGCGGAGCGGTTTGCCCGTTTTCTATAGCGGCACGGAAGCGGAGAAAAACCGTGGGAGGTAGTAAACATGAAACTGACAAGAATCGTTCTTGCTCTTATGGCTTTGATTCTAGCCGGCGGTGCGAACATTAAATGGGGCTGGTAATTCTTTATTAATCACTATCCTGCCGATCCAATTTTGTTATTGGAGCTGGTAGAGTATGCAGCGACATAGTAAATTGGTCTGGTCTTATATAGTAGTAACAATTGTGGTGGCCATTATGCTCTTATACTATGTAAGACCGGAACTTACCTGGACTACTATTCAAGGTATTATATTTTTTACAATTTTCGCATTAGTGGCTGAAGCTACCCCGGTTCGTTTGCCTAGAGGGGAAGGCAGTGTATCCATCGGCTTTGTCTTTATATTTGCCAGTATTATCATTTACGGTCCGGGGGTAGGGGCATGGGTTGCCGCTTTGGGAACCATCAGTAAGAAGGAATTGCGTGGAGAGATCTCTTTGGAAAAAACACTCTTTAACCGAGCCCAGCTTGCTACTTGTGCCAGTGTTGCCGGGCTTGTTTATTTGCATTCCGGAGGGTCCGTCGGAGAGGTTATTTTTCCGGATCATCTGCTCCCTTATTTTGCCAGCGCAGGGGTCTATATGCTGCTGAATGTCAGCATTATGGTAGGAATTATGGCTCTAGCGCAAGGGACATCATTCTTAAATATGTGGCTTGTCAATTTTCGTTGGCTGACACTCAACTATCTAGCTTTGGGGCCCATAGCGGTTCTCATTGCTTTAGTTTATACTAGTATAGGAATGTTTGGAGTGTTGGTGTTTGTGTTTCCTTTGATGTTAGCACGGCATTCTTTTCAGCGCTACATTGACATGCGGGATGTATATCTTAGTACGGTAACGGCATTAGCTACTTCAATTGATGCAAAGGATCCCTATACAAAAGGTCATTCGGATCGAGTAAATAAATACTCTATTCAAATGGCTAGAGAACTAAATATGACTGAAGATCAAGTTGAGATGCTGCAATATATGAGCATTCTTCATGATATAGGGAAAATAGGTATTAAAGACGTTGTTCTTAATAAGCCGGGTAAGTTGACCGAAGAGGAATATGAGGAGATAAAAAAACATTCTGAAGTGGGGCACAAAATTATTTCCGAGATTAAATATCTAGCCAAAGGAGCCGATGTTGTCCGCCACCACCACGAAATGTATGACGGGAATGGTTACCCTGATGGACTATCCAAAGGAGACATTCCTTTGGGAGCAAGGATTGTGGCCGTTGCGGATGCATTTGACGCTATGACAACCGATAGACCTTATCGAGAAGCGATGCCGAAAGAAGAAGCCATCGAGGAGCTTAAAAGGTGCTCCGGAACTCAGTTTGATCCTAAAGTGACAGAGGCTTTCATTGGTGTTTTAGAAAGAGGAAATGCTACAACAGGCTGATTTAGCAGATCGGATTTCTTGCACACTTAAAATATTGATGATAAAATAGTGACGTTAAAATGACAAAAGGGACCGCGGTTCCTTCTTTTCGTGTCATTGAATATCGCAAAAGGCTAGAAAGGATGTGTTCCCCGGTGTTGGGTCTTCTAAAGAACATTCTGGGTGACGATAATGAGAAAGAACTAAAAAAACTGTCAAAAGCGGTGCAGAAAATTAACGCTCTAGAGTCTGAAATGAAAGCACTGGAAGATGCTGAGATGAAGCAGAAAACGGATGAATTTCGCCAGAGGATAAATGATGGTGCATCATTAGATGAATTGATGCCGGAAGCTTTTGCTTTGGTCAGAGAAGCCTCTTGTCGGACTTTAGGTATGCGCCATTTTGATGTCCAGTTGATGGGAGGTATTGTTTTACACCAGGGGAAAATTGCCGAAATGAAGACAGGTGAAGGGAAGACACTAGCGGCCACTTTGCCGGTGTATTTAAACGCCCTTACAGGAAAAGGGGTTCACATTGTTACGGTGAACGATTATTTGGCAAAAAGAGACAGTGAGTGGATGGGTCAAATCTATCATTTCCTTGGACTTTCGGTAGGGCTTATTGTCCATGGACTTGACTATGAGCAAAGGAAAGAGGCCTACCGGGCTGATGTTATTTATGGGACCAATAACGAATTTGGTTTTGACTATTTAAGAGACAACATGGTTCTTAAGTTGGAAAACCTTGTTCAAAGGGAGCTTCATTACGCGATTGTAGACGAAGTTGACAGTATCTTAATTGACGAGGCGAGAACACCTCTTATTATTTCAGGTGCTGGTGATAAATCGACTGATCTTTATACTCAGTTTGCAAAGATTGCCCCTCGCTTGAAAGTTGAAGAAGACTATAATGTCGACGAAAAAGCAAATACGGTCGCTCCGACCGAAGAGGGGATTGCCAAAGTCGAAAAGATGCTGGGGATTCCCAATCTTTATGAGCATGAAAATATGGATCTTTCTCATTACTTGAATCAGGCGCTTCGCGCCTATGCACTGATGAAGAAGGACAAAGATTATATAGTAAAAGATGACCAGGTGATCATTGTTGATGAATTTACAGGCCGCCTTATGTATGGTCGTCGCTACAGCAATGGGCTTCATCAGGCCATAGAGGCAAAAGAAAACGTGCATATTGAAAAAGAAAGCCAGACCATGGCGACCATTACCTTTCAAAACTATTTTAGAATGTATGATAAATTAGCTGGAATGACTGGTACAGCCGAGACCGAAGCGGAAGAATTCAGAAAGATCTATGGATTGGATGTTATTGTGATCCCCACAAATGAGCCGATGGTCCGTGATGATTTGGCGGATGTTATTTACAAAACAGAAGGGGCTAAATACCGGGCGGTTGTGGAAGAGATTGAAGAGCGGCACAATATAGGGCAGCCTATGTTGGTGGGCACAGTCTCGATTGACAGATCAGAGCTTTTAAGT
>SLNR01000045.1 GCA_007132905.1 Candidatus Sumerlaeota bacterium | reverse complement strand
CCCGTTCCCATCCCGAACACGGCCGTTAAGCCCTCCTGCGCCGATGGTACCTGGGTCTACCCCGGGAGAGTAGGTCGCCGCCAGTTCTGTCTTTGCCCCTGCCAAATTGGTGGGGGCTTTTTAATTTTTTCTTGCTTGAGGAAAAAGGATCTGATATAATTCTTATCAACAATATTTGTAAATGGCGAAGATCAGAGAGTAAGTACTGTTTTTTTACAGAGAGCCGGTTATAGCTGAAAGTCGGTATGATTCAGTACGGATCCACTCTGCTAGCCGCTCGTAAAAGCCGAGCCGGGAGAACCGTTATCTTCACAAATCAAGTGGGCTGAACTGCCAAACAGGGTGGCAACGCGGGGTAATAACTCGTCCCTTACAGTGGGATGGGTTATTTTATTTTATTCATAAGGGAGCGATAAGGATGATCGATGCAAGGTATTTACGAGCCAATGCCGACAAGGTAAAAGAAGCAGCGCTAAAAAAAGGAATAGAGCTTGAGGTTGATGACTTTTTGGATGTAGATGAAAAGAGAAGAGATAAGTTATACCAGGTTGAAAAGCTAAAAAACAAAAGAAATACGGTATCTGATGAGATAGGCAAGCTCAAAAGACAGGGAAAAGACGCAGATGATATGGTAGCGGAAATGAAGGAAGTCTCTCAAAAGATCAAAAAAATGGATGACGAAATTAAAGAGATTGAGGAAAAGATTCAAGAATTTTTATTGACAGTGCCTAATATTCCCCATGAAAGCGTCCCTGTTGGGGAAGGGGAAGAGGATAATGTAGTGATACGAAAATGGAGAGAGCCGCGCAAATTTTCGTTTAAACCAAAGCCTCATTGGGAGATTGGCGCGGATCTCGACATACTTGATTTCGAAAGAGGAGCAAAAATTTCGGGGGCCCGTTTTACGGTTTATAAGGGATTGGGAGCCCGTCTTGAGCGAGCCTTGATTCAGTTTTATCTTGATGTCCACACAGAAGAGCATGGCTATACAGAAATTTTCCCGCCTTTTTTGGTCAACACGAAAAGTATGATCGGCACAGGCAACCTTCCGAAGTTTGAAGAGGATCTTTTCAAGTGCCGGGAAGGGGATTATTATTTAATCCCTACCGCTGAAGTTCCGGTGACCAATCTTCACAGGGATGAAGTGTTAGAAGAAGAAAAACTTCCTATCTGTTACGCTGCCTATTCGGCTTGTTTTCGAGCAGAAGCCGGGGCAGCCGGGAGAGACACACGAGGGTTAATCAGGCAGCACCAATTTAACAAGGTTGAATTGGTCAAATTTGTAAAACCGCAAGATTCTTATGATGAACTAGAGAAATTAACCAGTGATGCCGAGAAAGTATTAAAAATGCTTGACCTTCCCTATCATGTACTTTCTATGTGTACCGGGGACATGGGTTTTGCCCAAGCGAAAAAATACGATCTGGAAGTTTGGCTGCCGGGCTATGATACCTACAGAGAGATTTCTTCCTGCAGCAATTTCACTGATTTTCAGGCTCGCAGAGCCAATATAAGATACCGATCCAAAGAAGGGGGCAAACCGGAGTTTTTGCATACCCTCAATGGTTCGGGTGTAGCTGTGGGGCGGACGGTGGCGGCTATATTGGAAAACTACCAGGAAGAAGATGGCAGTGTGACCATTCCCGAACCGCTTCGTCCTTATATGAAAGGGCTGACCAGAATAGAAAAATAGCGCGGATATTACTGTAAAGATCAAATACCGCATTGTGTAATTTGTTATAAAGCTTGTGTACTCTTTTAAGGGGCACAGGCTTTATTGCATTATACTTTCTTTCATAAAAAAAGATTACAATCAAATTGTCCTGTCTTTGCCAGAAATCAGATGAACTCTTTATAGATAATCGGAAAACACAAGATGATTCTCGTTGAAAACAATTTTTTGCAAGTCGATTGTAAGATAAATATTATGAGCTAATAATGACAATAAGCGGTAGGGTCTAAAGTATTTAGTCCCGGCAGGGTTTACAGACCAAAAAAATCTTCAAGCGATATGTTTTGATAGATTGACAGCAGAGAGAACAGAAGGTAGAATAAAAGCAAATAAACAATTGTTTAAAATGCTTGTTTACTTCCTGCCTTCGAGGTGCAGAAAATGGAGTCTTTCAGCCGTTTTATCGTAAATAATCCCAAGAAGATCGTGGTTTTCTATGTCTTGTTACTGCTGCCGGCAATAGCCGGGTATATTTTAACTGAGGTAAATTATGATCAACTGGATTATATGCCGCCCGAGATGAATTCGAGGCAGGGGGAAGAGCTTTTACAAGAAGAATTCGGTTTATCGGGAATGGGACTTTTACTAGCTGAAAACAAAGAACCTTGGGAAGTCGAGAAAACAGCAGAGATTATAAGCAAAATACGGGGCGTAGATCATGTTAACTGGCTTGGAACTTACGAGGACAGGTACCTTCCTTTTGATTTTATGGATGAGGAAATTAAGTCGAGGTTTTTATCTAATGACAGCACCTATTTACTGCAGGTTCAATTTGCAGAGCGGGTGAGAGCAGAAGAAGGTGAGCTTGCGTTAGATAAAATTATGGCTATCGCGGAAACGGAGCAGGATCTCCGTTTAGGAGGGCGTCCTTCGATACTTCGGGATATGCGCACCATTGTCCGAGAAGAGATGCTAGTCTATGCGGCAATCGCTGTTATGATGATTTTGTTTGTCTTGAATATGTCGGTATCCTCTTATATTGAGCCACTTATCTTTCTGGTTTCTGTCGGAGTGGCGGTCGGTCTTAATATGGGAAGCAATGTGATCCAGGGAGATATCACTTTTTTAACTGCTTCGATTGCTGCTGTCATGCAGTTGGGTATTGCTCTTGATTATTCCATTTTCTTCATTCATCGTTATGATGAAGAGAAAGAAAAGAATGAAAACATGGAAGAAGCCATGGCAGCGACGATCAAAAATGCTTCTCCTGCCATAGTCACCAGCGCGATGACAACTGTGGGCGGATTTGCCGCGTTGATGTTTATGCGAAACGGCATGGGCCCCGATTTGGGTTTTGTGTTAGGAAAAGGGGTATTTATTAGTTTGATTGTGAATTTGACACTGCTCCCTAGTTTGCTGCTGGTGTTTAAAGGGCTGAGCAAAAAGTACACCCACCGCATCCTGCTCCCTTCTTTTGAAGGGCTGTCCCATAAGATAATTCAGTTTCGTTGGGTGTTCTTTGTACTCTTTGGTCTTTTTTTGGTCCCTTCTTTTTTGGCGCAAAGCCAAGTGGATTTTTATTACGGCAGCGAGCATTACCTGCCTGAAAAAGCAGAGTCTGTACTTGCTACTCAGGAAATTGCAAACAGATTCGGATCCGTAGATTTGGTCTATGTTATCACGGAAAACAAGGGACGACTCCAGGAGGCGAATCTGACGGAAGATCTTTTGGATCTTTCAGGCGTTGAGGAAGTGGTCTCGCTGGCTAGCGAGGTTGATTTAGCTATCCCGGACATCATGATCCCAAAAGATGAAAAAGAAGCTTTTATTTCTAATGGTTACCGTTATGGAATGGCCTTTTTAGCGGCCTTTGATGAAGAAACCACAGCTTTTACATTCATAGATCAAATTCGGGAAAGGACGAGTGTATATTATGATGAATTTTATGTCACCGGTGATATCGCGCTGACCAGAGATATGGCTTCGTTGGTCTCAGGAGATGCAAACCGAGTGTTTTATGTTTCGATATTTTTGATTGCCGTCATTATTGCCATTAGTTTTCGCTCCATTGCTGTTCCTTTTTTGCTGATTGCTGCCATTCAGCTGGCCATATTTATCAATCTCAGCATTGTCTATTTTCTGGGCCAGACGGTATCATCGCTTACCCCCATGATTATCGGGGCGATTCAGTTAGGTGCCACAGTAGATTATGCGATTCTTTTCACCTCTCGCTATAAGGAAAATTTATTCATATGGAAAGATAGAAGAGAGGCGGTGAGAAAGACGATCGAAAATGCAGGCAGATCCATTCTCACCAGTGCTTTGACGCTTTTTTCCGCTACCTTTGGCATTTCTTTGATTGCCAGCATAAAAACGACTCGAGAAATGACCATGCTGATCGGCCGCGGGGCCATCATCAGTATGCTGATCATCTTTTTGTGGCTCCCTTCTCTGCTTATGATATCAGAAAAGCTGATTCAAAAAACGAGTAGGGACTGGCCGGATGCTCCCCAAGCAGGCCTTACAGAGAAGAACGAGTAAAAGGTTAGTGATCGTCAAGGAGGAGAGAGATATGAGCAAAAGGAAAAAATGGAATCTCATTTGTCTCATCGCGGTGATTCTTATTGCATCACTAATAACAAGTCCTTACAGTACAGCTTCGGGGTTGATCGGCCGAGGTGCGCAAAAAGACTTTGACCGGGAAGAGACCGTTTCCTTGGGGCTTAAGAATGAAACAGTGTTTGTTACATTGGCGGCCGATGGTTCGGTGCTGCAAAAAAGAATTGTCAACCGGATTTACGGACTTGAAGAGCCAAAGGCGGCTTGGGTAATTGATTTTGGGGAGTATGAAGAGGTGCAAAACAAGGTCTCTTTACATGAAGCCTTGGTAGAAGAAAACAAGGTGTACTGGCCCGCATCTCTTCTGAAAGAAAGAGATCTCTTTTATGAGGGAGTGCCAAAAGTGGATATTCCTATCACTTTCTCTATCCAATATGTATTAAACGGGGAAAGCAAAAAACCGGAGGAAATCATTGGCGAAAGCGGAGAGCTTGCGATTCATATCTCCATGGAAAACCATCTTACAAGGACAGAAGCTGTTCATTATGAAACACTTGAGGGCCGTCAAATAACAGCATACGAGAAAACCCAAGTGCCTTTGCTTGTGCAGGGGACGCTGCCTATTGATGTAAGAATTTTTTCTGATGTCAAGATAAAGCAAGGAAGCATTGTTGAGGCAGGTAAAACTGCCTCCGTTGGCTTCTTGGCGTTTTTGGATCCCAAAGATGAAATAATCATTACACTTTACGGAGAAGACATGGAGTTAGATGAAATGATGTTCACGGTGCTGCCGGAATTACCTGGCTCATTGGATATAGATATGGAAGAGGATCTAATCGATCTGTGGGAAGGGTTAGATGCCCTGGGTAAGGGAATAAAAGACATGAGAACAGCCTCAGATCAGCTAACGCAGGGGATTGGCGACGCGGATGCCCAAATAATGAGTATGCTGGTCTTGCTGCTGTCGGGCACTGAGGGGCTGGAGGTCGGTCTGGCAAATCTAATCGAAAGCGCAAAAAAGATAGAAAGAGGCACAGCTGAGGCGGATGAAGGACTGGCCTATTTTTTTGAAAGAAACTTAGAAGGTTTGGAAGAGATATCAGCAGGCCTTATGGAATTGTATGATGCCTCAGATTCGGTTTTGGAAGGATTAATGGAATATAGGGATGGCCTAAATGCCATCATCGTCCCCATGCTCCCTGCTGTTGAGGGCCTTTTGGAGATGCTATCTTATATCGATGACATGGGTGAAGAGGAAATCATTGAATGGCTGAAAGGACTGATGGATTTCATAGAAGAATTTAAGGATATTTTGGATGATGTGCCCTCTTCAGAAGTTGAGCATCATCTAAACCTGCTTTTACAAGAAAAAGAGCTAATGCAAAAAGCGATAAGTACGGCGGAAAATGATCTGAACGCTGCAGGAAAGCACAGTCAAGAGCTTCTCGAAAAGGCCGAATGGCTGAAAGAGGGAGAGGAGAAGGGATCAGATCGTTATCTTTTCGGGGAAATGGTGATAGAGCAGCAAGCTCAAATTCAATCAGCTGAAGAGAGCTTTTCTTTACTAAAGCAAAGCTTTTCTAAATTAGACATTGTTTCAGAGGAACTCGAAGAAGAATGGGACCAGTGGAGCCAATATTTTGTTAAAAGGGTAGAGAACATGCTGAAAGCTTTTGAGAAAGAAACAGGCCAAGATTTTTG
>SLNR01000073.1 GCA_007132905.1 Candidatus Sumerlaeota bacterium | reverse complement strand
CCATGACGGGAAAGAGTAGCTTTGAAAAGCGAGATTCCAGAGAGCAGGGTATACGCTGAGAGTCCTGCGCAGCGCGTCAAAGTGAATACCCCCCGAAGTCGTCTGCCGAAAGGGAAAAGCATAGGTTTTTCTGAGTAAGCAAGAACAGCAGCCCCTGTTAACGGGCAAAGCCCTCGGTGCAAACCGGCGGCGGATCAAAGTGAGGCACAAGCTTAACTAGGGTGGTACCGCGAGCATAACTCGTCCCTTCGGGACGGGTTTTTATTTTTCCACCAAAGTTATCTTTTGCCTAACTAAGGGTGGTACCGCGGAATCAATCCGTCCCTTCGGGGGCGGATTTTTTTTATGAAGGAGGTGAAGGAAAAAACATTTGTATGTTTGTGATGGATGAGTTTGGGGACTGCAGAAGACATATGGAGGGATAAGAAATGAGAAACCGTAAATGGCTGCTTTTTCTATGTTTGGTTTTGGTATCGACAAGTTTATTCGGATGCGGTGCAGGAGAAGATTTTGAATCAAAAGTGGTGATAGCCCAAGGGGTGGATGCAAGAACCATGGATCCTCATATGCATTCGGAGACACCGACCACCAATGTACTGATTCATATCTTTGATCGTTTGTTTATGCGGGATGAAAACATGGAATTGATTCCCCATCTGGCCGAAGAGGCAGAAGCGCTGGATGATCTGGTATGGGAGATTACCCTTAAGGACGGGATCACTTTTCACAATGGGGAAGAGTTCAATGCAGACAGCGTAAAATTCAGTATCGACCGCATTATTGAGCCCGGGTCCAAATCACCCATGGTTTCGTCTTTAAACACCATTGAAATGGTGGAAGTGGTGGATGACACAACCGTCCGCATCACCACGAAAGTTCCGGATCCTATTTTGCCCAGCCGACTGACCCAATTGATTGTTCCCAAGGAATATATTTTAGAGCAGGGGGAAGAGCATTTCGCTGAAAATCCCGTGGGGACCGGACCCTACCGGTTTGTAAGCTGGACACGTGATTCTGAAGTGGTGCTGGAAGCCAACGAGCAATATTGGTTGGGGGCTCCCTCGATAGAGACCGTCATTTTCCGTGCCGTGCCTGAAAATTCGGTGCGAATTGCCGAACTGCAAACAGGCGGTGTTGACCTGATTGTCAATGTGCCGCCCCATCAGATCGGTACGATTGAAGAAACAGGGCACAGCGAAGTGAGAACAACACCTAGCGGGCGCATTATCTTCATACAGCTAGTAGCGGACCAGGGAGGGAAAATAGGCGACCCAAGAGTGCGTCAGGCACTTAACTACGCGGTGGATGTCCCGACCCTGATTGACAGCATTTTGGATGGTTACGGTTATCCATCCACACAACCCCTGACTCCTTTGGATTTCGGTTTTCATCCTGAGGTAGAAGGATTTGAATACAACCCGGAAAAAGCCCGGGAGCTGCTTAACGATGCCGGCTATCCCGAGGGGATCTCCATTAAGCTAGATACCCCGGTTGGTCGTTACATGATGGACAAAGAGATATCAGAAGCGATCGTCGGGCAAATGGAAGAAGCCGGGATTGAAGCAGAATTGGTGATCAACGAGTGGGGTGTTCACATCGAAAAATTGCTGGAAAAACACATGGAGCATGCTTTTTTCATAGGATGGGGGACCCAGCTGTTTGATGCGGATTCTACCTTGTTTCCTCAGATGAGAACCGGGGAAAGGCTTACTTATTACAGTAATGAAGACCTAGATGAACTCTTGGATGAGGCCAGGGCGGAAATGGATCTAGAAAGAAGAGAAGCCCTTTACCACGAAGCAATTGAAATTTTGATGGAAGACCCGGCCTTTATTTACCTCTATCAGCAGGAGGATATTTACGGAGTCAATAAAGACCTGGCCTGGGAGCCAAGTCCCGATGAACTTATCTACGCTTATCATATGAGTTTTTCTCGATAACCATGAGAATACTTATAAAAGACAGGCAGACAATTGTCTGCCTGTCTTTTATTGGGAGGAAACCGGTGCCCCTCTATGGAATATAAAACCAATAAATGGTACAAGAGGAGGGCCGACCGTGCTGGGACGACGCATTCTCAATGAGAAAGAAAAAGCTCAAGTGATGGAACACTGGCAATACAAGTGCTATATCTGCCACGGTGACATTATTGATGGAGAAGAAGCTGAGTTTGTGCATATTCGCCCTCTTGATGAGGAAGGGACCTTTCATCTTGATAATTATGCCCCCCTTCATGATTACTGTTTTTTAAAAGCGGGGGAGAAAGAACTTGATTATGCCCGGGACGAGACCAGAATTGAAAAGAGTTTCTCTCCCAAATTTGAAAACATGTTCAGTTCCAAGCAGCCTGAAACACCGATTCATATCGACAGGGAAAAAATGACGGCTTCTGTGGATCAGGAAGTGGTGAGACTTTTCCGTTGTCCCAATACAGAAATATACTATTTCTATCACCAGATACCGGCGATCTACTTAGAAGAAGATCCCCAGATGCCCAAACGGACGATAAGCCGACCGAGGATCGTGTCCTTGGCAGGGCATCTAAAAGACCATGTGCAGTTTTATCCGGTGGTCTGCCGGTATGAGCGGGGCCGACTGTTTTTAATCAGCGGGCACCACCGCACAGCCGCCCAGTGTCTGGGGAACGAAAATTTACGGGTGGACTGTAAAATACTCATCGGGCCCGATGTGGAGACAGTTTTACAGACCCGTCAGGCGGTTTACGGAAAATTAAGAGCCAGGGAAGAAAAAGGAAATCCTCTAAGCCTTTGGCTCAAAGAAGAGTATGAGGATGAGCTGTGCGCCTGGCAGGAAATGAATCCGGATGAGACTCTTACAGAAACTGCATTTTTTGAAGAAGCTTTGTTTATGTCAAAGACACAGAGTCAAAAAGTTTTAGAATCTTTTTTCCTTGATTGGGCTGTCAAACATACCCATATCAAAGACTTTTTCAGCCGCGAAAAGTCAGGACGCCCTTTAACCCAAGCGGGTATCCTTACTCTCATTCGTTCTCTTTTGACTGTAAGCCCGCTGGCTTCTCCATGGGAAGGGGCTTACAGTTGCCGCGGGGAGGAGATGGAGAATTTTAAATTCACTGTAGACAGCTTGGTGGACCATGCCCTGACTGAGCGGTGGATGCCTGAACATCCCTCAAGTCCAAAGCATGTGACAGCCAAGACCCAGTTTTCCGATACGGGTGCCATCATCTGGTCTGATCTGCTAGCTTCAGCCATGGGCATTTTGCTTTATCGAAAACCAGAAGACGGCATTTGCTACGGGAAAATTTTTTCCCGCCGGGAAAAGGGACAGATCACTCAATTGGTCAAAAAATTGTTTGATCATCCTTTTTGGCAGGATACAGAGGTGGACAAAGCGGTTCGCTCAGATGACCAGGAAAGCATAAAGACCCACCTTAAACGGTGGGGTTTAAACCATCTTTACCTTCTGAGGGGGTAAAGAGGACACAAAGATTGCTAAAAAGCAGGCTTGAGAAAAGGATTTTCATTTTTTTAAGCGAATGAGTTATATTAGGTACGTCTTGCCGACGGACCTCGTTATAGCGAGAAGGCAGGAAATAATAAAAGGAGGTTGATCTTGTGTCTAAGTATGCACATCTTTACTCTGGGATAATGAAGGCCGCCAAACCGTCAAAAGTAAACCAAATCATGGCGAAGCAAAAGCCGGGGGCTATTCATTTGTCCGGAGGATTCCCTGATCCGAACTACTTTCCTAGAGAAGAGATCAAAGAGATTATCAGTTATGTGATGGACAATGAAGCGGCCACGGCTCTGCAGTACGGAAACCCGGCCGGATACCCAAAGCTCATTGAACATGTGGTAGAAATCGCCAACTCCAAAAACCAAAAGACCAAAAACGAAAATGTCATGGTTGTAAACGGTTCCACCGAGTCATTTGGATTAATGTGTAAGGCTTTTGTCAATCCCGGAGACTACATCATCGTGGAGGAACCGACCTATTCCGGTGCGATTATGGCTTTTAGAGGCCACGGAGCCAACATGCTTCCGGTACCCATTGATGATCAAGGCGTTATTCCCGAAGAAGTGGAAAAAGTTCTGGCAGAAAAAGAAAAAGAAGGCATTCAAGTCAAATTTATGTACATCCTGCCCAACTACCAAAACCCGGCAGGCGTGTCTTTGAGTCTTGAGCGTCGGAAAAAACTTCTGGAAATTGCCAAAAAGTACAACGTTCTGATTTACGAAGATGACGCCTACATTGAGTTTAGATATGAAGGGGAAGAACTGCCCACCATCAAGTCTCTGGACGAAGACGGCATGGTAGTCTACACCACCACCTTCTCCAAAACCCTGGCTCCCGGAGTAAGAATTGGCTGGGTCATTGCCGAACCTGAACTGATTAAAGGACTGACAGCGGCCAAGATGGCCACCTCTTTGATGTCGAGTCCGCTAAACCAGGCTCTGTCGGCTGAGTTCAGCATTCGGGGCTACTTGAAAAACCATGTGGAAAAGTCCAAAGAATTGTATAAAAAGCGTAAAAACTACATGCTCGAAGCGTTAGAAAAATATATGCCCGAAGGGGTGACCTGGACAAAACCCCAAGGAGGCTATTTCCTCTGGGTAACCGCTCCGGAGCACATTGACGGTGAAGAAATGCTGAAACAAGTAGTGGAAGCCGGCGTATCTTACCGTCCGGGACCTTCCTTCTATGTGGATGATACCAAAGGATGGAACCAGGCAAGGCTCTGTTTCACAACAGTGGACGAAGAGGCAATCGACAAAGGCATCAAGACCATTGCCGATGTCATCAAGAAACTAATGTAGTCATAAGCACCCGACCCGACTTTTTATAGTCGGGTCTTTTTTTATGCCTATAAGTGCGGAAAAGAAGAAGAAAAGATTTCTCTCATCTACATTAGAGCTTCTCTGATTTCACTGAGTGTTATCATAGCAAAGCCGATTTTTTTTAGAAAAGACAAGATCAGTTTATGAAATTTCTTCTAGGTTCCATCTAAAAAAGAGATAGGAAGAGAGAAGTAGTAGTTCGTTTTGATGTAATCTACGCACATAGAAGCCCTTTGAAAAGTTCGGGATGGGTTTGCAAATTTTAAAATTCGATCGGATGATGAGCTTTTAATGATTGACAGTACTTCTTACATCAGCGCCACCGAAAATGAAACGGTGGTCTAGCGGCTCATGGGCAATAGCTGGTAAAGTATGTGAATGCATACATTCGCCTGCAAGTAAAAATGACTTAAGCTGTGAGCGAAGAGGGAGTAATTACAAATCAAGAGGGGAAAACGAACCGGTGATGGAACATTTTTTGAAGAGAATCACAGCACTGCTTCGAGTGCAAAGGGTAATTGCTTTGGCTTTTTTTTAAGGAAAGCGCAGCCTGGGTTTGAAAAAACCAAGCTAGGGGCATCGAAACAAAGGGAATAGGGAAATAAATTGACTGTTGCCGGGAAAAAAAATGAAACGGATGCCCAAAAAGCACATGTCAAGTTATTTTGACCCGGTAAAACTAAGAAAGGACAAAAGCGGTGGGTCTCTATCATAGCCGCAATTGTACAGCCTGAATCGGCAGCAGCCATTTCCGGATTTCATATTAACAAAGAAGGTTTTAAATAAACGGCCGTATGATCATACGATTCATTTGAACCGGGAATATGGTCATCAGCTTTTTTTTAGCCAAAAGGAGGGAAGAGAGTTTCACAGACAGAAAAAATGACAGTAGAACAAACAAGGTGAATAGAAAGCAAAAGGGGTTTGTAAATGAAAACAAAGTTGCGTCCATTACCTCCTTATGATTTTTCTTTGGCCCTTTCTTATTTAAGCCGTTCTTCTTTAGAGAAGGTGGATGTGGTAGACGGCGGCCAACTTACAACTTTATCGGTATCAGATCAACGGGTTTTTTTGCTGAGGATATATCAAGAAGGCTCCGTGGAGGATCCGGTGCTGGTTATTGAAGCAGAAGGAAAAGAGGTTGAGCGCTTCACAGAGGAGATCCTTTCTGAAGTAGCCAGGCGCTTCCAGCTCGATGTTTCCCTTTCGGACTTTTATGCAAACATCAAAGAAGATCCAGTTCTTTTGCAACTGGCCCACCAACACCGGGGGCTAAAACCAGTTCTTGCTTCTTCTATATTTGAATCCCTCGCCTGGGCCATTATAGGTCAGCAGATCAATATTCGATTTGCCTATCAGCTGAAGAACTCGCTGATCGATTTGGTGGGTTTGAAAAAGACGATTAAAGGAAAGACTTACTTTGCTTTTCCCGATTCAGCCCGGGTGGCGGCTCTTTCTTATGATGCCCTTACTTCAAGAAAATTTTCCCGTCGAAAGGCAGAATACCTGGTTGATGCGGCCCGGGCCGTTGAATCGGGGCTGCTTGATTTGGCAGATCTGGCGGAATGTTCACAAGGAGAAAAGGTGAAGAGGTTAACGGCCCTTAGAGGGGTGGGTCGTTGGACAGCCGAGTACTGCTTGTTGAGGGGTTTTGGCTGCCAAGATGCCTTTCCGGCAGGCGATATCGGACTTCGAAATGCGGTAGGGCGGTTTTACGGATATCAAAATCAGCCCACCGAAGACGCGGTGAGAGAATTGGGGGAAAAGTGGCCAAGATGGCAGGGTTGGGGAACATTCTATCTTTGGTTTGCCCAATCGATGGAAAAGAGGCGAGAAAAAAAGGCAGGGTCTTAACGCTGGCAGGTGGGGCAAAAGTGTGTTCCCCGACCGGCTGTTTTTTGTTTTTGGATAGGGGTGCCGCACCGCACACAAGGGCGTTGGTCTTTTCCGTACACTAGCAGTCGGTCCTGATAGCCCCCGGGACGCCCGTCGGTGCTTGTGTAGGACTGGATGGAAGTCCCCCGGTGTTGGATCCCTTCTTGCAGGACTTCTTTGATGGTAAGGGTAAGAGCTGCCCATTCATCCTTGCTTAGGGTATTTGTTCTTCGATCCGGAAGAATACCGGCCCTAAAAAGGCTTTCGTCTACATAGATATTCCCTAGTCCGCAAGCAAAGGATTGATTCAATAAAAAGGCCTTGATGGGAAGAGTCCTTTGATGGCCGGTCTCAAATAGGTATTGGGCTGTAAAGGCATCTGATAAGGGTTCCGGTCCTAGACAGGCAAGGGGTTTAAACTGGTCCATTTCCTTTTGGCAAAGCAAATACATCACTCCAAAAGTTCGTGTGTCAACAAAACGAAGGTCACAACCGTTATCCAATGAAAAAACCACGCGGGTGTGTTTATGAAGGGCACTTCCTTGACCGCAGACGGAAAAATGACCCGTCATTTTCAAATGAGCGGCTAAGCAAAGATGGTTGGAAAGGTAGAAAAGAAGATATTTACCCCGGCGTTTTACAGAATTAATTCGACTGTTTTGGATGCATTTGACAAAGGACTCAGGATCGGGTTTTTGAATGGTTTTTACAAGGTAGATCTTGGTATGGGCGATGGTACAACCTGTAACCTTCTTGGCTAGTTCTCGCTTTACAGTTTCGACTTCGGGTAATTCAGGCATAGGCACACTCCTTTCGAAAAGATAGACGATAAAAAAGGGTTTTGGTATAATTGTTTCGAAAACATTATACCTTTTCGAGTGGGAAATAGCCAGCTCCGTCGGGAGGCGGGTTTGCAAAAAGAACTACTGCTTTCATAGTGCAGCCAAGGATCCAAAGACAGAAAAAGCCGGCGCGGTTGTACCGTTGAAATTTTTAGCCGGGGGCTGTTTTTTTTTAAGCGAAAGCCAAAGCTTATGCTGTGGTAATACGGCGTGGGCCGGTGTTAGTTATGGACCTTGCGGGCTAAAACCTTTAGAAGTAGGCTATACTGCGGGGGAGACAGTGCTCCTTGTGGCGAGAGTGGATTTGAAAAAAAGATCTTTCTCAAGTGGTTTTTTTCCTCAGCAGCCGAGCTGATGCTTTTACCGGGCAGAACCTGACCAGATGGGCAGGTTATCGAATAGGAGAGCATTAGGCAGGTCAGGAAACATATGGGTGAGCGAGATGGGGATCTAAGAAAGGATGTATGTTTTGAGAGGGCTTTTAAAAATCGGACAGGGAGAATGATTTCGGTATCTAGAGCGAAAGACGGAGCAGCCGATTACCAAACAAAACACTCTTTTGATCGTTTCTCAGCCAGAGAGAATTCAGCACATCAAAAACAGCCGAAAAACCTTGCAAGCAAAATGTTTTTGAATACATGAAGGAAAAACACAGCGAAAGCTGATGAGGGGGAAGTAAACCAATGGCTCAAAACTCGCGCCGGCAAGTTTGGGAGCGGTTGATTCAAACAGGGAAACTAGAAGATGAAAAGATAAGTTCTTCTCTGGCCAAAATGTGGCGTCGTTCGTATGAATATAAAGCAGAACCTTATGTGCCGGAGCCTTTGATTCTGTTAAGCAAAGAAGAGTTAGCAGAACGAAGTTTTAAGCGCCGGGAGATGTTGGAAGGGTTAGAACCTGTTCTGGCAAACTTAAGCAAGTCTTTTAGTGACAATCCTTTTTTGGTGGGGGTTGCAGATGATGAGGGCTATCTGTTAAAGGTGATGGGTGATGAAGAAAGTCTAAAAAAGGGGAAACTCATGTCCATGGTGCCGGGTGCCAACCATAGGGAGGAGTTTATAGGTAATAACCCGATTGGCACTTCTTTGCACCAAGAAGAGCCAGTGTACATTCAGGGGGGAGAACATTACTGTTTGGCGATGAAAGGCTGGACAACCGTGGGCATTCCCATCCACGGACCCACCGGCAGAATAATCGGAGCAGTGGGGCTGGCAACGCCCAATCGTTATGCCAATACGAACATGTTTTTAACCATGGTCTTTGCCGTTCAATCAATGGAAAACCGCATGGTTCTTAAAGGAAGCCCCGAAATGAAAGGTATTCGGGACCATTTTTTTCGCAAAAGCAATCTATATATTACAGTGGTGGACAAAGAGGGACGAATCCAAAACTATAACCATGACTACAGTACATTAAGCGGTGAGTCCAGGGAAGAAATTTTAGGCAGATATTTTTGGGATGTTTGGTATGGGGGGGAAAAGTACAAAGAAAACGGACAATACCGGGCTGCGATCATCGAATCTTTGATGACAGGACGGTTTATTCGCGGACGGGAAATAAGTGTGAAGGATAAGGATGGACGATCCCGGTGGTTTTTGGTTGACTCTTTGCCTTTATATGACGGAGAAGGAAAGATCAGCGGGGCTATGTCGATTTTAGAGGACATCACGGAGATAAAGTATTTGGAAAATCAAGTCTATCGATCGGAAAAGTTGGCTACCTTAGGTCAGTTGGCAGCTTCGTTCGCCCATGAGATTAGAAACCCCTTGACAGTGATTAAAGGATTTCTGCAAATGAGTGAAACGGCTGGCGGTGATGAGGCAGTTCAAAAACACCTCCCTACCATCATGGAAGAACTGGAACGGATGGATGATTTGGTCAGTGATTTTTTACTGTTTGCCAAACCCGCAGCACCGGAATTTAAAAAAGTCGATCTAGAAGAGTTAATAGAAGCGGTAGCTGATTTCATGCAGGGAGAAGCAGCTCGAAGAGATGTTTGTATTGTTGTCAAAGCAGCCGAGGAAGATTTCAAAGTGAAGGTTGATCCTCAGCAGATACGCCAGGTCTTTATCAACCTGGTCCAAAATGCGATTGATGCTTCTAAAAGCCGCAGCCAAATTACCATGAGGCTAGATCGGCATAAAAAGCAAAATTGTGTGGTAGTTTCTGTGGAAGATGCGGGGCAGGGCATCGCCGAAGATCATATATCCAAGGTATTTGATCCGTTTTTTACGACCAAAGAAAATGGAACGGGTTTGGGCTTATTCGCGGCTCACCGGATTATTGAGAATCATAAAGGGAGTGTTGATGTGATAAGTAGAGAAGGAAAGGGGACGATCATGGAAGTGAGGCTGCCGACGGCTGCCCAATGAATCTTTATTGATCAGCTAAATTATGCTTTGCATATTGACAACTTAATTAAGCAGTCATATAATGATGGTCAATAGTTTTATTTGTTTTGTCGATGAAGAAGAAATATCAGGCGGGATTCCTTCTAAAGAGAGCCGGCGATTGGTGAAAGTTGGCGCTGGAACCGCATGATTCCCCTTTGGAGACAGTGACCGAAAGGCGTAGGAAGAGGTTTTAACCGGCCGTTGAGGCGAGGGTCGGGGGATACCTTTAGAATACGACCGGTAAGTCATTCGGTTCTGCCCGTTACAGCAGCGAAAGTTGGGCCATGGTCAAACAGGGTGGCACCGCGGAAAAGATCTCCGTCCCTGCAGAAATGCAGGCACGGGGAATTTTTATTTTTATGCTAAAGTTTAAGCAGGAGAGATTTTTGCAAGAAACAGCAAACAAAACGGTATGAGGAGGAAGAAGAATGGATAAAGAATGGTTGATGATCCCCGGGCCGACACCGATCCCGCCGCAAGTACAGATGGCGGCATCGCAGCCGATGATAAGTCACAGAGGAAAAGCCTTCTCATGTCTGTATGAGGAGATTCAAACTCACCTGCGGGAAATATTTGGCACCAATGAAGAGATACTGATTTTTCCGGCAGCAGGAACCGGAGCCATGGAGGCCTCGATTGTCAATCTGTTTTCCGAAGGTGATCATGTGTTGTGTTTAGATACCGGTGAGTTTGGCCGCCGCTATAAAGATATAGGGGAAGCTTTTGGCCTTCAGGTAGAAACACTGTCTTTTCCTTTAGGCCGGCCGGTGGATCCAAAAGTGGTGGAGGATCGCCTGGCTAAGGATGATAAAAAGAGCATTCGCGGTATTTTATTGACCCATAATGAGACATCGGCGGGAGTCACCAATGATTTAAAAGCAGTAAGCGGTGCAGTGGGGGAACATCCGGCTTTTTTGATCGTCGATGCGGTCAGTTCTCTGGGAGCCCTGCCCGTAAAGATGGACGAGTGGGGATTGGATGTAGTTATCTCCGGCTCTCAAAAAGCATTGATGAGCCCGCCGGGGCTAGCCTTGGCTGCCTTGAGTGCTCGCGCCTGGGCACAAACAGAAAAAGCCGGACTTCCTCGCTATTATTGGGATTTCCGTCGGGCAAAAGCGTACGCAGAAAAAAAACAAACTCCTTATACGCCTGCGGTGTCACTGCTGTTTGGACTGAACGCGGCCTTAAAAAGCCTGACAGAGCAGGGGATGGAGAAGATCTACGATCAGCAGGCTGTTATCGGAAAAGCTTTTCGGGCCGGGATTCGCGCGCTGGGACTGGAATTGGTCGCCCGGCCGGGCAGCGAATCGGATACGGTCACGGCTATCTTTTCCCCCGCCGGTCTGTGCGCAGACCAGTGGAGAAAGGAAGTAGAGAATAAGTGGCATGTAGTGACGGCCAAAGGACAGGGTCAACTGGCCGGAAAAATCATACGGGTCGGCCACATGGGCTTTATCGATCCTTTGGATATCCTTTCTGTATTAGGAGCACTGGAAATGAGCCTGGGAATTACCGACAAAGATAAACATGAATCAAATGCAATCAAAGCGGCGCAAAAAGTTTTGGCAGAAGGAGGTTTAAGAAAAACATGCGAGTAATTATCACCGAGCCAATAGCAAAAAACGGCATCGAATTGCTTGAACAAGAATGCGAGGTTGAATGCATCTGGAATATTCCCAGGGAAGATTTACTAAAAAAGATTGATCAATATGACGGGATGATCGTGAGAAGCTACACGATGGTCGATGATGAACTGCTGAACAAAGCCCATCGCCTTAAAGTGGTTGGCAGAGCGGGTAACGGCATTGATAACATTGATTTGGACAGCGCGACCCGACGCGGGGTTATTGTAACCAACAGCCCAGACGGAAACAGCGTGGCCGCGGCAGAACATACCATTGCTTTGATTTTGTCCCAGTGCCGAAATATTCCGAGAGCCTCATCTCATATGGAAGCGGGCGGCTGGAAGAAAAAAGAATTCGAAGGAATAGAGTTGAAAGGGAAGACAGTAGGCATCATCGGACTGGGGCGGATCGGCACACTGGTCGCTGAGCGGCTTGCTTCATTTGGGTGTACTCTTATTGCTTATGATCCCTATATATCTTCTAAAAGATTTGAAAAAGCAGGGGTTAAATCCAAAGAAGCACTCTCTGATTTGCTAAAAGAAGCAGATGTAATTACGATCCATACCCCCAGGACAGAAGAGACCCTTGGAATGATTGGAAAAGAGGAGTTTGAGCTGATGAAAGAAGGTGTCAGGATTGTCAACTGCGCCAGGGGAGGAATCATTCAGGAAAAAGCCCTCAAAGAAGCTATAGAGAGCGAAAAAGTAGCGAGTGCAGGACTTGATGTATTCGAAGAAGAACCGGTTAGAGGGCATGAACTATGCCGTCTTTCCCAGGTGGTCACCACCCCTCATATCGGAGCAGCAACGAAAGAAGCGCAGGAGGCTTTGGGGCTCAGCATTGCCCGGCAGGTGCTGAGTGCCATGAAAGGAGAAATGGTTACCCATGCGGTGAACCTGCCTACTCTTCCCGGTCGGGAACTGGAGGCTTTACGGCCTCACATGCAGGTGGCAGAACAGATGGGAAAGCTGTATTTTCAACTCTCACCGGGGAGAATCGAGGAAGTCGATGTTTCTTTTGGCGGAGAACTTTCGGATAAAGATACCCGGATGATTACGATCAGCTTTTTAAAAGGACTGCTGGAGACAATTTTAAAAGAACGGGTTAATTATGTGAATGCTCCTTTTCTGGCGGAGAATATGGGCATTCGCGTCGCAGAAAATCAAGATGGCGATGCGGGTGATTATGCCAATTTGATGAGGTTTCGGGTAAGAGGAAAAGCTTCAGAGTCGGTTTTGGCCGGTACTGTCTTTGGACGGACCGACGGTCGTATTGTGGAACTGATGGGTTATAAGGTGGATGTGTCGCCTTCTCGCTATATGCTGTTTGTGGAAAACCGCGACCAGCCGGGCATGATCGGGGCCGTGGGGATGGTCCTTGGTAAAAACGGGATCAACATTGCTTCTATGCAGGTTGGCCGGCAGGAAGTGGGAAGCGATGCGCTGATGATTTTAAATGTGGACAATCCGATGAGTGGTAAGGAAATTGAGGAAATCGAAGATGTAAAAGGCATTGTCGATGCCCGCTTTATTAAATTATCTTGAAAAACGAAAAAAATCAAGAAGCGCATAGAAGGGAAGCCCTTGGGCTATGCGGCCCTCGCGGCCGGGGCGCTCTTACAGAAGCGGTAAAGTTTGCTGGATAAAATGAATTCCCATGGATCGAATTGAGTTACACACCCGGATTTTTGTCCGGGAGAAAAAAAGGCGGTCAAAAAGAAGCAGTTGATTACACGAGCCGCCAGGGAATGGATGTATCCTTGCCTGCCCCAAAGATATAAATTCGTTCATCTCCATGAGCCGGTAGAAAAGCAGGGTTTATAAGACTTGAAGAAATGGTTGATTGGCCCTTGGAATTTGGCGTGCCGCAGCTGACAGTATACAGGAAACAGTGTCTATTTTACCCTGACGGGGAAAAGACAATATCTTCATCAGGGTTATCCTGCTTTGTTTAGGAAACTATTTGATAAGTCACCGGTTGGATGAAGAGAACACATAAAAGGAGAACTTTTTTGGCGTGGAGAAAGGACTCTACTTTAAAAAGTTGGCGGGGCACGAAGTACTGTCTAAATGGCTGCCCCTGGGCCTTCTTTATTTAAACTGGGAGGCGGTTATTTCTGTGGGGATGGCCGGCAGAAAAGTTTTATGAAAGAGCCTGATAAATGTATTTTCAATAAGCACCTTCATGGTCACAACGGTCGACAGGATCATTTCTTGTAAAAGACGGCAGGATTGATTTTGCCTCCGGCCTAAAAGAAATAAAAAGGGCAGAGGCCAACTAAATCTTTTAAGTCAGGCCAAAAGAAAAAGGCTAAGGGCAAAGATCGTTTCCTTGCTCTGGGGCGAAACGGTTAAAAAAAGGCGCAGGAAAGAGAGACATTTTCAAAAAGCATTATGAGAAAGGGGGGAAGGCCCGTTTGGGGCCCGACATGAAAAAGATAAAAGCACATAAAGTTATATGCGAATTTTGTCAAGTTCGGTCAATGGTACCTGCTGATGCGGAGATCTGCCCGAAATGTTGCCAATACGGCTTTTTAGAGTGGGATGAGGGAGCCGTGGAAGAAATCTTTGAGGTGGAAGAGGATAGCGTAGAAGTAGCCAAAGAGGAAGAGGGTTTAATGAAGAAGTCATAAGAATGGCAAATAAATGCGGGCAGGAAATAGGAAAGCGAAAAAGAATAGAAGAGACAGTAGTGTGAATAGGACAAAAAGGTGTATACAGAAATAGACAGCCCTGCCGTTTGAGCTGGTACAGATCAAAAAATGGTGCCGCAAAATCATAGGTTGGTTGTTTTAGTTTCATTGCTGTAGGCTGAGGGGCTGGTGTGCTTTGCCAAGGCGAGGCTAAAAAATCAATGGCCGCCGGCGAAAGGAAGTTTTAGGCTTAAGGCGTTGAAAGAAGATTATTTTTTTTCAAAGAAAGCCCATGAGGAACTTAGATTATCAAAATCGACCGCCTGAGCAAATAGCTGATGGGGGAAAAGCAAAGACGGCGGCAAAAAGAGGGAGGGATTGAATTCATCATGAATGACTATTCAAAAGACTTTATTGAAAAACTCAAAGGGGTGGCCGGCAAAAAGAGCAAAGTGGAGGCGGTCATGGACGGGGTGATCGCCAAAGGAATCAATCAAGTGTATTTGGTGGGCTGCGGAGGATCTTTGGCGGTGATGTATCCCGGCAAGTACATGATTGACAAGTATGCAGGCGGCGTGCAGACTCATATTTACCCGAGTCGGGAATTTACTTTGGTGGCTCCGCAAAACCTGGGGAAAAAATCATTGGTGGTGCTGGCTTCTCATTCCGGCGGCACAGAAGAGACACTGGAAGCGGCTGACTTTTCCCGTGAAAGAGGGGCCGTGACCATCGGCTTTAGCAGGGATGCCGACAGTAAATTGAGCGAAAAAGTGGATTTCTCCTTTAGTTATCACGGCGAAAACGGAATTACTGAGTCAAAGATGATGTTTTTGTACATGATCGTCTTTAAGCTAATCAAATCCTTGAATATGAAGTTTCCTTATGATGAGGGGATGAAAGCCATCGAACGGCTGCCTCAGGCGCTGACCAATATTCGAGAATCGATTGAAGAAGAAGGAACCCGATTTGCCAAAGATCATAAAGACGAAGAGAAAATCTATACCACGGCGGGCGGCCCTACTTACGGTATTGCTTATGCTTATGCCGTATGCATTCTTTTGGAAATGCAGTGGATCCATTCCGCTCCCTTTCACGCCGGAGAGTTCTTTCACGGACCCTTTGAGATTATTGAGGATCACGTGCCTCTCATTTTGATCATGGGAGAAGATGATACCCGTCCCATGGCCGAGCGAGCTTTGGCGTTTGCGCAAAAATATACGAGCAAGCTGACAGTGATCGACAGTAAAAATTACGAGCTGCCTGATATTAGTGAAGAGATCAGGCCTCTGCTTTCACCTTTTGTGGTGTGGACGGTATTGTATCGGTATGCTCAATATCTTGAAACCGAAAGAGACCATTCCCTAGAATTACGGCGTTATATGGGGATTATCGACTATTAAATGCCGGAATAATGATGGGCGGAGGGGGTTTTATGCTGAGAGTTATTGGTTTTGGCGACAATGTTGTGGACAGGTATCTTGATCTTGGCCAGATGTTTCCCGGCGGCAACGCAGTAAATTTTGCTGCTCTGGCCAGAAAATACGGTTTTGAGTCGGCTTATTTGGGTGTGGTGGGAGACGATGCGGAAGGGGATTTATTAAAAGAAGCTCTGCAAGAGGAAAATGTGGATATCAGCCGGCTGCAGACGGTCGGCAAAAAAACGGCCTTTACCGATGTTGCTTTGGAAGAGGGAGAACGGGTGTTTAAGGATTCGGACCTGAGCATCTACAAAGAGCTGACGCTTGCAAAGGATGACCTTGAGTATATCGGCGAGTATGATCTTTTGCATACAAGTGTATACAGTGAAACCAACCACCATCTCCCGACGATTCGCAAGAAGGTTAAACATCTATCTTTTGATTTCTCTGATAAATGGGATCAAGATATCATGGAAGAAGTGGCGCCATTTGTCGATTTTGCCTTTTTGTCGGGGAGCGATAAAACCGATGAAGAGGTAGAGGAAAGATTAAAAGACTTAACGGCACACGGGGTGGAAGTAGCCGCTATCACCAGAGGTGCCGAAGGGGCCATTTTGTTTGACGGTAAAAGTTTTTACCGTCAGGGAATTGTGCCGGTGGACGTGGTGGATACATTGGGTGCCGGAGATGCTTTCTTAACCATGTTTTTAGTGAATTATCTCATGAGCAGTGAAGTAGCTTATGCCATGAAGCTGGCCGCCGAAGCAGCAGCTGCAAGCTGTACTCATTACGGAGCTTTTGGCCATGGGGTGCCTTTTGCTTAGATGGGATTTTACAATAAACTATATAAGGGGTGTGAGAGATGGAAGTAGAAAAGAAGCTTGAGGAAATGGGGTATCCTTTGATTGACCCTCAGTCTCCGGCCGGGGTGTATGTACCGGCGCATCAAATAGGAGATCTGGTGTTTACTTCCGGTCAAGGGTCAAGAAGACAGGGCGGAAAAGATTATCGTGGTCACCTGGGCAATGAACTGACCATCGAAGAGGGATATGAGTGCGCCCGGCGTTCTGCCCTTAACTGCCTGAGTGCCATTAAGGCCGTGATCGGTGATTTGGATAAAGTCGAGAAGATTGTGAAGGTATTGGGTTTTGTAAATAGTGCACCGGGGTTTGACCAGCAGCCCAAAGTGATGAACGGCTGTTCAGAGCTGCTGGAAGAAATTTTTGGAGAAAAAGGGCGTCATGCCCGCTCGGCCATCGGAGTCAATGAGCTTCCGCACCGCACACCGGTCGAAATCGAGATGATTGTCAAAGTCAAAGAGTAGATGAGGGTAAAATCCTGCTTCCGGGCAGGATTTTCTTTTTGGGGCGGAAAGACTTCTTAGTACAATAGTCTTTAAGGAAGTGATGCAGAGCTTATGGATATTACCGTAAAAGCATTCAGGTGGGACGGGAGCCTGAAGTATTCGTGGCCGGGGGAGCTGATGCTGGCAGAAGAAGATTTGATAGTCGTGAAAGGGTCGTTTACCAAAGAACATAAAACGCCTTACCATCATTTCCTGCCGGGGGATAAAACCATGGAGTACTATCCTCTCGACGCCTGGTACAATGTGTGTGAGATTTATGGGAAAGAGGATACGGTTCAGGGGATTTACTGCAATTTGGCAGCTCCCCCGGAAAGAGAAGGCCCGGTGCTGACTTTTGTTGATTTAGTCTTGGACCTTTATGTTTTTGCTGATGGAGAAAAGGTTCTGCTCGATGAAAAAGAGTTCGAAACGTTCAAAAAAGAGCAGCTTCCCAAAGACATTGCAAAAGAAGCTTTGGACAGTTGGGAAGAAATGCTGACTTTGCTCAGGAGCCGGGAAACTTTTTTCAGCAGTCTTAAGTAGCTGTCTTTTTAACCGGTTTTGATCTTTTGATCATGATAGGAGTGCCCACTTGGAGCAGTAAAACGGCAAAAACGATCAGCAAGCCGCCGCCGGCCTGAATAAGTGTGAATTTTTCTTGAAAAAGGATAACCGCTAAGAGCACCACATAAAAGGGTTCCGCTGTGCTGAAAAGAGCGGTTTTTGTCGCCCCCAGTAAGCGCAGCCCCGAAAAGAAAAACACGTTGCCCAAAACGGTCGGCACGGCCGCCAGGGCGGCGGTGGCAGTCCAGGCTTGATAAGGGAGGTTGAGCAGAAAGCTTCGGGTAAGCAAACCGTAGACAAAATAAACCACAAAAGCAGATAAACTGATGTAGAAGGTTAAAGTCCTCGGCGGCAGGTGCCCGACATGTTGGCTGGTGATAATTAAATAAAAGGAATAGGTAATCGCCGAGCCAAAAGCGAGGGCTGCTCCCGTCATGTTGATGTGGATTCCCGGAGCCCAGACCATCAAAGCGCAGCCGGCGGTAGCCATGATCAAGGTGATGATTTTAAGATTGTCCAGGGGCTCTTTTAAGAGGAAAAAAGCCAGTATGGTGACGAAGGTAGGATAAGTATAGGTAATCAACGAAGCTGTGGAGACGGGAATATACTGTAAGGAGCCAAAGTATAAAAAGGCCATGGCTACATAGCCTACGGCCCCCAGCAAAACAACGGTTTTCAAGTCAGGCAGGGAAAGGGTCAGGCTGCTGCGGGTAACTTTGGCCGCCAAAAAAAGCAAAACTGCCGAAATGGCAAAACGAACGGTGAGCATGGTGACGAGATTGATGCCTCCCTCGTAGGCAAAACGGGCGAAAATGGAAGCAGAGCCAAAACAGGCAACAGACAAAAGTATGAAAATGAGTCCTTTACGGTTTATGACAGCACCCCCTGCAGGCTAAACTAGAGTCCGTGCTTATAAGCACGGACTCTAGTTTAGCACAGAACGGTTTTTAAGGGAAGAACCTTTTTAAAGAATTACATTGTCTGCTCACCATCTTTTCCGCCGGGAAGGCTGAAAAAGCAAATTTAACACAGAAACGATCAGGGCTGTCAGAAAAGCAAGCAGAGTAGACGGTATTATGAGTCCCGGAACAAGGTAAGCTGTTAGAAAAATCATGACTGTATTAACCACTAAAGTGAATAACCCTAGCGTGAGTAGATTAATGGGCAGGGTGAAAAATATAACCATGGGTCTAATAAGCATGTTGATGAAAGTCAGCACCAGGCCGGATAGCAATAATGCCTCTAAATCAGTGGTTCTTACCGGAACAAACACAACAGAGGCGACATAAAGAGCGATGGTATTGGCAAGAAAACGAATGATAAGTGTATTTAGCATCGCAAGGCTCCTTTCTATTTGTGCGTCAACGAAGAAGGCGCAGATAATCAAAAGGGGGTATATGATCATGATATTTCCCTTCAGGAGTATTTTTATACGAATAGGGCCTGCCATTTTTTCTTGCAGAGGATGCTAAACGGATGCTTCTAACAAAGGTCATTACTTTCCCCATTAAAGAGTTTGCATAACAGAAAAGATGGCTGCGCAGGCCGGACAAAAACGGGCGTTTTGCAGAAATCATCACCTCTAAACCTCCCAAGCTATTCCACAAATATTTTCACCTTTATGTTCCCCTCTTTTGGGTCTTCGGCATCGATATCCACTAGCTGCCCGTCTACCAGGCCTGAATCCACTTGTTTTATCAATTCTTCGATATCCATTTGTGACAAATCAATGCCCTGTTCTTGCATCGTTTTTCTGGCTTCCTCCGGTACAAAGGCCATCGAGAAACCGAACATTTTTCCGGCGGCTTTTATAAGGGGAAGCGGGATGTTGATATTGATATTTTTTTTGTGGTTTTGCCCCCCGTCGACGCGGATGCGCAGATAGCGTGCTTTTGCAGAAGGTTCTTTTGAGCTTTCCAAAGAACTTTGCTCGTCTAGTGCTTCTAATAGCTCCATGCCTTCGGTGGCGGTGATGGCCTTGCTTTCCACCATTTTCAGTATTTTCGTTTTTTCTGCTTTCATGCATCTTCTTCCTTTCTAATGTTAGTTTTGCCTGCGGAGCAATTTAGCCGCTTCGGCGGAAGTAATCTCTCCTTGTTCAACGGCCTCTAAAATTTCTTGTCTTTTTTCTTCTTGCTTGAGGCCATTGTTATGGTTTACTTCATAACCAAGGGATTGAATGACGCTGTCAAGTCGGCTTCTTACGGTAGGATAAGAAATTTTCAGGGCTTTTTCCACATCTTTGATGCTGCCTCGGCATTTTATGAACACCTCAATAAATTCGAGCTGTTCTGGCGGAAGCCGGCAGAATTTGCAAGGGGAAAATTCTCCCTCCAGGCTGGAATGGCAATTGCTGCAGGTGAGTTTGCTAATTGTAAAATCTTCTTGACATACAGGGCATTGGCCCAATGCTTTGTAGGGCATGCGATCACTCCTTAATAAATCTAGCTCAAAAATACCACATATTATTAATAATGTCAATG
>SLNR01000149.1 GCA_007132905.1 Candidatus Sumerlaeota bacterium | reverse complement strand
GTATACCAGATCTTCATTCAGGTATTGCCCGGATTTGGCATCAGTCACACCGGCTGTGATCAGCAAAACTAGTCCACCGCTGATGAGAAGATACGGCATGTTCACATCGAAAAGGAGTTCGCCCCACAGGGGCCTAATGATCCGACCCATGCTCAGGAAGGATTCCGCCAGGCCCATGGCCCGTCCTTGACTTACATACGCATTTCCGGACACAAATGCCGGAGCGGATGAATCCTTCTTTTTTCGCCCCCGTCCGTCAGTCAGAAGAGTTTTACCGGTCTTGTCATCTCTCCCGGTCAATGAGGGTTCGCTTAAAGCGTGACGATTGCTTTTCGTACCGGTACCCATTCCTTTTTGATGCAAAACGCTTCTTATCTAAAAAAGAATTAAAAGACTATTTTAAATGAAACTAGATAACTGCTGTAAAGTATCTCCTCTTTGTATGGTAAAACTTTTTTGCTTTCTTTTATTTGACGGTTTCTCTCTGGCATTATCCTCTTTTCTAAAAAATTTTATAAAAAAAAACCGGGATGTTCCTCCCGGCTTTACAGTCATTTAGCTACAACGTAGGAACCTCTCGGCCGCTCACATGAAATGCCAAAGCCAGCGGGTCAGTCATGGCAAGATCTCTTACCATTTCGCTAAATCCAAAGCCGCATACATCGTGCTTAGCCGGCATGCCGGGTTCTTCCGAATCATTTTCATCTGCTTCTGTTTCGGCCTTTTCAGCAGCCGAGGCAGCAAGTTCTAGCGGGTTACTTTTGGCCTGTGCAGAAACTTCCAGCCCTTTTTTCCCATTTTCCTCATCAACCGCCTCTGGCTCTTCCTCTGGCTCTCGGTCGGAAGCATGTTCGGCGAGCTCACAAGGAGTCTCCAGGGCTTTTTCTGCTACGGCCTCTCCAAAGCCGGGGCCGTCAGTTCCATGAGCCGCCGGAAGTCCTCCCGGTGCCGCCGCGGCCGTTAAGGCCAGCGAGCCGATTAAGATGATCGCAAAAAGTACAGCGCCTATCTTCTTCATAAAAACAACTCCTTTCGATAGTTTTATTTGGTCTTACACTTATCATTTCGCAATCATCCTTTGTTTTTTCGGGGTAGCAAGATTTTTTTTGGCCTGATGATTTTTCTTTCAGGAGTTTTTCTTCGTCTTTTAAAAAATATTCTATTTTTAAGCAGGTACCGACCACCAACAGCCAACCTTCTTTTAAAACCGGCTATTTACTGTCGAAAGCAGGAAAGCTTTCTTAGCTAATCGAATACCTAAGGAACTTTCTTGCAAAGGTAGCTTTTGCGTTATCCTATGTTCCCTTCCAACCGGGACTGTTTTTCCACCATTCCCACTGCCTGTATCAATCACCGGGGAGGGAAATGCCTGCTGCAAGTTCATGCGAAAAGCCATGAAGCTGTTCACATCACCGGCGATGACATATTTAAGATGATCTTTTAAAACCCACCCCTAAGGTCTCATGGTAAGGGAAGGCTTATCGAAAACACCTTTACCATCCCGTCCGCTTTAAAACTCTTTTGAGAAGGACCAGGCACGCGGCGGATCCGGGAAATTTGCTTCGATTCCCTAAGACACAAAGCACTTGATACGGCTACAAAGCACTTGCCGGTCTAAAAGAGATCTACGGAAACCAAGCCATGTTGGATCCAGGTTCAGAAAAAAGCGGCAGAAAATCAATCTTTTTCTTTTTATACCAAGGAGACAGATGGATCTGCCTTCTGTGTGTATTATAAAACCTGAGAGGGAGTCGAAAGGAGGAGTCAATATGCTGGAAAAAAGTTTCCCCTTGGCTTGCCAATATCCAAAAGAATGGGTGTTAGAACACTCTTATGACGGCCTAACGCTGCTCTGCACCGAATCTTTGTGTCAGATCTTGGACTTAAAGAAAGGTATGCGGATATTAGACTTAGGCTGCGGAAAAGCGATCAGCTCGATTTTTTTGGCCCGCGAATTTCAGGTTGAAGTCTGGGCGGTAGACAAGGAAGTCTCGCCCAGCAGCAATTATCAGCTGATCAAAGAAGCCTGCCTGGAAAATACAATTTTCCCCCTCCGGGCCGATGCAAAACATCTTCCTTTCGCTGAAAGTTTTTTCGATGCGATTTTGTCAGTGGATGCCTACTCCTATTTTGGTATGGATGAGCGCTTTTTACCTTACTTGTTGTCTTTTCTTAATAGAAGTGGCCAAATCGGGATCTTGGACGGGTGCTTTAGAGAAGAAATCCATTTTGATGTAAATCTTCCTCCTTATCTGCAGGATCTATACTGGGATGAGGAGGACCCCTGGTATCCGGTTCATTCTCCTGACTGGTGGGTTCCTTTTATGGAGAAAACCGGTTTGGTCAAAGTAGAACATTGTGAAATCCTTCCCGAAACGAAAGACATCTGGGATGAATACATCGAAAACAATCGACATAAACCTGGTGAACAAGTTTTGATTCAATCCCTAAAAAACGACCGGGAAAATCTTTTGGGCCTATTTCGACTGACAGCCCGGAAAAAATAAAAATGGATATCCCTTGTAAAGAACATCACAGAAATTGACCATGGGGGAGTAGCTATTTCGCCGGTGCAATCAAGGAGTTAGCTCAGGAAAAAAGATGCCGCCCGCATCTTGAAGCTTTCATTGGAGAAGGGACCCTCTAAAGCTTTAGCCGGCAGGTCACGATTATTACGATCAGACATCTTAGTTGGATTAGGGGCTAGCAAAAAGCACCATCAGTAACTAGCAGTTAGTGATGGTGCTTCAAAAAAGGACGTCTTAAGAAGGCTTCCGGTGCAAAAAAAATCCGTTAATGGAAGGCGAAGTTGACATGCCCGGTCTTTTCTTGCGCCTTTAAAAGATGGATTGGTAAGGTAGCCAATACCGGATTATTAGCGACTATGACCTGTACCCTTCTCTGCCAGCTTCTTACATAGCCTCGCAGTGTTCACGGCCAAACAGCAATTGAATATTATTCCATAGCCCCTGTTAAACAGCCATCATGGCGGAGTGTTCTTTCAAAGGGACAGTGCATCATCAGTATGGCTCAGCCATTCATCAGCACAAGTAACAGTTTTGGCTCCTTTTTAAATGAGCCTTGCAAATGGAGCTCAAAGCACCAAGGAATTGTACACAAAGGTGTTTCTGGGGTAGAATGGAATCAGGTCCAAAGAAAAAATGAAAGCATTCAAAAGAAGCAGACTACTTTATCTTAGTCTGCCGAAAGGAGAATAGGCTATGAAAACCATTGTCACCGTCGCCCTTAATCCGGCCATCGACAAAAGTGCCAGTGTAGAAAATGTAGTGGCTGAAAGGAAGCTTGCCTGTACTGCCCCCCGCTTTGAACCTGGAGGGGGAGGCGTAAATGTCTCCCGAGCCATCAAAAAGCTGGAAGGCGAATCCACCGTTGTCTATGCAGCCGGCGGACTAACCGGACAACGGCTGCAAAAGCTTTTAAGCAAAGAACAGCTCGATCATCGACCGATAGCCATAAAAGAGGCCGTGCGAGAAAACCTGGTCATCTTAGAAGAGTCCACTGGTCAGCAGTATCGCTTTGGCATGCCGGGACCCGAACTAAAAAAACAAGAGTGGGAGGCTTTCTTAGAGCAACTTGCCGAGATCGAGCCGTCCCCTGATTGGATGGTTTTAAGCGGCAGCCTGCCTGCAAAGGTTCCCGCTGATTTTTTTGCCATGGCAGCCAAGATCGGCAAGGAAAAGGGCGCTAAAATTATCGTAGATACTTCGGGGGAACCTCTGGATAAAGTCCTTCAGGAAGGAGTCTACCTGATCAAGCCCAATATCGGAGAATTCAAAGACTTGATTGGGGCAAAAGATCCGGAAGAAGCAGACATTAAAAAGGAAGCGCAAAAGATGATCCGCAGCGGCCAGTGCCAGGTGTTGGTAATTTCCCTGGGATCAGCCGGTGCACTGGTGATCTCTAAAGAGTGGACCGAGCACATCACTTCCCCGACGGTCCCCATCGTCAGTAAAGTGGGTGCAGGTGACAGCATGGTAGCTGGGATTGTGTATAGTCTGGCACAGGGCAAAACCCTCAAGGAAGCAGCCCTTTACGGGATTGCAGCCGGTTCAGCCGCCGTCATGACCCCCGGTTCTGAATTGTGCCGGAAAGAAGATACAGAACGCCTGTTTAATAGCATGAAGGCCAAGCGATGACGAGCTTCTTTGCATGCCGTCATAATGCACCCGTAAAATTTTTCTTTCAAAACAAAAGTCAAAAGCCAAAACAGGAGTAAAAAACAAGATACAAAAAAAGCAGCCATCCATACAAGAAAAGATTGCTGCATAAAACACTGCAGACATTCATTTTTCATTCATGGTTTAGTAGTCCCTTTCCCGATGCCGGTGCAAGGTGTTTATGCCCATATTTCATGGTCTGGTTTGATTTGGCGGCCGCTTTTATCTCGTAAAAAGGTAGGTTTTACTCCAGCGCTTCCCAGCGCTGATACAAAAGATCGAGAGAATCTTGGATTTCTTTGTATTCTTTGGCCGTTGATTGAACTTTTTTCCCATCGTCATATAAATCGGCCGAGGTCATTTTCTGCTCTATCCTTTTTTTCTTTTCTTCCAGCTGCTGGATTTCTTCTTGAATTTCTAGAACGTCCTGTTTTTTTTGCTGCTCTTTTCTTTTTTCCTCTTCCGCTGCCTGTAGATCTTCTTTTTTCTTGTTCTTATTCTTTTTTTTATCCAAACGGCTTTGTTCTTCCTGAGAGTCTTGCTCCTGTTTGTGTTTTTCCAGGTAGGATTCATAGCCCCCCGGATAATCATGGAGTCCTGCTTCTGTCAGCACAAAAATCCGGTTCGTCACTTTCCTTAGAAAGTACCGATCGTGTGAAACCAACACCACGGTGCCGGGATAATCGTTTAAGGCCTGCTCCAGGACCTCCCGCGAAGCGATATCAAGATGATTGGTCGGTTCGTCCAACACCAGTAAATTCGCCTGTCTAGTGACTAATTTTGCCAGGGCCAACCGGTTTCTTTCCCCGCCGCTTAACTGGCGTACTTTCTTAAACACCTCTTCTCCGCTGAACAAAAACAAGCCCAGCAGGTCCCGCGCCTCGTTCTCTGTAAAAACATCGGTCTTCATCATCTCATTTAATACGGTATGGTCTTCGCTGATCAAGGGCAGGTTTTGGGCAAAAAAACCGGTTTCCACTTTGGATCCCTTTTCAATACTGCCCTCACATGGCTTTTCTTTTCCTACCAAAAGCCTAAGCAGCGTTGATTTGCCGACCCCGTTGGGACCGATGATCCCTACCCGATCGCCCCGCTTAAGAGAAAAATTAATTTCGTTTAATACCTGATGGGAGCCATACTGTTTGGCAAGGTTCTTGGCGATAAGAACATCTTTTTCGCTTCTTCTCTGCTGGCCAAACCGTACTTTCATCCTTTTTTGTTTTACTCTTGAGCAACTTACTTTTTCCATGCGCTCAAGTACTTTTTCTTTGCTTTTTGCCTGCCGCGCTTTGGTGGCTTTGGCCCTAAAACGAGTGATGAAATCATTCATCTTTTTGATTTCTTTTTGCTGCTGCTCGTATTTTTCTTCTTCCTGTTGCAGTCTTTCTTCTTTTTCCTGTAAAAAACCCGTATAGTTGGTCTTATATACCCGCAAGCGGCCCTCTTCCAATTCAGCTGTGGACGAAACTACATGGTCCAAAAAATCCCGATCGTGCGAGATGATCACCAAGGCTTTATCCCAGTTTTGCAGATACTCTTCCAACCATTCCAGGGTGGTAAGATCAAGATGGTTGTTAGGCTCATCCAGCAAGAGCAGATCAGGTTCCTGGAGAAGAAGTTTTCCCAGATGAAGTCTCATCTTCTCCCCGCCGCTTAAAGTGTCTAATGAATCATCATAGCGGTCTTTGGCAAAGCCCAGTCCGTTTAAAATGGAACTGATTTTGGCACGGAAGGAATATCCCTCGTGCCAGTCATATTCATTTTGCGCTTGCCCATACTTTTCCAGCAG